>JAHFRE010000117.1 GCA_023258955.1 Sterolibacterium sp.
GACGCATCGCGAAGGAGTAGCCGAGCGCCGGAATGAAGGTGGCCACTTCGCGGCAGGCGTTGATCGCGGCGACGATGGGGCGCGAATAGGCGCGCATCATGCAGCCCTGGTCGGTCATCCGGACGCGGGTGATCTTCTCACGCAGGCGATTCATGGCGCGCGACGCCCAGCGCCGAAACAGGCTGTCCTGGCGGTCGCGGCGCACCGTGCCGACGTAGTCGTAGCCCTCGCGCATCTTCGCCACCAGCTGGCCGATCTCCTCCGGCGGATTCTGCAGGTCGGCGTCGAGGGTGATGACGATGTCGCCCCGCGCGTGCTCGAAACCGGCGGAGATCGCCAGGTGCTGGCCGAAATTGGCGGCAAACAGGATCACCCGCGTCACCAGCGGCCGCGCTTCGTATTGGCTACGCAGCAGGGCGGCGGAGCGATCGTGGCTGCCGTCGTTGATGAAGACCACCTCGTAGCGGGCACCCAGGGCGTCGAGCGCCGGATAGAGGCGGGCGAACAGGGCGGCGAGCCCGGCCTCTTCGTTGTAGACCGGAATGACGATGGAAATTTCTGGTTTTGGCATTGTTGGTAGGGTGTTTTCGGCCCGCTCCATCTAGCACAGGCTCTGCGCGACGGCTTCGCAGACGCGATCGACATCGGCGTCGGCCATCGCCGGAAACAGCGGTAGTGTAATCGTTCGCGCGCCGACCCGCTCGGCTTGCGGATAGTCGCCGAGGGCGAAGCCCAGCCGGCGATAGAGGCTGAACAGGTGCAGCGCCGGATAGTGCACGCCGACCCCGATCTGGCGCTCTGCCATCGCGGCGATGAAGCTACCCCGATCGGTGCCCGGCGGCAACAACGGCTGGAACATGTGCCAGTTGCTGTTCTCGAAATCGCGTGACGGCAGTTCCAGGCCGGCGATCGGCTGGGCGTCGAAGGCCGCGAAATAGCGTCTCGCCAAGCTCCGGCGGCGCTCGCCGAATTCGGCCAGTCGGGGCAACTGGCCCAGGCCGATGCTTGCTGCGATGTCGGTCAGGTTGAACTTGCCGCCCAGCACATCGACATCCATCTCGCCGTCGGCGCGGCGCGACACACCCTGCAAGCGCAGCCGCTCGCACAGCGCCGGATCGATGTCTTGCGGCAGCACCAGGGCGCCGCCTTCACCGGTGGTGACGTTTTTGTTGGCGTGAAAGCTGAAGGAGACGAAATCACCGCTTTCGCCTATGCGCTTGCCGTTCCAGCAGGCGCCGAGCGACTGCGCGGCGTCCTCGATGACGCGCAGCTTGTGGCGGGCGGCGATCTGGTAGAGCTGGTCGCGGTCCACCGGCAGCCCGGCCAGATCGACCGGAAGCAGCGCCCGGGTCTTGGCGCTGACCGCTGCTTCCACCGCGTCGAGGTCGATGTTGCGCGTGGCCGGATCGATATCCACCAGCACCGGTCGCGCCTGCGCCGCGAGGATCACGTTGGCGCTCGCCACCCAGGTCAGCGGTGTGGTGATGACCTCGTCGCCAGGCGCCACCCCGGCCAGGGTCAACGCCACCTGCAGGGTGGCGGTGCCGGAGTTGAAGGCGCGCACCGGCCGACCGCCGCAATAGCTGGAGAGCGCCGCCTCGAACTCCTTCACCTTGGGACCGCTGGTGATCCAGCCCGAACGCAGCACCGCGGCGACCGAGGCGATGGTCGCCTCGTCGATGCTGGGGCGGGTGAAGGGAAGGAAAGTCACGACCTATCCCCCGGCCCCTTCCCCGCTGGAAGGGGTGACGATTGTTCGCCGCTATGCGGCGCCATGTCGTACGTTGGCCTTGCCTTGGGGCGGCCCGGCGGCAAGTCCTTCATGAGCGGGCTACCAAATAGACGCCGACGATGATGAAGCCGATGCCGGCCATTTTTTGCGCCGCCAAGGCCTCGCCGAACCACTGCCAGGCGACCAGGGCGTTGACCACGTAGCCGATCGACAGCATCGGATAGGCGACGCTCACCGGCACCCGTGAGAGCGCCATGATCCACACCACCACGCTCACCACATAGCAGCCCAGGCCGCCCAGGATGTGCGGTTCCAGGGCCAGCCGCAGGCCGATCGGAACGATGTTGGCCAGATTGAAATCGAAACGGCCGACCGCGTTGGTGCCGGCCTTGAGCAGGAGCTGGGCGGCGGCGTTGAGCAGGACGCCGAACAGCACCAAGGAGAAGCTGATCGGGGTCACGGCTTTGCCACCACGACGCGCTGCGGGTCGCGGGCGACCACCACCATGGGCAGCTGCTCGCGCGCCAGTTCCGCGTAGGTGGTATCGGGCATCACCGCGTAGGCCTGGCCATCCTGGCGCCAGCGCTCGACGAAGCGCGCCACCGTCGCCAGGCCGCGTTCCGGTTCGGCGTCCAGGCCGAAGGCCAGTTCGCCACGAAATTCGACCAGGGTCAGGGTGCGGCCAAGATAGAAGGGCAGGGTCTGGTCGTACATATGGATGCTGTAGAAGGGAATTTCCGGACGGTAGGGCAGCTGTCGGGCGAGATGGTAGCCCGAACCGAGGGGCGAGAACACATCGTGCCCGATCAAGGCGCAGAGGCCGGCCGCCAGGGCGCTCGCTGCCAGCGCCAGGATCGCCGCCACAATACGCTCGCGCCAGACGAGGGCCAGAGCGAGGACGCCGCCGGCGAACCAGAGTCCGGTGGCGCTGCCCAGGGTCAGGGCGTAGCTGGCCATCGGCAACTTTTCGAACTCCTTTCCCGCCAGACCCGGCACCCGCGTTGTCAGGAGCAGGGCGGCGACAGCGGCCAGCGTCGCCAACCCCAGGTGGATCAACAGGGTCCGGCGTTGGGCGCGGGCCAACCAGTCGCCGGCGAGCAGGGCCAGCGCCGGAAACATGGGCAGGATGTAGGGAGGCAGCTTGGAGCCGGAGGCGCTGAAGAAGCCTAACACCACGGCGCTCCAGACGAGCAGCAGGCGCCTGGCGGCGAGCGCTGCATCAGTGCTGCGCCAGGCGGTTGCCAGCGCCTGTGCCATGACCGTGGTCCAGGGCAGGGCGCCCGCCGCGAGGATGGGCAGAAAGTACCACCAGGGCTGGTAGCGGCCGTGCACCGTGGTGAGAAAGCGCTCGAAGTGCTCGTGGATGAAATAGAAGTGGAAGAAATCCGGGTTGGCCAGCGAGACGGCGAGGTGCCAGGGGGCGGTGAGCAGCAGCAGCAGCGGCAGTCCGATGGCCAGGTGCAGACGCCGCCAGGGCGCGAAATCCCTGGTCAGCAGGCTGTAGGCGAGCAGCGTCGCGAGGGGCAGGAGCAGCGCTACCAGTCCCTTGGAAAGCACGGCCAGGGCCAGGGCGGTCCAGGTCGTGAGCATCCAGCGCCGCGCCTGTTCGGGTTCGCGGTTGGCCAACAGTACGCCGGCGACAGCCAGATTGAGAAAGAAGGCGAGCCCCATGTCGAGGGTGTTCATGTGGCCGACCAGCAGGAACAGCAGGCTGCTGCCCAGCACGGCGGCGGCGAGCAGGCCGGCCTTGCGACCGAACAGGCGGCAGCCGGTGAAATAGGTCAGCAGCACGCACAGAAAGCCGGTCGTGCCGGCCCACAGGCGGGCCGCCCATTCGCTCTGGCCGAAGGCGGCCAGCGCTGCTGCGCTCGCCCAATATTGCAGCGGTGGTTTTTCGAAGTACTTGAGGCCATCCAGCCGTGGTGTGACGAAGTCGCCCGAGACCAGCATTTCGCGGGCGATCTCCGCGTAGCGACCCTCGTCGGGACCGGCCAATTTGCGAAAGCCCAGCCCCCCGACCCAGACCAGGGTGAAAGCGAGGAATAGCGCGAAGAGGGCGTGGCGAGAGGGGAGGGGGCGGCCTTGCATCGATCCAGTTTCGGCCATCGATGATGAATGTGGCCGGCATTATAGGCCGATCCCTGGCCGCCCGGACCGGCGCAGCTGGCTTGACTGTTTGCCGGTTTCCGGACAGATCGGGTAAGATGTTTTCGCTCCCACCTGCCCGCTGTCCCCGCCAAAACATTGACCGATTTCTTCGCCGATGGGAACCGATTTTCCTCAGAAGTGGCGGTCCCGCGCAGGCTGGGTGCTGCTGGTGCTGCTGGCGCTGCGCCTGGTGGCGATGGTCCTCATTCCGCTAAACGATACCACCGAGGCGCGCTACGCGGAGATCGCCCGCAAGATGCTGGAGAGCGGCGACTGGGTGAGCCTGCAGCAGGACTACGGTATTCCCTTCTGGGCCAAGCCGCCGCTATCGACCTGGCTGTCGGCGGCTTCGATGGCGCTCTTCGGGGTGAACGAATTCGCTGCCCGTCTACCTGCGCTGCTGCTCTCGCTCGCCTCGCTGGGCCTGGTCGCCAGCCTGGCGCGACGCCACGGCGGGCGCGACGGAGCGCTGGTGGCGGCGCTGCTGCTAACGAGCAGCCTGCTGTTCTACATCTCGGCCGGGGCGGTGATGACCGATCCGGCGCTGGCCTTCGCCGTGACCTTGTCGATGGTCGCCTTCTGGCGCACCATGGCGCGGGCCCGCCCCTATTGGGGCTATCTGTTCTTCGTCGGTCTGGGCCTGGGCCTGCTCGCCAAGGGACCGCTCGCCCTGGTTCTGGTGGCCTTGCCGATCGGCCCCTGGCTGCTCCTGCGCGGCAAGCTCGCTGCCTGCTGGAAATCCCTGCCCTGGCTGCGGGGCACGCTGCTGATGCTGCTGATCGCTCTGCCCTGGTACGCCTTGGCGGAGATGCGGACGCCGGGTTTTCTCGACTATTTCATCATGGGCGAGCACGTACACCGCTTTCTCGATTCGGGCTGGCGCGGCGACCGCTACGGTTTTTCGCACGCCACCCCGCTGGGCATGATCTGGATCCACGCGATCTCTGCCTGGCTGCCCTGGTCGCTGGCGATGCTGGTCTGGCTGCTCGGCCGACGCCGAATGATCCCGGCGCTGTTGCGCCACGACGGCGACGGCTATCTGATCTTCCTGGCGCTGTGGAGCGCCATGCCGCTGCTGTTCTTCAGCTTTTCGCGCAACATCATCTGGCCCTATTCGCTGCCGATGTTGCCCGGCTTCGCCCTGCTCGCGGCCGAGCTCTGGTGCCGCGATCGCCGGCCCGGCAGCGGTCGCGCCCTGCCGTGGCTAGCCAGCATCAGCGGCGTAGCCCTGGTTGCGGTGTGCGTGGTCTTCGTCGGCTGGCCGGAGCGCGCTGGTTCATCGCAGAAGCGATTGGTCTCGGCCTGGCAGGCCCAGCAGCCCGGACCAAGCAGCCGCCTGCTCTACTGGCGGGCGCGACCGGCGTTTTCTGCGGCCTTCTACTCGGCGGGGCGGGCGAAGAATGTCACCGATGGCGGCGAGTTGCTGGCCCTGCTCGACAACGACAGCGTAGATTTCATCGCCGTGGGACCCGAGCAGTTGCAGACCCTGCCGCCGCAGATTCGCGACCGCTTTGCCGAGGTCGGCCGATTCGAAAACAACTCGGGCCCCATGCTCCTGCTGCGCGAACAGCGCCCGGGGCCGGCGCCAACGCGCTAGCATGAAACCGCCCCCACGCTCACTTCGTGCGCTGCCCCCCGAGGGGGCGGCTCTGAACGTTGGGGCGGCCCGGCCGTACCGAAGGATCGCCCCATGAACGACGCATACGTCCCGGCGCACCTGCTGCGCCTGCAGGCTGCCGAGCGTCCGGCCGAGCCATTGGTGACCTGCATCGTGCCGGTGTACAACGAAGCCGCCAACATCGTCGCCCTGCTGCAGACCCTGCACGCGATTCTCGCTGGTCTGGGCCTGCGCCACGAACTGATCGTGGTCGACGACGGCAGTCGCGACAACAGCGTCGAACTGCTGCGGGCGCAGCTCGGCTCGCTGCCGCTGACCCTGATCGAGCTGTCGCGCAACTTCGGCAAAGAGCTCGCCCTGACGGCGGGCATAGACCACGCCAGGGGCGACGTGGCGGTGCTGATCGACGGCGACTTCCAGCATCCACCGGAGCTGATTCCACGCTTCCTCGAGCATTGGCGCAACGGCTACGACATGGTCTACAGCGTGCGCGCCAGCCGCGAGGGCGAAGGCCCCTTGAAGCGCTGGTTCACGCGCAGCTTCTACACCCTGCTCAATCTCGGCGCACCGCTGAAGATCCCAGAGAACACCCAGGACTTTCGCGTGCTCGACCGGCGCATCCTCGACGCCCTGCGCGCCATGCCGGAGCGCAACCGCTTCATGAAGGGACTCTACCAGTGGGTCGGCTTCACGCGGCTGGCGGTGGTTTCGCGCACCGATGAGCGGCGCGGCGGCGACAGCAGCTTCAATCTGTGGCGCCTGCTCGGCCTGGGCCTCACCGGCATCACTTCCTTTTCCAATCTGCCGCTGCGCGTCTGGTCGGTGATCGGCGGCGTCATTTCCCTGGCCTCGATCTTCTATGCGCTGGTGGTGGTGGTCGATACCTTGCTCTACGGCACGGATCTGGCCGGCTGGCCGACGCTGACCGTCGCCATCACCTTTCTCGGCGGCGTCCAGCTGATGTCGATCGGCGTGCTCGGCGAGTACATCGGCCGCATCTTCGCCGAAGTGAAGCTGCGGCCGCACTATTTCGTCGCCCGCATCAGCGGCGATCGGGACAAGAAGCCTTGAGCCCTCGCCGGGCGATCCTCTGCGCCGACGATTACGGCCAGTCCGAAGGCATTTGCGACGGCATCTTGCGTTTGGTCGAGGCGCGTCGCCTCTCCGCGGTCAGCTGTTTCTCGCTGGCGCCTTGCTGGCCGGGGGCGGGGCGGCGGCTACTTCCGCACCGGCAGGCGGTTGATCTGGGCCTGCACTTCAACCTGACCGAGCCGTTCGGCCGCGCGGCGCGCCCCCTCTCCTACTGGCTGCTGCGCTCGCGCCTGCCGGGCATGCCGCGCCAGGCGTTGTTGAGCGAATTGCTGCGCCAGATCGATGCCTTCAGCCAGGTGCAAGATGCCCTGCCCGATTTTATCGACGGCCACGAGCACGTGCACGCGCTGCCCGGGGTGCGCGATGCTCTGGCGGCCGCCATCGCCCTGCGCTGGAACGGCACAGACAAGCCCTACGTGCGCGCCCCCGATGCGCTCGCCGACGGCGGCGACGCGCCGTTCAAGGCGCGCATCTTGAAGTTGCTCTGCCGCGGCATGGCGAGCCGATTGCGGCGAGGCGGGGTGGTCAGCCCTTCCTGGTTCGCCGGCGTCTATTCGCTGCGCGCCAGCGCGGATTTTCCCGGGCTGATGGCGGCCTGGCTGGCCGCCTGCCCAGACCGCGGGCTGATCATGTGCCACCCGGCTGTCGGCGCGGGCGACGCCGACGATGCGATCGCCGCGGCGCGGCGGCGCGAATACGACTATCTGGCGAGCGAGGCGTTCGCGAACCTGTGCCGCGACCAGCACATCAGCCTGGGCAAGGCCGCCTGATCAATCGATCAGCAGAGCGCAGGCGACCATGCGCCCCTCCAGCATCAGTACGTTGTAGGTGCGGGCCGCCGCCGCCCGGTCCATGATCTCATAGCCGATCCGCGCCGTGATCAGCGGCCGCAGCAAAGCTGGTGCCGGGAAGCGCTGGCGGCTGCCGCTGCCGAAGATCAGCATCTCCGGCGCCAAATCGGCGATCTGGGCGAAGTCGGCCTCGCTCAGGCGTTCGAAGCCGCCCCGGCCCCAGCCCGTGATCAGCCGATCGGGCAGGATGACCAGGCTGGCCTCATGCCGTTCGCGGTTGATCTCGACGTGAGCGTCACCGTATGCGGTGATCAGGTTGCGCTCGGGAAAGGTGTCTCGTTGCAGCTTCATCGACTGCGAAGTCCGGCGTGGCTTGGGGTGCGGGGCATTATATAATGGGCCGGCGCTCGCGGATTGGCCGCCGGCGCGCGATTCGACCCACCCTGCGTAAACCGATCATGCAACCTGTACTCAAGTCAGCCAAGCTCGCCAACGTCTGCTACGACATCCGCGGCCCGGTGCTGGCGCGCGCAAAGGAGATGGAGGACGACGGCCAGCGCATCATCAAGCTGAACATCGGCAACACCGCGCCCTTCGGCCTGGAGACCCCGGAGGAAATCGTCCAGGACATGATCCACAACATGCCCGCGGCCTCCGGCTATTGCGAATCGAAGGGCCTGTTCGCGGCACGCAAGGCGATCATGCACTACACCCAGGAAAAGAAGATCGCCGGCGTGCAGGTGGAAGACATCTACGTCGGCAATGGCGTTTCCGAACTGATCGTGATGGCGATGCAGGCGCTGCTCGATGCGGGCGACGAGGTGCTGGTGCCCGCCCCCGACTACCCGCTGTGGACCGCCGCGGTCAGCCTCTCCGGCGGCGTCGCCCGCCACTATGTCTGCGACGAAGGTGCCGGCTGGCTGCCCGATCTGGACGACATCCGCGCCAAGATCGGGCCCACCACCCGCGCCATCGTCATCATCAATCCGAACAATCCGACCGGCGCCCTCTATCCGCCGGAGCTGCTGCTGGAAATCCTGGAGATCGCCCGCACCCACCAGTTGATCGTCTACGCCGACGAGATCTACGACAAGGTGCTCTACGACGGCGCCAGCCACGCCTCGATCGCGGCGCTGGCCGAAGACGTCCTCTGCATTACCTTCAACGGCCTGTCGAAGAACTACCGGGCGCCGGGCTTCCGCGCCGGCTGGATGGTGGTCTCGGGCGAGAAGCGCCACGCCCACGACTACATCGAGGGTCTCAACATGCTCGCCTCGATGCGCTTGTGCTCCAACGTGCCGGCCCAGCTCGGCATCCAGACGGCGCTGGGCGGCTACCAGAGCATCAGGGATCTGGTTGCCCCGGGCGGCCGCCTGGCCAAGCAGCGCGACCTGGCCTGGCAGCTGCTGACGGCGATCCCCGGCGTCAGCTGCGTCAAGCCGAAGGCGGCGATGTATCTGTTTCCGCGGCTCGATCCCAAGCTCTATCCGATCGACGACGACCAGCAGTTCATCCTCGAGCTGCTGGAGCAGGAGCGGGTGTTGCTGGTCCAGGGCAGCGGCTTCAACTGGCCGCAGCCCGACCACTTCCGCGTCGTCTTTCTGCCCAACGCCGACGACCTGACCGAGGCCCTCGGCCGCGTCGCGCACTTCCTCGAACGCTATCGCAAGCGGCGGAGCCTCTAATGTCGGTCAAACCCATCAACGTCGGCCTGCTCGGCATCGGCACGGTCGGTGCGGGCACCTATACGGTGCTGCGCCGCAACGAGCAGGAGATCACGCGCCGCGCCGGCCGCCCGATCCGCATCACCCGGGTCGCCGACAAGAACCTGGAACTGGCGCAGCGCGTCACCGCAGGCGCGGTGGCGATCACCGACGACGCCCGTGCCGTGGTCAACGATCCGGAGATCGACATCGTCGTCGAGCTGATCGGCGGCTGCGGCATCGCCCGCGAGCTGGTGCTGGAGGCGATCGGCGTCGGCAAGCACGTGGTCACCGCCAACAAGGCTCTGCTTGCCAAGCACGGCAATGAAATATTCGCGCTGGCGCAGCAGAAGGGCGTCATGGTCGCCTTCGAGGCGGCGGTGGCCGGCGGCATTCCGATCATCAAGGCCTTGCGCGAGGGCCTCACGGCCAACCGCATCGCCTGGATCGCCGGGATCATCAATGGCACGACCAACTTCATCCTCTCGGAGATGCGCGACAAGGGCCTGCCCTTCGCCGAGGTGCTGAAAGAGGCGCAGCGCCTGGGCTACGCCGAGGCCGATCCGAGCTTCGACATCGACGGCGTGGACGCGGCGCACAAGCTGACCATCATGGCGGCGATCGCCTTCGGCATTCCGATGCAATTCGACAAGGCCTACATCGAGGGCATCGCCGCCCTCGACGCCGCCGACATCAAGTACGCGGAACAGCTCGGCTACCGCATCAAGCTCCTGGGCATCACCCGCAAGGCCGCCGCCGGTATCGAGCTGCGCGTGCATCCGACGCTGATCCCGGCGCGCCGCCTGATCGCCAATGTCGAAGGCGCGATGAACGCGGTGCTGGTGCAAGGCGACGCGGTCGGGGCGACGCTCTACTACGGCAAGGGCGCCGGCGCCGAGCCGACTGCCTCGGCGGTGATCGCCGACCTGGTCGATGTGACGCGCATGCACACCGCCGATCCGGAGCACCGCGTGCCGCACCTGGCCTTCCAACCGAGCGCCGTGGTCGATACGCCGATCCTGCCGATGACCGAGGTGGAGACCAGCTACTACCTGCGCCTGCGGGTCGAGGACAAGCCCGGTGTGCTGGCCGACATCACCCGCATCCTGGCCGACGAGGGCATCTCGATCGATGCCATGATCCAGCGCGAGCCGGGCGAAGGCGAGGAGCAGACCGACATCATCATGCTCACCCACCTGGCGCGGGAAAAGCGCATCGACGCGGCGATCAGCAAGATGCAGGCGTTGCCGGTGGTCCGACGCGCGGTCATCCGCCTGCGCCTCGAAGCGCTCGACAAGTAGATGGCCTACCTGTCGACCCGCGGCGCGGCGCCGCCCCGAAGCTTCAGCGAAATCCTGCTCGCCGGCCTGGCCCCCGATGGCGGCCTCTACCTGCCCGAGGTCTATCCGCGGATTGGCAGCGACGAGCTGGCGCGCTGGCGCACGCTCTCCTACGCCGACCTGGCCTTCGAGGTGATGCGGCTGTTCGCCGACGACATCCCCGAGGCCGATCTGCAGCAACTGGTGGCGCGCACCTACACGCCGCAGATCTATTGCAACGCCCGCGCCGGCGACGACGCGACACAGATCACGCCGCTGCGCTGGCTGGAGCCCGGTCTCGCCCTGCTCGGTCTGTCCAACGGGCCGACGCTCGCCTTCAAGGACATGGCGATGCAGCTGTTGGGCAATCTGTTCGAGTACGCGCTGGCCAATAGCGGCGAGGAGCTCAACATCCTCGGCGCCACCTCCGGCGACACCGGTTCCTCGGCCGAATACGCGATGCGCGGCAAGCGCGGCATCCGCGTCTTCATGCTCTCGCCCCTGGGCAAGATGAGCCGCTTCCAGACGGCGCAGATGTTTTCGCTGGCCGACCCGAACATCTTCAACGTCGCCGTGCGCGGTGTCTTCGACGATTGCCAGGACATGGTCAAGGCGGTCAGCAACGACCACGGCTTCAAGGCCAGGCACCGAATCGGCACGGTCAACTCGATCAACTGGGCGCGGGTCGCAGCCCAGGTCGTCTACTACTTCAAGGGCTATTTCGCCGCCACCGAGCACGAAGGCCAGCAGGTGTCGTTCGCCGTGCCCTCGGGCAACTTCGGCAACATCTGCGCCGGTCACATCGCGCGCATGATGGGCCTGCCGGTGCGCCGCCTGATCCTCGCCACCAACGAGAACAACGTCCTCGACGAATTCTTCAGGAGCGGGCTCTATCGGCCGCGCAGCAATGAGGAGACGCGCCAGACCAGCAGCCCGTCGATGGACATTTCCAAGGCCTCCAACTTCGAGCGCTTCGCCTTCGATCTGGTCGGGCGCGACGGCGCGCGGGTGCGCCAACTCTGGGCGCGGCTGGAACGGCCCGGCGGCGCCATCGATCTGTCCGCCAGCGCCGAGTTCGCGGCCATCGGCCGCTTCGGCTTTGTCGCCGGCAGCAACGACCACGCCGGACGCCTGGACACCATACGCGAGGTCTGGCAGCGCCACGGGGTCCTGGTCGATACCCACACCGCCGACGGCATCGCCGTCGGCCGCCGTCACCGCGACGAGGGCGTGCCGCTGGTCTGCCTGGAGACGGCGCAGCCGGCCAAGTTCGAGGAGA
>JAHFRE010000010.1 GCA_023258955.1 Sterolibacterium sp.
CCTACGAAGTGGCGCTGCGCCGCCCCGACGGCGGCAACGTGCCCTGCCTGTTCAACGCCACGCCGCTGCTCGACACGCAGGGCAAGCGGATCGGCTCCTTCGCCATGGTGACCGACATCAGCGAGCGCAAGCAGTCCGAGGAGGCCACGCGCTTCGCCAGGGAATTGGCCGAGGATGCGACCAAGATGAAGTCAGACTTCCTCGCCAACCTGAGGCAGGAGATCCGCACGCCGATGAACGCCATCATCGGCATGGCGCAGCTGGCGCTGCAGGGCGAAGTGACACCGCAGCAGCGCGATTGCATCGGGCAGATCCAAAGCGCGAGCCAACAGCTGCTGGGCATCATCAACGACATCCTCGACGCCTCCGAGATCGCGGTCGGCAAGCCGACCGTCGAGCCAAGCCGCCCCCCGCCCGCTGCCGTCAACGCAACACCGTCATGAAAGGATAGTCCATGGAGTCGCTCGATTTCGTCCACCGGGCCACGGTTCTGGTGGTCGACGATACTCCCGACAACCTGACCCTGATGAGCAGCCTGCTCAAGGACGAGTACAAGGTGAAGGTGGCCAACGGCGGCGAGAAGGCGCTCAAGATCGCTGCCTCCGATTCGCCGCCGGATCTGATCCTGCTCGACATCATGATGCCGGACATGGACGGCCACGAGGTGTGTCGCCGGCTCAAGCGTGATCCAAAGACCATGCACATTCCGATCATCTTCCTCACCGCCAAGGCCGAGGTGGAGGACGAGCGCAAGGGACTCGAACTCGGCGCGGTCGACTACATCACCAAACCGATCAGCCCGCCGATCGTCATGGCGCGGGTGAAGAACCACCTGGCGCTGAAGGCCAGCGCCGATTTTCTGCGCGACCAGAACGATTTCCTCGAAACCGAGGTGGCCAAGCGCACGCGCGAGGTGACGGCGATCCAGGACGTCACCATCCTGGCCATGGCTTCCCTGGCCGAGACGCGCGACTCGGACACCGGCAACCACATCCGCCGCACCCAGTTCTACATCAAACTGCTGGCGGAGAAGCTGCGCGGTCATCCGCGCTTCGCCTGGTTCCTGACCGACACCAACATCGACATGCTGTTCAAGTCGGCGCCGCTGCACGACATCGGCAAGGTCGGCATCCCCGACCGCATCCTGTTGAAGCCGGGGCGCTTCGAGCCCGAGGAGTTCGAGATCATGAAGACCCACACCACCCTCGGTCGCGACGCCATCGAGCACGCCGAACGAGCGCTCGGCACCAACGTCGACTTCCTCGCCTTCGCCAAGACCATCGCCCTGTCGCACCAGGAGAAGTGGGACGGCAGCGGTTATCCCGAGGGACTCTCGGCCGACGACATCCCGATCGCGGCGCGCCTGATGGCGGTGGCCGACGTCTACGACGCCTTGATCAGTCGCCGGGTGTACAAGTCGGGCATGAGCCACGAGCAGGCGGTGCAGGTGATGACCGCGGGCCGCGGCAGCCATTTCGACCCGGACCTGATCGACGCCTTCGTCGACATCCAGGAGGAGTTTCGCGCCGTCGCCCGGCGCTACGCCGACTCGGACGAGGACATGGCGAAAAAGAAACAACAACTCGACCGCATCACCGGGAACTGATCGATGAACTTTCCTTTTGCCAAATCCGCCAGCCCCGCCGCGGCCGGGCCATCGCTGAGCGAGCGCCTGAAGCAGGGCACCTTTCTCGTGGTCGACGATTTCGAGTCGATGCGCAAGGTCACCTGCAACCAGCTGCGCCAGCTCGGCGCCTCGCGCATCCTCCAGGCAGCCAATGGTGCCGAGGCGCTGAAGATCGTCGCCACCCAGCCGATCACCATGGTGCTCTCCGACTGGAACATGCCGGTCATGGACGGGCTCGAGTTTCTGCTCTCGCTGCGCGCCAGCCCGCAGTTCTTCGCCATGCCCTTCCTGATGATCACCGCCGAGGCCGAACGCGAGCGCGTCATGCAAGCGATCAAGGCGGGTGTCTCCGAGCTGCTGGTCAAGCCCTACACCGCGGGGCGGCTGTCCGACCGCATCGAAAAAGTGCTGGGTTGGAAGCCGCGGCACAACGGGCCGATCGACCCGGCGCTGGCGATGGCGGGAACGGGGGTCGCGGTGAAGCTCAAGGGCGAGCCGGCGCCGACCGCCGCCGACCCGGATCGAGCGGCGCCGCTGGAGAAGGTGAAGGAAAGATCGACCATCCTGGTGGTCGACGACACGCCCGACAATCTGCATCTGCTCTCGGCGCTGTTCAAGGACGAGTACCGGGTCAAGATCGCGCACAACGGCGAGAAGGCCTTGGCCATCTGCCAATCGGATACGCCGCCGGACCTGGTCCTGCTCGACATCATGATGCCGGGCATGGACGGCTTCGAGGTGGCGCGGAGCCTGCGTGGCCACCCGTCGTCCGAGCACATTCCGGTGATCTTCGTCACCGCCATGACCGGCGAGGACGCGCGGCTCAAGGGCATGGAGTTGGGCGCCGTCGATTTCGTCACCAAGCCGATCGATCCGGACGGGCTCAAGATTCGCGTCAGGAACTTCATGCGCTACGTCGAGCTGCACCGCCAGTTGCAGGCCGACTACGACGGCATGATGGACGCCGCGCGGCTCAAAGAGGACGTCGAGCACATCACCCGCCACGACATGAAGGGCCCGCTGGCCGGCATCATCGGCCTGGTCCAGGGCCTGACCGAGGCCGCCAATCTGAGCCAGGATCAGCGCGAGCAGATGCGCATGGTCGAGGAGACGGCGCTGCAGGTGCTCGACATGATCAACCTCTCGGCCGAGCTGTACAAGATCGAGATGGGACGCTTCGCGCTCGACCCGAAACCGGTCCCGGTTTGCCAGATCATCCGCCGCCTGGCCGAGCTGGCGCGCAAGATGTTCGCGGTGAAGGACCTGACCATCGTCGTGGCCACCCCCCATGGCGTCGCCGACGACGCCCTGCTCGCCTCCGGCGACGCCATGCTCTGCTATTCGCTGTTCCAGAATCTGCTGAAGAACGCCTGCGAGGCGGCGCCCGACAGCTCGACCGTGACCGCGACCATCTACCAGGGCTCGCCGCTGCGCCTGACCATCAGGAACACCGGCGCCGTGCCGGCGGCGATCCGTGAGCGCTTCTTCGAAAAATTCGTCACCCACGGCAAACAGGGCGGCACCGGCCTGGGTACCTATTCGGCGCGCCTGCTGGCCGAGGCGCAGCACGGCTCGATCGCGCTCGAGGTCTCCGACGCGGACAACCAGACCACGATCAGCGTGAGCCTGCCCAGCCAGGCCGGGGCGGCCTGAGGCCGGCGCCAGGGGAAGCCAAGCCGCGGCCGCAGCCGACTTTTTTCCAGTCGATTGGCGTAGCGTCTTGACTATTTTCCATTGCCATGGAAAATAGTCGGAATGGAGCGCACCCTGACCCCGTTCATCCAGGCCGATTTGCAGCGCAAGATGGTCTTCCTCTCCGGCCCGCGGCAGACCGGCAAGACCACCCTCGCCCGTTCGCTGGCGAGCGCCTGGCCCAAGGCGCAGGTGCTCAATTGGGACGTCGCGGGCGACCGCCGCATCATCCTCGAGCGAAGCTGGTTGCCCGCCGCCGGGCTGGTCGTGTTCGATGAACTGCACAAGATGGAGGGCTGGAGAGCCTGGCTGAAGGGGGTCAGCGATGGTCGGAGCGAAGGGCAAGCGCTGCTGGTGACCGGCAGCGCGCGCCTCGACGCCTTCCGCCAGTCGGGCGAATCCCTGGCCGGGCGCTACTTCTCCTGGCGCCTGCATCCGGTGACCGTCAAGGAATGGGTCACGGCGTCGGGTGCCACGCCGGAGGCGGCCTTGGCGCGCATCCTCGAGCGGGGAGGATTTCCCGAACCCTTGCTGGCGGAGCAGGCGACGGACGCCGAGCGCTGGCGCCAACTCTATCTCGACGGGGTGATTCGCGACGACATCCTCGAGTTCTCGCGCATCGGCGAGATTCGCGCGATGCGTGTCTTCGTCGATATGCTCAGGAATCGCGTCGGTTCGCCGCTGTCGCTCGCCTCGCTGGCGCGCGACCTGCAGCTTTCGCCGACCACGCTGGCACGCTATCTGGAGATCCTGGAGGCGCTGCACATCGTGTTTGCCGTGCGCCCCTTCCATCGCAACATCGCCCGTGCGCTGCTCAAGGAGCCGAAGGTCTATTTCTTTGACACAGGCTTGGTTCAGGGCGACGAGGGGGCGCGTTTCGAGAACGCTTGCGCCACCATGATTCTGCGCCATGCGCACTTTCTGCAGGATTCGGCCGGGCGCGCCATGAGTCTGCACTACGTGCGCGACAAGGAAGGCCGCGAAATCGACTTTGCACTCTGCGAGGGTGGCGAACCGGTGGGATTCGCCGAATGCAAGCTGAGCGATACGGCGCTGCCCCCCTACCTCGTCGCCATCGCCGCTCGCTTCCCCGCCGCCGGTGCTGCCCTGCTGGTGCGCTATCTGCGCCAACCAGAGCAGCGCGGGCGCGTCGCGGTCGAGCGCGGCGCCGAATGGCTGGCGCGACTGGCGGCCTGAGGCCGTCAGCGGCCGCGTCAAGCTTCAGTACGCCGGCTTCTCCTTGGCGTCGTTGTAGGCCTTGACGCCGTTCATGATCTCCTGCTTCGCCTCTTCGATGCCGACCCAGCCCTGGATCCGCACGAACTTGCCCGGCTCGAGATCCTTGTAGTGCTGGAAGAAGTGGGCGATCTGGTCGAGGACGATCTGCGGCAGATCGCGCGGACTGACGATGCTGCGGTACATCGTGGTCAGCTTGTCCACCGGCACGGCCAGCAGCTTGGCGTCGTCGCCCGCTTCGTCGGTCATCTTCAGCATGCCAATCGGCCGGCAGCGCACCACCACCCCTGGCGGCAGGGCGAACTGGGACATCACCAGGACGTCGACCGGATCGCCATCGCCGGCGATGGTGTGCGGGATGTAGCCGTAGTTGCAGGGATAGTGCATCGCGGTCGACATGAAGCGATCGACGAAGATGGCGCCGGAATCCTTGTCAACTTCGTACTTGATCGGCTCGGAGTGCATGGGAATCTCGATCACGACGTTGAAATCGTTCGGCAGATCCTTGCCGGAAGGCACTCGGTCCAGTCCCATGGTTTTCTCGCTGCGCGTCGAAGCGGTGATTATAGCGGCCCACGGCGCTGCGGCGCCTGCGCTGCAGGCTTTACAATTGCGCCTGGATAGGACGATGGCCAACGGCGAACGTGGCCAGACGAGGAACGATGGATCTGCAAACGATCAAGACCAAGCTCGGCCACTACGAGAGGCTGATGCGGCTGGACAAGCCGATCGGCATCCTGCTGCTGCTGTGGCCGACGCTGTGGGCGCTGTTGGTCGCCGGCAACGGCCGGCCGTCGCTCTTCGTCGTCTGGATCTTCGTGCTCGGCACGGTGCTGATGCGCTCGGCCGGGGTCATCGTCAACGACTACGCCGACCGGCGCTTTGACGGCGAGGTGAAGCGCACCCGCGAGCGGCCCCTGGTCACCGGCGTGGTGTCGGTGAAGGAATCGCTGATCCTGGCGGCGGGGCTGGCCATCGCTTCCTTTTGCCTGATCTTGCCGCTCAACCGCCTGGTCATGGAACTGTCGCTGGCGGCGCTGTTTCTCGCCGTCAGCTATCCGTACACCAAGCGCTTTTTCGCCATCCCCCAGGCCTATCTGGGCATCGCCTTCGGCTTCGGCATCCCCATGGGCTTCGCCGCCCTGGTCGGTGGCGTGCCGGCTATCGCCTGGATCATGCTCGCCGCCAACATCTTCTGGGCCATCGCCTACGACACAGAATACGCGATGGTCGACCGCGACGACGACCTGCGTACCGGCATGCGCACCTCGGCCATCACCTTCGGCCGCTTCGACGTGACGCTGGTCATGCTCTGCTACGCCGCGGTGCTGGCGATCCTGGTATGGATCGGGATGACGCTGCGCTTCGGGCTCTACTACTACGCCGGGCTAGTCGCGGCTGCCGCACTGATGGGCTACCACTACACGCTGATCCGTGAGCGCGGCCGCGACGGCTGCTTCAAAGCCTTCCTGCACAACAACTGGGTCGGCGCTGCGATCTTTCTCGGCCTGCTCGCCGACTATCACCTGCCGGCGCCAGGCTAGAACGGCAATTCCTGATCGGCGTTCGAATTGCCCGCGGCCGACGCCCTTGGTCGGTCCGCCATTGGCTGATCCACCTCGGCTCGGCCATCCGCAGACGCTGGGGCCGACCGGCTTCCCCTGACCGGTCGAGCCCTTGCCAGGGGCATCGACAAATGCATTCTGCCTATACCAAATTGGATAGAAAAATGGCATATTTGCAATATGGTCATGGCAGGCACCACGCGCGAGCTGTCTAGGACGACATGAACGAGTCGCCGTTTTCAGTCCCTCTCACGCCGAATATGCGGCGCGAGTTGCGCGCGGTGCTCCTGGTCTTGCTGGGCAGCGTTGCGCTGATTGCCGTTCCGGCGAGTATGACGGTGACGCCGGTCGAGATGGCAGCACCCGCGCTGTTGTTCCTGGCCGCACTTTGCGCCCTGTACCAGCTGCGATCGGGAAGGGTGATCGAAGCCGCCTACGGCCTGACCGCGACCTTGCTCTTGATCGGCGTCATCGCGGTGGTCAGCTACGGATCGATACGCTCGATTACCAACCTGGCTTTTGTCGGCGCCGCGATCGCGGCCGGCATATTCCTGGGGCGGCGGGCCTTGGCGGCGACGATCTTGATCGCCTCGGCGATCGTCGGCGTACTGGTCTTCGCCGAGAACGCCGGCTTGATGACTTCGCTCAATCGCCCGGTGGGCTTGGCGTATTGGATAGTCTACAGCGCCGTGTTGCTGATCGTCGGTATCGCCGTGCACTACCCGCGCCTTCTCGCTGCAGAGGCGATCGCCGGCCAGCAGGCGGAACTTCTGGTGCGACAGAAGGCGGAAGAGGAACTGCGCAAAGCCCACGACGAGTACCAGCGCATCCTGATCGAGCAAGCTGCCATCCTCAATACCGAACTGTTCGGCATCGCAAAGTTCAAAGAGCGAAAGATCCAGTGGGCCAACCCGGGCTTCGAGAAGATATTCGGTTACGCTCCCGGCGAGGCGGTCGGGATCGATGGCCGACGACACTATGTGACCGAGTCAGCCTATCAGGCGATCGGCGCGGCGGCCTATCCTGCGATGGAGAGCGGCAACAGCTTCAGCGTCCAGTTGGAGCATAAACGCAAGGACGGCACGGTCATCTGGCTGAACTTGCGGGGTGCGATGCTCGACCGCGAAAATGCCGAAACGCTTTGGGAATTCGTCGATATCTCCGATCTCAAGCAGCGCGAAGCGGAGTTGGACCAGGCGAAGAGACTGGCCGAGCAGGCCAACAATTCGAAATCTCGCTTTCTGGCCGCGGCGAGCCACGACCTGAGACAGCCGCTCTCGGCCCTCAATCTCTACGTCGGGGTGTTGAGAAGCAAGGTGCCACCGGCGTGCGTTGAACTCGTGGCGAGCGTCGAAGATTGCGTCGACAGCCTCAGCGCGCTTCTCACCGACATTCTTGACCTGAGCAAACTCGATGCGGGTGTGGTCAAGCCCAACCCCAGCGCCTTTGCCGTCGCTGACCTGCTCGCGGAAATCGCTTCCATCCATGCGACCGAGGCGCAATTGAAGGGAATTCGCTTTCGCGTGCGGCGCTGTCCGACGTTTGCCAGAACCGACAGGAAGATGCTGCAGCGCATCGTCGGCAATCTGGTCTCCAACGCCGTTCGTTACACGGACAAGGGCGGCGTCTTGGTCGGCTGTCGGCGGCATCAGGGCAAGCGCTGGCTCGAGGTATGGGATACCGGGATCGGCATCGCGGCAGAGCAGATGAGCATCATCTTCGAGGAGTTCAGGCAGCTCGACCCGAAGGCGCAGAGCAGGGGTAGCGGTCTCGGCCTTTCCATCGTTGCCAAGTGCGCGGCGCTGCTCGGCCTGAGGATACGTTCGCGGTCGCGACCCGGCCGCGGTTCCATGTTCGCCATCGAATTGCCACCTGGGCGAGAGGAAGACGTGGCGACAGCGGCAGACCTCGGACCTGCGGCACACGCGCTGAGGATCGCTCTGGTCGAAGACAATCCACGGGTCCTCGATTCGCTCGTCCTTGCCCTGGAAGGCGCCGGCAACTCGGTGGTCGCCGCTCCCAACGGCACCCTCTTGTTCGCTCGGCTGGGCGATGCGCCGCCCGATATCGTCATCTCGGACTACCGACTTGCCGATGGCGAGTCCGGTTTCGATGTGATCGAGCGGGCGAGGCGGCGATTTGGCAGCGAGCTGCCGGCGCTGCTGTTCACCGGTGATACCGACCCCAACCTGATCCGCAGCATGGCCGACCGGGGAATCGCGGTGCTCTACAAGCCGATCCAGATCGAGCCACTGCTGGCCTTCATCGGCAAGGCGACGGCGCGAGCTTAGCAAGCTCACCCGCCCTAGACGCAGACGTCGAAGCGGTCCTTGCGACGGACGTGCCGCGCAAGCGACGACGCGGCCCGCCGCGCTGACGACGATATAATCCAGCTCATGAACTATCACGATCTGCGCGATTTCATCGCACAACTGGAGAGCCGCGGCGAATTGAAGCGGATCGCCGCCGAGGTCGATCCGCGCCTGGAGATGACCGAGATCTGCGACCGGGTGCTGCGCGCCGGCGGGCCGGCCCTGCTCTTCGAAAGACCCAAGGGCTACGCCGTGCCGGTGCTGGCCAACCTGTTCGGCACGCCGCAGCGGGTGGCGCTGGCGGTGGCGCGCGAGGCGGAGCAGGCGGGGGACTGGAAACGGGTGCTGCGCGGTGTCGGCGAACTGCTCGCCTACCTCAAGGAGCCGGAGCCGCCCAAGGGTTTCAAGGACGCCTGGCACAAGCTGCCGGTGTTGAAGCAGGTGCTGAACATGGCGCCCAAGCTCGTCGCCCAACCTGCCTGCCAGGAGATCGTCTGGGAGGGCGAGGAGGTCGACCTCGGCCGCCTGCCGATACAGACCTGCTGGCCGGGGGACGCGGCGCCGCTCCTCAGTTGGGGACTGACCGTGACCCGCGGGCCGGAGAAGGACCGACAGAACATCGGCATCTATCGGCAGCAGGTGATCGCGCGCAACAAGCTGATCATGCGCTGGCTGCCGCATCGCGGCGGTGCGCTGGACTTCCGCGACCACCAGTTGTGCCATCCCGGCCAGCCCTTCGCCGTGGCGGTGGCCATCGGCGCCGATCCGGCGACCCTGCTCGCCGCCGTGACGCCAGTGCCGGACACGCTCTCCGAATACCAGTTCGCGGGTCTGCTGCGCGGCGCCAAGACCGAATTGGCGAAGTGCCTGGGCTCGACATTGCAGGTGCCGGCCAGCGCCGAGATCGTGCTCGAAGGCCACATCGATCCCGGCGAGATGGCGGCCGAGGGACCCTATGGCGACCACACCGGCTACTACAACGAGGTGGCGGAGTTCCCGGTGTTCACCGTCGATCGCATCAGCATGCGCCGCGACGCCATCTACCACAGCACCCACACCGGCAAGCCGCCGGACGAGCCGGCGACCCTCGGCCTGGCGTTGAACGAAGTGTTCGTGCCGCTGCTGCAGAAACAGTATCCGGAGATCACCGACTTTCACCTGCCGCCCGAGGGCTGCTCCTACCGCCTCGCCGTGGTCGCGATGAAGAAGCAGTACCCCGGCCACGCCAAACGGGTGATGTTCGGCATCTGGAGCTTCCTGCGCCAGTTCATGTACACCAAGTTCATCATCGTGGTCGACGACGACATCGACATCCGCTCCTGGCCGGAGGTGATCTGGGCGCTGACGACCCGGGTCGATGCGGCGCGCGACACGCTGATCGCCGAGCACACGCCGATCGATTACCTCGACTTCGCCAGCCCCGTGGCGGGCCTGGGCTCGAAGATGGGCATCGACGCCACCAACAAGTGGCCGGGCGAGACCACCCGCGACTGGGGTCGGCCGATCGTCATGGACGCAGCGGTGAAGCAGCGGGTCGACGCGCTGTGGAGCGAACTCGGTCTCTAGCATGCTCGCGCCCGAACAGGCGACGGCCTTCCTCGCCGCCGCCGTCTTGATCACCCTCTCACCTGGCCCCGACAACCTGATGGTGCTGGGGCTGGGCATGTCGCGCGGGCGGACCGCGGGCATGGTCTTCGGCCTGGGCTGCGCCCTCGGTTGCCTGTCTCACACCCTGCTCGCAGTGGCCGGGGTCAGCGCCCTGATCGCCGCCTCGCCCACCGCCTTCCTGGCCCTGAAGATCGCCGGCGGCCTCTATCTGCTGTGGCTCGGCGTCCAGGCGCTCAGAAGCCCCGGCGGCGAGGCGCCGGGCGCCGGCGCTGCGGCGCCGCCCGCATCGCTGCGCCTGTTCGGCCGCGGCCTGGTCGCCAACGCCATCAATCCCAAGGTGCTGCTCTTCTTCCTGGCTTTCCTGCCGCAGTTCGTGGACCCGGGTCGCGGCGGCGCGGCGGCGCAGATCGCCCAGTTGGGCATCCTGTTCACCCTGCAGGCGGTGGTCCTGTTCGTCAGCCTCGGCTACTTCGCCGGCCACGTCGGCCGCTGGCTCGCGCGCACGCCGCGCGCCGCCCTGTGGCTGGACCGGACGGCCGGCGCCATCTTCGTCGCGCTGGGGCTCAAGCTGCTGCTGCGCTGAGCAGCGAGTGTCGGCGGGCGGCGGCGCGCGCGCTGCGTTAGATAGCTTTCTACCCGTATTTCGGTATTGCTGGCGCCGCGCTAGCCAGATAGATTATGTCTTTAGTATGGGGCTGGGCGCGGCTGCGCGGGTTTCCTCGGCTGTTGCACGCGAGATCACGAAGCAGCCGTCTGTCCCTGGCAAACTAGGCGATGGTCATCCATGGTTTCGTATTCGCGCAATGATGTGGCAAGGTTGCTCGCCCTGGCCGGCGCCTACCTGCTGTTGGCGAGACTGACGCAGCTGGTCTTCGGCAGCGCCAAGCTGGTCAATTTCGTTTGGATCGCCAACGCCGTCGCCTTGGCCGCGATCTGCGTCTACGGCAGGCGCTTGTTGCCGGCGGTATTCTTTGGCGTGCTGCTGGCGTTGCTGGCGGGCGGACAGACCTTCGGCGTTGCGCTCACCGTCGCCGTGCGCCATACGGCAGCCATCTTTCTTGGCGTCTGGGTCCTGCAGCGCGAGGGACGCTTCGATCCAGGCCTATCCTCGCTCGGCGATTACGCCAGGATTTTCGCCCTGGCGCTCGCCGTTGGTCTGGTGACCGGAATGACCTGGTGGGTCCAAGCCGCCCTGCAGCTTCCCTACAACGGCAGCTACAGCTTTCTGCAGCGTCTGGCGGGCACAACCCTCTCCATTCTGCTGTTCATGCCCTTGCTGCTGGTGTGGCGCAAGCTGCCAAGCGCTTGGGCGGACTGGCGCAAGGTGGCGGAGGCAGCGCTGATCCTGGGCTTGTCCCTGCTCGTCGGACAGGTGCTGTTTCTCGACTGGTTCCACGACACGCTCGGCCAGGTGGCGCGCGGCTACTGGATGTACCTCTTCATCACCTTGGCGGCGATGCGCCTGGGCGCCCACGGCACGGTATTGGTCTTGGCGCTTACCGGCATCCAGGGGCTGCTCGGCGCCAATTGGGGGCTGGGCTTTTTCGCCGACGACCTGGCGCGGACCCATTTGGCCAACTACTTCTATTACATGCTCTGCCTTTCGGCCGCCGGCATGGCGCTGGCGACCTATTTCGCGCAGCGCAAGCAGGCGGAAGCCAGGCTCGAACAATTCTTTGTCCTGCTGCCGGACCTGGTGTGCATCGCCACCGTCGGCGGGCGCTTTCTGAAGATCAATCCCGCCTGGATGGCGATGCTCGGCTACAGCGAACAGGAACTGCTCGCCAGCCCTTACATCGACTTCGTCCACCCCGAAGACAGGGAGGCGACCTACGCCGCGGTGCGGCGCCAACTGGCCGGCGAACAGCTACACAATTTCGCCAACCGTTATCGCTGCAAAGACGGCAGCTACCGGTGGCTGGAATGGCGAACGACGCCGGCGGTAGACCAAGGCTTGATCTACGCCACGGCGCGCGACTTCACCGATCGCATGCGTCTGGAACAGGAGCGGGAGCAGTATTTCAAATTCTTTGCCCTATCCACCGACGCCATGTGCATCGCCGATCCCTTCGGCTGCTTCAAGCAGGTCAATCCGGCGTTCATCCGCATGCTCGGCTTTGACGAGAGCGAACTGCTGGCCAAACCGTTCCTGGACTTCATCCATCCCGAAGATCGCCAGAGGACGGCAGACGAAATGAAGCTCCAGGTTTCGCTGCGCCCCTCCCTGCGTTTCGAGAACCGCTTCCTCTGCAAGGACGCCAGCGTGGTGCACCTGTCCTGGACCGCCTACTTCGACGGCAACGATGGCGTCACCTACGCGACGGCGCGCGACGTGACGGACCTGAAGAACGCCGAGGAGGCGTTGCGCCAGAGCGAGGCTCGCTTCCGCCAAATGTTCGAGGGCAACGACTCGGTCATGTTCCTGATCGATCAAGATTCCCTGGGAATCATCGATGCCAACGCCGCGGCGTCAAAGTTCTACGGCTACCCGATCGAGCGCCTCAAGACCTTGAGGATGGACCAGATCAGCGCCTTGCCGGCGCCCGAGGTTGCAGAGAACCTGCGTCGTATTCGCGATCGCGAGCAGAATTTCTTCGTCACCCCGCATCGCCTGGCCGACGGCAGCGTGCGCAGCGTCGAGACCCGCTCCTCGCCGATCCAGGTCGGTGGGCGGGTGCTGCTCTTCTCCATCGTCCAGGACATCACCGAGCACCTGCTCGCCGAGGAGACCCTGCGCCAGAGCGAAGAGCGGCTGCGTCTGGCCTTGGCGGCGGCGAATCAAGCCTGGTTCGACGCCAATCTGCGCACCGGGAACGTGACGGTGAGTCCTGAATATCCGGGCATGATCGGTTTTTCGGTCGACGAATTTCGCAGCAACCTGGATGCTTGGCTGGCCAGCGTGCACCCCGAAGATCGCCCCAGGCTGGCCGTCGTCATCGAGGCATGCTTGCGCGACGACGAAGCGCACACCATGGAATATCGTCGCCAGACCAAGTCCGGCGAATGGAAGTGGATCCGCTCCACCGGCAAGATCGTCGAACGCGATGACCAAGGCCAGGCCCGCCGCATGATCGGCATCCACACCGACATCAGCGAGCGCAAGCGGGCAGAACTGGCGTTGATGGAAAGCGAAGCGTACAGCAAGGCGCTGTTCGCCCACTCCGATACGCCGCTGGTGGTGATGGATCCGCAGACGGGCGTGTTCATCGATTGCAACGAGGCCGCGGTCGCAATCTATCAGCTCGGCGATCGCCAAGCGGTGCTCGGCAAGACGCCGCTCGACGTCGCCACGCCGTCGCAATACGATGGCACGCCGTCGGCCGAGGCAGCGCGATCCCACCTTGCCGCCGCGCTCGCCGAGGGACGCCACGTGTTCGAGTGGCGCCATCGGCGGCCCAGCGGCGAGATCTGGGACGGTGAAGTGCATCTGATGAGCTTTCGCCACGGCGGGCGCGAGCTGATCCAGTTCAGCCTGCGTGACGTTACCGAGCAGAAGCTGACCGAGGCGGAGAACTGGCGGCGGGCGAACTTCGACGCGCTCACCGGCCTGACCAACCGCAGCCTGTGCCGCGACCGCCTCGAACGCGCCATCGTCCAGGCGCAGCGCAGCGGCGGCAGGGTGGGGGTGCTGTTCGTCGACCTCGACGGCTTCAAGGGGGTCAACGACACGCTCGGCCACGCCAGCGGCGATGACTTGCTGAAAGAGGCGGCCAAACGCCTCGGCCGCTGCGTGCGCGAGCAAGACACGGTGGCCCGCTTCGGTGGTGACGAATTCCTGGTGGTGGCGCAAAACCTGGCCGAACGCAGCGATCTGCTGCGCGTCGCCGACCAGATCTTGGGGGCCTTGAACCAGCCGTTCATGCTCGCCGGCGCGTCGCGCCAGATCTCCTGCAGCGTCGGCATATCGGTCTATCCGGACGACGCGAAGACGGCAGACCGCCTCATCGACCATAGCGACAAGGCCATGTACCGAGCCAAACGCATGGGCAAGAACCAGTTCCGCTTCTACGCCGACGAAGCTGTCCGCTTGGCCTGGGTCTCCAAGGCGAGCTGATTTCTCGTTCGGCGCTTTACCGGCTGCGCTGGTAGACCCAGGCGAGCAGCGCGTCCTGGGCCGCCTGCGCGGCGGCGGCGTTGGCGTGGTTGACCAGGAAGACGACGATCTGCCACCTGCCCGACCGGTCGAGCAGATAGCCGGCGATGCTCTTGACGCCTTCGAGGCTGCCGGTCTTGATGTGCGCCTGGCCGGCGACGCCGCTCGCCTGCAGGCGCTTCTTCATGGTGCCGTCGATCGCCGTCAGGGGCAGGGAGGCGGCAAACTCTGGCATCAACGGACCCTTCCAGGCGAGCGCCAGCAGGTCGGCGAGGTGTTCGGCGCTGATGCGGTCGCGCCGGGAGAGGCCGGCACCGTTGTCGATCACCAGTTCGGGGAAGCCCAGGCCGCGGACCGTCAGCCAGTCGCGCAGCGCCCGCTCGCCATCCTGCGCGCGCACGCCGCTGGCGTGCGCTGGGCCGATGCCCAGGGTGAGGAAGAGCTGACGCGCCATGACGTTGTTGCTGTACTTGTTGATGTCGCGGATCAGTTCGGCCAGTGCCGGCGAATCGGCGCTGGCGAAGAGCCGTGCATCGTCTGGCACGAGGCCGGCGCGCGAGCCGCCGAGGCGGCCGCCGAGGTCTTGCCACAGCGCGCGAAACACCCCGGCGACATACTGCGGGTGACTGAGCAGGCCGAGATTGATCGCTCTCTCGCCGCAGGAGGCCGGATAGCTGCCGGCCAGCGTCAGGCGCGAGCGCACCGCCGAGAAATCCAGCTGCAGTCCCTGTCGCCAGTCGCTGCAGCCGTTGCTCGTCAGCTTCAGCGCATTGACGATGGACAGCGGCTCGGCCAGCGGTTCGGCGATGACCTCGACCCGGCGCGCGCCGGCGTCGGGCAGGAAGCGCAGGTTGGTGGCCTTGAAGTTTAGCAGCAGCGCGTCGGGGCTGACGTTGTAGGCGCGCAAGACCTGCTCGTCGATCGGCGCTTCGTCGTCCACCGCGAACAGGCTGCGGTCCTGCACCAGGTCGCCGCGTATCTCGCGCAGGCCACGGGCGCGCAGCTCGCGCAGCAGCAGGTAGAAGCGCTCGAGGGTCAGCTTCGGATCGCCGCCGCCCTTCAAATAGAGATCGCCCTCGAGTACGCCGTCGGCGAGCGGCCCCCTGATCCAGGCCTCGGTCTTCCAGGTGTAGGCCGGGCCCAGCAGTTCGAGCCCGGCGTAGGTGGTGAGGAGCTTCATCACCGAGGCCGGGTTCATCGCCACCCCGGCGTTCACGCTGACCCGCGCGCGCACCGCGCCGACCTCCTGCACCACCACCGCCACCGCGCCTTGGGGCAGGCCGGCCGCCTTCAAGGCGCGGGCGACGGGAATCGGCAACCTTTCCTCGTAGTCGGCGGCGGCCACACCGCAGGCCGACAGGAGCAGCAGGCCGATCAGGAGGGTTGGTCGCATGGCGGCATGATAGCGCCAGTTGCCCAGGCAAGATGCCCGGCGCCGGCCGAGCGTAGAATCGCGGCAGTGCCTGCCCGCGCCGCTTGAGGAGCTCAAATGGAACCACTCGAACAACGACTGCTCGCCATCGTCGGCCCCGGCGGTCTGCTCTCGCGCGAGGAAGTGGCGAGCCGCTCGGCCGGCGTCATGCGCGCCGACAGCCTGCGCGCGCGCGCGCTGGTGCGACCGCGCAGCACCGAGGAGGTCGCCGCCGTGCTCAGGCTGTGCAACGAGCTCGAGCAGCCCTTGGTCACCCACGGCGGCCTCACTGGTCTGGTGCACGGCGGTGATGCCACGCCCGAGGAGGTCATCCTCTCGCTCGAGCGCATGAACGCCATCGAAACGATCGAGCCGCTGCAACGCATCGCGCTGGTGCAGGCCGGCGTCACCCTGCAGGCGGTGCAGGAAGCGGCCGAGGCGCAGGATCTGTTCTTTCCCCTGGACCTCGGTGCCCGTGGTTCCTGTACCATCGGCGGCAACGTCGCCACCAACGCCGGCGGCAACCGCGTCATCCGCTATGGCATGGCCCGCGATCTGGTGTTGGGCATCGAGGCGGTGCTCGCCGACGGCAGCGTGGTGAGTTCGTTGAACCGCATGATCAAGAACAACGCCGGCTACGACCTCAAACAGCTGTTCGTCGGCGCCGAGGGGACGCTGGGCGTGATCACCCGGGTCGTGCTGCGCCTGTTCGAAAAGCCGCGCAGCCAGGACGTGGCCCTGGTGGCGATCGACAGCTTCGCTGCCTTGACCCGTTTCCTGAAGCACATCGACTCCAGCCTGGGCGGCAGCCTGTCGGCCTTCGAGGCGATGTGGCGGGAGTTCTACCAACTGGTGACGACGCCGCCGGCGCGGTCGGCGCCGCCGCTGCCCGACCGCCATCCCTACTACGTGCTGGTCGAAGCCCAGGGCGCCGATCCCCAGCGCGACGCCGAGCGCTTCAACGCCGCGCTCGAAGCCGCGCTGGCGCAGGGTCTGATCGCCGATGCGGTGATCGCCCACTCCGCCCGCGAATGCGCTGCGCTGTGGGCGCTGCGCGACGATGTGCTGCAGATCGGGCGCGAGGGTCCGCCGCTGACCTTCGACGTGTCGCTGCCGATCGCGGCGATGGAGGCCTACGTCGCCGAGGTGCGAGCGGCGTTCGCCGCCTGGCCCGACCACCGCTGCTGGATCTGGGGCCACCTCGGCGACGGCAATCTGCACTTTGCGGTGCGGGTGCCGGCCGCCAGGGAGGAGGTCGAGCGCCTGATGTACCGGCCCTTGGCGCGGATCGGCGGCTCGGTGTCGGCCGAGCACGGCGTCGGCCTGGAGAAGAAACCCTACCTCGAGCTGTGCCGCGCTCCCGGCGAAATGGCGCTGATGCAGCGCTTGAAGCGCGCGCTCGATCCGCGCTGCATCCTCAATCCCGGAAAGATCTTCTAGCGTTGGCTGCAAGCCGCGTCGCCGGTGCTGGCCCGGTGCCCACGCCGCGGTAGGACCGGAGTAGTATTCCGCCCATTCGCCGCCTCGGGATTTCCACGCGTGCGACCTATTCTTGGGCGGAGTATCGTGACCGAAGGCGGACGATCTGCTAGCGTTGTTGCCGCGTGGCTCGCTGTGGTCTGTGCCCTGCTGCTCGCGGCCAACTGGGAGGCCGATCGCCAGGAGCGGGTGCGGCTCGCGGCATTCCACGGCGAACTCGCCAATCTGGCCCAGGTCTCCGAGGCGATCATGGCTGCGCGCCTGCGCGCTTACGACCACAGCCTGCTGAGCCTGCGCGAGCTCTATCTGGACGACCCGGCGCGCTTTGGGCAGCGCATCCAATGGATGCGCAGCGGACCGCTCGCCGATCGCGAGCTGTTGGTGGTCGTGGTCGACGACGCTGGCCACCTCGCTTTCACCGACACCCCGAACGCCACGCCAGGGCTCTATCTCGGCGATCGCGCCTACTACCGCTATTTCGCCGACGGCGGCAAGGACCGCTACTACATCGACGAGCCGGCCTTCGGCCGCGCCACCCGGCGCTATTCGGTGCCGCTGGTGCGGCCGATGTACGACCGCCAAAGCAGGTTCAAGGGCGTCGTCGCCCTCTCCGTCAGGCAGGATTCTCTGGCGGATTTCGGTCCGACGCTGCACCTGACGGGCGACGCCACGGTGACGGTGGTGACCCTGCGCGGCGCCGTCGTCACCCGCTCGCGCGACCTGGCCCAGGTGCAGGGCAGCAGCATCGCGCCGCCGCTGCTGGCGCAGATCGCCGCGCAGCAGGAAGGGGTGGTCGCCGACGCGCAGGTCGCCGCCGGCGTGCGGCGCACCGTCGCCTACCGGCGCATCGCCGACACGCCGCTGATCATCTATGTCGCGGCGTCGACCGACGAGATCCTGCGCGTCTCGGCCGAACAGCGACGGGTGCTGTTGGCGGTCACCTCGCTCGCCTCGCTGCTGGCCTTGCTGCTGCTGGTGACGCATCTGCAGCGCAGGAAGATCACCGCCAAATTCATCGCCACCCAGCAGGGCTACCTCAAGGAATCCCAGCGCATCGCCAAGATGGGCAGTTGGGAACTCGATCTCGCCACGGGCAGTTTCAGATGGTCCGATGGCATGTACCCCTTGTGCGGCGTTGCGCCGGGCGCCACTGCGCCGGATTTGCGCGGATTTCTGGCGCAGGTCGACCCGGCCGGGCGGGCCGGACTCCGCGCTGCCCTGGAGCAGGCTGCCAGCGAGGGCAGCGGCTACCTCGAGTATCAACTGCACCGCGCCGACGGCCAGCAACTGGCGGTCGCCATGCGCTGCGAGGCGGTGCGCGACAAGAGCGGCAAGGCGCAGACGCTGATCGGAACGCTGCGCGACATCAGCGAGCGCAAGAAGGCCGAGGCGCAGATCAATGACCTGGCCTTCTTCGACCAACTGACACGCCTGCCCAACCGGACCTTGTTCTTCGATCGGCTGAAGCAGGCGATGGCGGCGAGCGCGCGCAGCGGTGCCTTCGGCGCCCTGCTGTTCATCGATCTGGACAATTTCAAGTCGCTCAACGACACGCTGGGCCACGACGTCGGCGACCTGCTGCTGAAGGAAGTCGCGCAACGCTTGACGGCGGCGGTGCGCGAGGGCGACACGGTGGCCCGCCTGGGCGGCGACGAGTTCCTGGTGCTGCTGCCGGGGCTGAGCGGTGACGCGGCGGAGGCCGGCAGCGGTGTGGAGACCGTCGCCGAAAAGATCCTCGAAGCGCTGGGCAGACCCTACCGCCTCAAGAGTGATGCGCACCGCAGCACGGCGAGCATCGGCGTGGCGCTGTTCAAGGGCGATGGCGCGACCATCGACGAGCTGATGAAGCAGGCCGACATCGCCATGTACAAGGCCAAGGACGCCGGCCGCAATCTGACCCATTTCTTCGATCCCACCCTGGAAGCCGCCGTCAAGGAAAGGGTGGCGCTGGAGGCCGACCTGCGCCGGGCCCTCGACGAGAAGCAGTTCCTGCTCTACTACCAGGCCCAGGTGGCGGAGGACGGCCGGCTGATCGGCGCCGAGGCGCTGGTCCGTTGGCAGCACCCGCTGCGCGGCATGGTGGCGCCGGGCGAGTTCATCCCGCTGGCCGAGGAGTCGGGCCTGATCCTGCCGCTGGGATACTGGGTGCTGCGCACCGCCTGCGCCCAACTGGTGGCCTGGGCCGAGCGGCCCGAGCTGGCCCGGCTGAGCGTCTCGGTGAACGTCAGCCCTCGGCAATTTCATCAGATCGATTTTGTCGATCAGGTGCTGGCGGTGCTCACCATCACCGGGGCGAATCCGCTGCGCCTGAAGCTGGAACTGACCGAGAGCCTGCTGGTGGAAAACATGCAGGACATCATCGCCAAGATGTCGGCGCTGAAGGCGGTCGGCGTCAGCTTCTCGCTCGACGATTTCGGCACCGGCTATTCCTCCCTGTCCTACCTCAAGCGCCTGCCGCTGGATCAGCTGAAGATCGACCAGTCGTTCGTGCGCGACGTGCTCACCGATCCGAACGATGCGGCGATCGCCAGGACCATCGTCGCCTTGGGACAGAGCCTGGGCATGGGGGTCATCGCCGAGGGCGTGGAAACCGAGGCGCAGCGGGATTTCCTCGCCGGCCACGGCTGTCACGCCTACCAGGGCTATTTCTTCAGCCGACCGCTGCCCCTGGACGGCTTCGAAGCGTTTGCCACGCGCCGATGAGCGCCGCCGCTGCCTTGCGCGCGTCGAGCGTCGGCACCCACCCCAAACCAACAAAGGAGCTTGCATCGTGATTCCCGCCTCGGTCGCCGACTATCGTCAGCTGGCGCGCGCGCGTCTGCCGCGCCAACTCTTCGACTACCTCGACGGCGGCAGCTACGACGAACTGACGCTCGCCGCCAACCGCAGCGACCTGCAGGCCCTGCGCCTGCGGCAGCGGGTGCTGCGCGACGTCTCGCACGTGGACACCGCGGCGACGCTGCTCGGCAGCCGCGTCGCGATGCCGTTGGCGCTGGCACCGGTGGGCCTGGCCGGCGCCTTCGCGCCGCGCGGTGAAGTCGCGGCGGCGCTGGCGGCGGAGGGCGCCGGCGTTCCCTTCTGTCTATCCACCGTGTCGATCTGCTCGATCGAGGAGGTGCGCGCCGCGGTGACGCAACCCTTCTGGTTCCAGCTCTACATGATGCGCGATCGCGGTTTCGTGCGCGAACTGCTGGCGCGCGCCCAGGCGGCCGGATGTTCGGCGCTGGTGGTGACGGCCGACCTCGCCGTGCTCGGCGCGCGCTATCGCGACGTCAGGAACGGCATGGCCGGCGCCGGCAACATGAGCTTCCGCGGCGGGCGACTGGAGCGCGCCTGGGATCTGGCCCGCCATCCAGGCTGGCTGCTCGAGGTTGGCCTCGGTGGCCGGCCGATGCTCTTCGGCAACCTGGCCGGCGTGGTGCCCACGGCGCGCATGCTGTCCGACTTTGCAGCCTGGACCTCGTCGCAGTTCGACCCCTCGGTGACCTGGAAGGACCTCGGCTGGATACGCGACAACTGGGCCGGACCGATGATCGTCAAGGGCGTCCTCGACCCCGCCGACGCGCGCGCCGCGGCCGATGCCGGCGCGGCGGCGCTGATCGTCTCCAACCACGGCGGTCGCCAGCTGGACAGCGCCCCGTCGACCATCTCGGCGCTGCCGGCCATCGTCGATGCCGTCGGCGATCGCCTCGAAGTGCTGATCGACGGTGGCATCCACAGCGGCCAGGACGTGGTCAAGGCGCTGGCTCTGGGCGCGCGCGGCGCGCTGCTCGGCCGCGCCTGGGTGTACGCGTTGGCGGCGGGGCGCCGCTACGGCGGTGGCGCCGGGGTCGCCAATTTGCTGGCGAATTTGCGGCGCGAAATGGAAGTGACGATGTCGCTGCAGGGAGTGACGGGGATGGCGCAGCTGGAGCGCAGCGCCATCCTCGGCTGACGCTACTTCGCCGGCGTCGCTGCCGGTGCCGCTTTGTCCATGTGCTCCATGTGGTTCATGTGCTCCATGTGATCCTTGTGACCGTGCATCGCCCGCTTGGCCGCTCCCAGGCGCGGCATGGCGTGGTCGTCGAACAACTTCTGCTGTTCGGGGGTGAGCTGCGCGTAGAACTCCTTGACCGCGGCGGCGTGCTCGGCCATGCGCGCCTCGCCTTCCTTCATCAGCGCCAGCATGCGGTCCAGGCGCGCCGGTGTGGCCAGCTTGGACAGTTCCTCGCGCGCCGCTTGGCGCTTGGCCAGATCGGGCTTGGCCTTGTCGGTGAAGGCCTTCCAGGCCGGCTCCTGTTGTGCCGTCAGCTTGAGTTTGTCGTGCAGCTTCGCCAGGTGCTTGGCGTGCATGGCCGCCATTTGTTCGCCGCCGCCGTGCATGCGTGCGTGCATCGCTTCGTGATCGCAATCGGCCAAGGCGCTGCCGGCGAACGTCGCGGCGGCGAACAGGGCGACCAGTACGGGTGTTCTATTCATCATGCTTCTCCTTGCGGGTGGATGGGGATGGCGTCGGGTGGATGGTCGTCATTGTGCCCAAAAGCGTCGCCGCCAACGTGACATAGTGCTGCGTTTGTGTATCGAAAGGTATCGCGGCGCGGCAATTATGGACATTCTGAGCGACAATACGCGCTTTGTCCGACCCGCGTCCGATCGAAATGAAGAAGCTGTTCTTGTTCGCCCTGCTCGCCATCACCACAGTATTCGCCTGGTGGTTCTTCCTCGGCCGCGATAGCAGCGCCAAGGTAGCGCGCGCGCCGGCAGCGGTGCCGGTGGTGGTGGCTCGGGTCGAGGCGCGCGACATGCCCATCCTGCTCGAGGCTGTCGGCCGCGCCGAGGCCTACGCCAGCGTGACGCTGAAGTCGCGGGTCGACGGGCAGGTGCAGGAGGTGTTGTTCGCCGAGGGCCAGCACGTCACTGCGGGCGAGGTGCTGGTTCGCCTCGATCAAGGCGACTTCAAGGCGCGCGTGCTTGCCGCCGAGGCCAACCTGGCGAAAAGCCGGGCCCAGCAGTCGAAGGCCAAGCTCGACGTAGAACGCTATCTGGGCTTGAAGAACCGCGGCTTCGTCTCCGAGGAGAAGCTCTCCGACATGCGCACCGCGGAGGCCGCCGCCGACGCCCAGCTCGCCGCCGACGCGGCGGCGCTGGAACTGGCCAAGCTGCAGCTCGCCTACGCCACGGTGCGCGCGCCCTTCGCCGGCATCGTCGGCGCCCGCCTGGTGTTCCCCGGCACCGGCGTCAAGACCAACGACACAGCGCTGGCCGTGGTCAACCGGGTGCAGCCGCTGCTGGTCGCCTTCACCCTGCCGGAGAAGCATCTGCCGGCGCTGCGCGCCGCCATGGGCGGCGGTGCCCTGGCGGTGGATATCAAGCCCCCCGGCGGGCAGAGCCAGCGGGCCGAGGCGCGCTTCATCGACAACGCCGTAGACAGCACCACCGGCACCATCCTGTTGAAGGCGCAGCTGGCGAACGCCGACGAAAAACTGACCCCCGGCCAGTTCGTCGACGTCAGCCTGGCGATAGGCAATATCACCGGGGCGCTGGTGGTGCCGGCGCAAGCGCTGCAGCAGGGCCCCGACGGCAACTTCGTCTACCTGGTGACGGCCGAGGGCACGGCCGAGCCGCGACGCGTCGATCTGGCCTTCGCCCGCGCTGGCCTGGCGGTGATCGGTACCGGCCTCAAAGCCGGCGACACGGTGGTCACCGACGGTCAGCTGCGCCTGACCAAGGGTGCCAAGGTGTCCATCCCTGACGCGGCGGCCAAGCCGCCGCTCCCGGCCAAGTCCTGATCGCGGCGCGCTCACCAAGCAAACATGCAGATCTCCGAACTTTGCATCCGCCGGCCGGTGATGACGACGCTGCTGATGGCGGCGCTGCTGATCTTCGGTGTCATCTCCTACGGCGGCTTGGCCGTCTCGGAGCTGCCCAGCGTCGATTTTCCGACCATCCAGGTCAGCGCCTCCCTGCCCGGGGCGAGCCCGGAGACCATGGCGGCCTCGGTGGCCACGCCGCTGGAGGGCCAGTTCTCGACCATCGCCGGCCTCGACTCGGTGACCTCGACCAGCGCCCAGGGCCTGACCTCGATCACCCTGCAATTTTCGCTCGACCGCAATATCGACGCCGCTGCCCAGGACGTGCAGTCGGCGATCGCCGCCGCGGCGCGCAAACTGCCGCCGGACATGCCGACGCCGCCTTCCTTCAGGAAGGTCAATCCGGCCGACTCGCCGATCTTCTACATCACGCTGCGCTCAGCGACGCTGCCGCTGTCGGTGGTCAACGAGTACGCCGAGACGGAGCTGGCGCAGCGCCTGTCGACCATCCCCGGCGTCGCCCTGGTCAACGTCTTCGGTTCGCAGAAGTACGCGGTGCGGGTGCAGGCCAACCCCGACCAGATGGCGGCGCGCGGGGTCGGCATCGACGAGCTGCAGCAGGCGATCCGCCAGGGCAACGTCAAACAGGCGCTGGGCTCGGTCGACGGCAGCTATCAGAGCTTCTCCCTGCGCGACAACGGCCAGCTCGCCAACGCGGCCGCCTATCGTCCGCTGATCGTCGCCTGGAAGAACGGCGCCCCGGTGCGCCTCGAAGACGTGGCGACCCCGGTCGACAGCGTCGAGAACAACAAGATCGCCGCCTGGTACGTGGACCGGCGCGCCATCGTGCTCGCCATCCAGCGCCAGCCCGGTGCCAACACCGTGTCCACGGTCGATGCCATCAAGCAGGTATTGCCAGTGTTCCAGGCCAAGCTGCCGGCCGCGATCGAGATGGCCGTGCTCTACGACCGCAGCATCGTCATCCGCGAGTCGATCGAGGACGTCCAGTACACTTTGATCCTCGCCGGCTGCCTGGTGATCCTGGTGATCCTGCTGTTCCTGCGCAATCTGCGCGCGACGCTGATCCCGGCGCTAGCGCTGCCGCTGGCCGTGGTCGGCACCTTCGCCGTGATGTACATCCTCAATTACAGCCTCGACAACCTGTCGCTGCTGGCCTTGACGCTGTCGGTCGGCTTCGTCGTCGATGATGCCATTGTCATGCTGGAAAACATCATGCGCCATGTCGAAGGCGGCGAATCGGTGTTCGAGGCGGCGCTGAAGGGTTCGCGCGAGATCGGCTTCACCATCCTCTCGATGACCCTGTCCCTAGTCGCGGTGTTCATCCCGGTGCTGTTCATGGGCGGCATCGTCGGCCGCCTGCTCAAGGAATTCGCGGTGACCATCTGCGCCGCCATCCTGGTCTCCGGCTTCGTCTCCCTGACCCTGACACCGATGCTCTGCAGCCGCTACCTGAAGCACCAGGCGACCGAGCCGCACCATCGCGTCTATTTTTTCTTCGAGCGCTTCTTCGACCGCCTGCTCGCCAGCTATTCGCGCGGCCTGGCCTGGGCCATGGCGCATCCGCGCCTGGTGCTGGCCAGCTTCTTCGCCACGCTCGCCATCACCGCCGGGCTGTTCGCCGTCGTGCCCAAGGACTTCCTGCCCAGCGGCGACACCGGTCAGATCATCGTGTTCACCGAGGGCGGGCAGGACGCTTCCTTCGCTTCGATGGCCGAGCACCAGCAGAAGGTGGCGGCCATCCTCGCCCAGGATCCGAATGTCGACCGCTTCATGTCCTCGGTCGGCGCCGGCGGCCCGCGCCCGACCGCCAACAACGGCACCATGTTCGTGAGCTTGAAGCCGCGCAGCGAGCGCAGCGTCTCCCCCGACGAGCTGATCCAGCAATTGCGGCCGAAGCTGGCGGCGGTGCCCGGCATCCGCGTCTTCCTGCAGAACCCGCCGCCGATCCGCATCGGTGGCCAGCTCACCTCGGCCCAGTACCAATACACGCTGCAGGATCCCGACCTCGAGGAGCTCTATCGCTGGAACGACACGCTGATCGAACGCATGCGCCAGCTGCCCGGCTTCGTCGATGTGAATAGCAATCTCAACAACCGCAGCCCGGTGCTCGAGCTGGCGATCGACCGCGACAAGCTGGCGCCGCTCGGCCTCACCTTCGCCCAGGTCGAGGACGCACTGCAGAGCGCCTTCTCGGCGCGCCAGGTGTCGACCATCTACGCCACCACCAACCAGTACCAGGTGATCCTTGAACTCGATCCCACCTACCAGGCCGATCCGGCGACCTTGTCGCGCCTCTACGTGCGCGGCGCCGCTGGTCGCCTGGTGCCCCTGGAGACCGTCGCCCAGGTGACGCGCAAGACCCAGGCGCTGACGATCAACCACCTCGGGCAGCTGCCCGCGGTCACCATCTCCTTCAACCTCCTGCCCGGCGTCGCGCTGGGCCAGGCGGTGACCGGCATCCGCGGCCTGGAGCGCGAGCTGCGCCCGCCGATGTCGCTGTCTACCAGCCTGCAGGGGACGGCGCAGGCCTTCGAGGCTTCGCTGAAGGGTCTGGGCGTGCTGCTCCTGATCGCGGTGGTGGTGGTCTACCTGGTGCTGGGCATCCTCTACGAGAGCTACATCCATCCGCTGACCATCCTCTCCGGCCTGCCTTCGGCCGGCATGGGTGCGCTGCTCACCCTGCTCCTCTGTCACATGGAGCTCAACCTCTACGCCTTCGTCGGCGTCATCATGCTGGTCGGCATCGTCAAGAAGAACGCCATTATGATGATCGACTTCGCGCTCGAGCGGCAGCGCGAGGGCGGCCTGACGTCGGCGCAAGCGATCTTCGAAGCGGCGCGCATCCGCTTCCGCCCGATCATGATGACCACCATGGCGGCGCTGGTGGGGACCCTGCCGATAGCGCTCGGGCTGGGTGCTGGCGCCGAGGTGCGGCGCGGCCTGGGACTGGCGGTGGTCGGCGGCTTGATGCTGTCGCAGTTCCTGACCCTCTATCTGACCCCCGTGGTGTACATGACCCTCGACCGCTACTCGCGGCGCGAGTCGCAGGCCGCGGCCGCGGCGGCCGCCGCCTAGCGCTGAAGAAGACGAAGCGCCGCGACCGGCGGAAGTCCCTCGGGGGCGGGCTGGGCCTAGCCCGGCCCTGGGGGCGCTCAGACGTTGGCGTCTTCGGCCAGGCTGCGCAACTTGGTGTCCTCGTCGCGGATGTGGCCGACCAGCCAGCCGCGCGCAAAATCGAGCACGTCGTGCTGGGCGGTGAGCGGATTGAGGTGCAGCTCGTTGTGGAATTGCCGCATCTTGTCGTGAAATGCCTGGTGCTGCTGTTTTTGCCGCCCCAACCCGGGGAAGCCGTAGTGCTCCATCATCCGCTCCTCGGCGTGGAAGTGCACCATGGCGTAGAGATCCAGCCCCTTCAACAGTCGCGCCACTTCGCGACCGCTGCGCCGGCCGGCGACGACAGCGTGCAATTCGTTCACCATGTCGAACAGGTAGCGATGGTGTTCGTCGATGATGTCGATGCCGACGGAAAACGAGTCGTCCCACTTGACCCAGGTCTCGTCTTTGCCGGTGGGCAGCGGCAGGCCCAGCAGCTGTTTCGGATCGATGATGTCGTCGCGGTAGAGCTCGCGCACGCGTCTGACTTCGTTCTGCACGGCGTTGAAGGCCTCGACCACCGTCGGATCGAACTGGCTGCCCGATTGCTTGCTGATGTAGGCCCGCGCCTCAGCCACGGGCCAGGCGTCCTTGTAGGGGCGCCGCGAGGTCAGCGCGTCGAAGACGTCGGCGACGGCGCAGATGCGCGCCAGTAGCGGGATGTTCTCCCCAGCCAGGCCGTGCGGGTAACCGCTGCCGTCCCAGTGTTCGTGGTGGGCGGCGGCGATCTCCCGCGCCGCCGTGATGAAGGGGTCGTGGCCGGTGAGGATGGTGGCGCCGATCACGGTGTGCTTGCGCATCACTTGGTTCTCTTCCGCGTCCAGCGCCCCGGGCTTGAGCAGCACCGCATCGGGGATGCCGATCTTGCCGACGTCGTGCATCGGCGCCGTGACGAAGAGCAGATCGCGTTGCGCCTCGGGCAGGTTCATCTGGCGGGCGATCGCCAGCGCGTAGTTGGTCATGCGCATCACGTGCCAGCCGGTCTCGTTGTCGCGGTATTCTGAGGCGGAGCCGAGGCGGTGGATGGCATCGGTGCGCGCCTCTTCGAGTTCCCATTCGCGCACCTTGACGATGGCGTCGAGTTGCGCGCGTCCGACCAATACCGACAGGGCGCGGCCGAGGTCGGTGAAAAAGCGCAGATGCTCACCGGCGAGCACCGCGGCGCCGGTGTACGCCAGGCAGGCGTAGCCGACCTCTGCCTTCTCACCGTGCAGCGGCAGCACCAGGAAGCGGCAATGGCCGCTGTTGCCGGAAATCTTGGCGGTGAGCGCGCACTCGCAGGGCAGCAGGAAGGGCCCACTGCTGCTGTCAGCGGTGGCCGAACGCAGGGCGTGCCAGTCGCAGTCGGTCGCTTCGTCCATGCCCTGCGCGGCGACCTGAACCAGAGTTCCCTGCGGGTTGAACAGCAGGATGGCGCCGTGCGGCGCGACGGCCAGCGTAGGAAAATCTTCGAGCATGCCGAACAGCCGCTGCAGCAGGTACTCGAGATCGGTGTTCGGCCCGCCCAGCACCGTGAGCTCGAAAAAGAGCTTGCTGATTTCGAGGATTTCCTTGCTCATCTTACGTCCAACCCCTTGAGCCGCGCGGCGGAATCGCCGGGGCGCCTTGCCGATCGCATATTATAGCTAAAGCAATAGCCGATCAACTGCATCGCGGACAACAATCGGCCAACAACAAGAAATGGAGCGCATGGCGCAGCTCCGCTTGTAACATGTCGGCGTCGGCGCACAGAAAATGGAGGAAGGCATCATGGCGGGACAGGTTGATTTCTGGTTCGACTTTGCTAGCAGCTACTCCTATCTGTCGGCGCTGCGCATCGAGCCTTTGGCGCAGGCCCGCGGCGTGCAGGTGAACTGGCGGCCCTTCCTGCTCGGTCCGGTGTTCACCGCCATGGGTTGGAACGACTCACCGTTCAACATCTACCCGGCCAAGGGCCGCTACATGTGGCGGGATCTGGAGCGCCTCTGCCACTATTACGCCCTGCCGCTCAAGCGCCCTTCGCGCTTTCCGCGCAGCGGCCTGCGGCCGGCCCGGATCATCTGCGCGCACCCGCGGGCACCCTGGCTCGCCGACTTTGCGCGGGCGGTGTTCACCGCCGGCTTTGCCGAAGACCGGGACATCGGCGCGCGCGAGGTCGTCGCGTCTTTGCTGCGCGACCTGGGACTCGACGCCGAGGCGGTGATCGCCGCCGGCGAGAGCACCGCCGCCAAGGAGCAGTTGCGTCGCCAGACCGACGAGGCGGTGGCGCTGGATATCTTCGGTGCCCCCACCTTCATGGTCGACGGCGAAATGTTCTGGGGCAACGACCGCCTGGAACACGCCCTGGCCTGGGCCGCCGGCGAATCGAAATGCTAGGGTCGACCTTCGGCGCGTTGCCGATTCGCTAGCTGCTAGCCGTCGACCTTCGCCCGGCGCGCCTTGTCGCGGCCGCGTCGCGCCTTTTCGTCCAGACGGCGGGTGACGGCGGCCTTGGTCGGGCGGGTCGGGCGGCGCTTCTTCGGCAGCACGGCGATGCTCGCCACCAGTTGATGGAGCCGGCGCAGCGCCTCGGCGCGGTTTTGCTCGAGGCTGCGAAACTCCTGGGCCTTGATCACCACCACGCCGTCCTTGCTGATGCGCTGGTCGCCGAGTCCGAGCAGGCGTTGGCGCAGCGTTTCCGGCAGCGACGAGGCGCCGATGTCGAAGCGCAGATGCGCCGCGTTGGCGACCTTGTTGACGTTCTGGCCGCCGGCGCCCTGGGCGCGGACCGCCGTGATCTCGACCTCGTCTTCGGGGATGGCAAAGCGCATGGGACAGATGCGATGGGCTGATGCGACATTATGTCCAGCGAAATCCCACCACGCACAAATTGTTGGTGCAAGGCCTTGAAATTCGGCCTGCCAGCCCTTATCATCAGCACTCGTCGGCAGTGAGTGCTAATCACCTGCCTCGGTTCGATTCTGCTGTGGCGCTGAGCCGCAAATATCCGTAGTTTACCAAGTACAGGAGAAAACTCTATGAAAATCCGCCCTTTACATGACCGCGTGATCGTCAAGCGCCTCGAAGAGGAGCGCAAGACGGCCTCCGGCATCGTCATCCCAGACACCGCCACCGAGAAACCCGATCAAGGCGAGGTTCTCGCCATCGGCAACGGCAAGATCCTCGAGGACGGCAAGGTCCGCCCCCTGGCGGTCAAGGTCGGTGACCGCGTGCTGTTCGGCAAGTACTCCGGCCAGACCGTCAAGGTCGATGGCGACGAGCTGCTGGTCATGCGCGAAGAAGACATCATGGGCGTGGTCGAAGCCTAATCTGAACATCTAGGAGATCAAGAGAATGGCTGCTAAAGAAGTCAAATTTGGTGATTCCGCCCGCCACCGCATGGTCGCCGGGATCAATATCCTCGCCGACGCGGTCAAGGTCACCCTCGGCCCCAAGGGCCGCAACGTTGTGCTCGAGCGCTCCTACGGCGCCCCGACCGTGACCAAGGACGGCGTCTCGGTCGCCAAGGAAATCGAACTGAAGGACAAGTTCGAGAACATGGGCGCGCAGATGGTCAAGGAAGTCGCTTCCAAGACCTCTGACATCGCCGGTGACGGCACCACCACCGCCACCGTGCTGGCCCAGTCGATCGTCCGCGAGGGCATGAAGTACGTCGCCGCCGGCATGAACCCGATGGACCTGAAGCGCGGCATCGACAAGGCCGTCGTCGCCACCATCGAGGAGCTGAAGAAGCTGTCCAAGCCCTGCTCGACCAACAAGGAGATCGCCCAGGTCGGCTCCATCTCCGCCAACGCCGACAGCGACATCGGCGAGATCATCGCCAAGGCGATGGACAAGGTCGGCAAGGAAGGCGTCATTACCGTCGAAGACGGCAAGTCCCTGGTCAACGAACTGGAAGTGGTCGAGGGCATGCAGTTCGACCGCGGCTATCTCTCGCCCTACTTCATCAACAATCCGGAAAAGCAGGTGGCGATTCTCGACAACCCGCTGGTCCTGCTGTTCGAAAAGAAGATCAGCAACATCCGCGATCTGCTGCCGGTGTTGGAGCAGGTGGCCAAGGCCGGCCGGCCGCTGTTGATCATCGCCGAGGACGTCGAGGGCGAAGCCCTGGCTACCCTGGTGGTGAACAACATCCGCGGCATCCTGAAGACCTGCGCCGTCAAGGCGCCGGGCTTCGGTGACCGGCGCAAAGCCATGCTCGAAGACATCGCCACCCTGACCGGTGGCACGGTGATCGCCGAGGAACTGGGTCTGTCGCTGGAGAAGGCCACGTTGAAGGATCTGGGCCAGGCCAAGCGCATCGAGATCGGCAAGGAAAACACCATCATCATCGACGGTGCCGGCGACGCTGCCACCATCCAGGCGCGCGTCAAGCAGATCCGCGCCCAGATCGAGGAAGCGACCAGCGACTACGACAAGGAAAAGATGCAGGAGCGCGTCGCCAAGCTGGCCGGCGGTGTGGCCCTGATCAAGGTCGGTGCCGCGACTGAAGTCGAAATGAAGGAGAAGAAGGCCCGCGTCGAAGACGCGCTGCACGCCACCCGCGCTGCGGTGGAAGAGGGCATCGTCGCAGGCGGCGGCGTCGCCTTCCTGCGCGCGCGTCAAGCCATGGCCAAGTTGAAGGGCGACAACCACGACCAGGACGCCGGCATCAAGATCGTGCTGCGGGCGCTCGAGCAGCCGATGCGCGAAATCGTCGCCAACGCCGGTGACGAGCCCTCGGTGGTGGTGAACAAGGTCTCCGAAGGCAAGGGTAACTTCGGCTACAACGCCGCCACCGGCGAGTACGGCGACATGGTGGCGATGGGCGTTCTCGACCCGACCAAGGTGACCCGCACGGCGCTGCAAAACGCCGCTTCGGTCGCCGGCCTGATGCTGACCACGGAGTGCATGGTGGCCGAGCTGGTCGAAGAAAAGGCTCCCGGCGGTGGCATGGCCGGCGGCATGGGCGGCATGGGCGGCATGGGTGGTATGGGCGGCATGGGCGACATGGGCATGTAAGTCCTGTTGCTGCATTAGAGAAAGGCCTCGCTTGCGAGGCCTTTTTTTTGCCTGCGCTGCGCCGGACGGGCCAGGCCGTTCCGCCAGGGCGGCGTCGGTGCTAGACTTTGGCCATGAGAATTCTCCTCGCCGAGGATGACCGCATAATCGCCGACGGCCTCGTGCGCTCCTTGCGCAAGGCGGGCTACGCGGTCGATGCGGTGGGCGACGGAGCCGAGGCGGACGCGGCGGTGGCGAGCCAGCAGTTCGATCTCCTGATTCTCGATCTGGGTCTGCCCAAGCTCTCTGGGATCGAGGTGCTGCGCCGCCTGCGCGCGAGAAAATCGGCGTTGCCGGTGCTGATCCTGACCGCACAAGACGGGGTCGAAGACCGGGTGCGCGGCCTCGACGCCGGCGCCGACGACTATCTGTCCAAGCCCTTCGCCCTGCCCGAACTCGAAGCCCGGGTCCGCGCCTTGACCCGGCGCGGCACCGGCAAACCGACCCGCATCGATTTTGGCGCCCTCTGCTACGATCAAGCCGATCGACTGGTCAAGCTCGACGGGCGCATCCTCGAACTGTCGGCGCGCGAGCTGGGCCTGCTCGAGATCCTGCTGCTGCGCGCCGGCCGCCTGGTGAGCAAGGAGCATCTGGTCGACCATCTGTGCAGCTGGGGCGACGAGGTGAGCACCAACGCCATCGAGGTCTACGTGCACCGCCTGCGCAAGAAGCTCGACGCCAGCGGCATCAAGATCGCCACGGTGCGTGGCCTGGGTTATTGCCTCGAGGAGCCGGTTGCTGGTGCCCGGGATGGCGGCCACTGAGCCGACGCGCATCTTTGCGCTGCCGACGGAACTCAACTCGCTGTTCGGGGAGATCCTCGACTGGATGCTCGCGCCGCTGCTCTTTCTCTGGCCGATCAGCATCGCCGTCACCCATCACGTCGCCAACCAGATCGCCAACCAGCCCTACGACCAGGCGCTGGCTGAGAACGTCGGCGCCATCGCGCGGCTGGTCAAGCTCGACGACGGGCGCGCCGTGGTCAACTTCCCGGCGCCGGCGCGGGCCATGCTGCGCGCCGACGCCAACGACATCACCTACTATCAGGTCAGCAACTGGAACGGCAAGCTGGTCGCCGGCGATCATGAAATTCCTGTACCGACGCAGCTCGAGCAGGCGACGGAAGCCGACACCGTGCTCTTTCGCGACGACGACATCAACGGCAACGACATTCGCATCGCCTACCAGTTCGTCCCCCTCGGGCCCGGGTCGGTGCTGGTGCAGGTGGCGGAGACGCGCAAGAAGCGCGAAGAGCTGGCCGGCCGCATCATCTCCGGGGTCATCCTGCCGCAATTCGCCATCATTCCCCTGGCGGTGGTGCTGGTCTACCTCGGCTTGTCGCGCGGCATCGCGCCGCTCAACCGGCTGCGCAGCCGCATCCGCCAAAGGCGGCCCGGCGACCTGGCGCCGATCGGCATCCTCGGCGTGCCCGAGGAACTGCGTCCGGTGATCGCCGCCTTCAACGAGATGATGGCCCGCCTCGAGGCCAACCTGACGGCGCAGCAACGCTTCATCGCCGACGCCGCGCACCAGATGCGCACGCCGCTGACCGGACTCAAGATGCAGACCGAGCTGGCGCTGTCGGAGACCGACCCGCGCTTGATGCGTCGCTCGCTGGAACAGATCGCCGAGAGCGCCGATCGCGCCGTGCATTTGATCAACCAGCTGCTGGCGCTGGCCCGCGCCGAAGCCGGCTACGAAAAGGTCTACGTGTTCGAACGGGTCGATCTGGTCAGCCTGGCGCGCGGCGTCACCCAAGAGAGCGTGCCGCGCGCCCTGGCCAAGGCCATCGACATCGGCTTCGAGGGCGGCGGCTGGCCGCTGTGGATAGAGGGCAGCGAGGTGTTGCTGCACGAGCTGGCCAGCAACCTGCTCGACAACGCCATCAAGTACACCCCTGCAGGCGGCAAGGTGACGGTGCGGGTGCTCGGTGGCGCCTTCGGCGTACTGGAGATCGAGGACAACGGCATCGGCATCCCCGAGCAGGATCTGGAGCGGGTGTTCGAGCGCTTCTACCGGGTGCTCGGCTCGGACGCGCACGGCAGCGGCCTGGGTCTGCCCATCGTGCGCGAGATCGCCGAGTTGCACCGCGCCAGCGTCAAGCTGGCGCGCGTCGATGACGGGCCGGGAACGCGGGTGCAGGTCGCCTTCCCGCGCAAGGGCGCCGTCTACTTCGAGCAGACCCCGGCCAGCGCCTTGGCTTAGGATGAAACGGCCCCCGCGCTCACCGCGTTCGCTGCCCCCGGGGGGCGCGGTTCGGTGCCTTGGGGTCCTGCGGGGAATCTGACATGCCGCCGAGCCCCGAGCAGCGCCAATACTGGCGCCGGACCATGCGCCTGACCGTCGTCCTGCTCGCCGTCTGGTTCGTGTTCACCTTCGTCACCAGCTCTTTCGCGCGCGAGTTGAACGCCGTCAGCTTCTTCGGCTTTCCGCTGGGCTTCTATATGAGCGCCCAGGGCTCGGTGATCGTCTATGTGCTGATCATCTGGATCTACGCGAAGTACATGAACCGGCTCGACCAGCGCTATCGGCAAAAACGCCAGGGCGCCGAGGGCCGGCGCCTGTAAGCTTTTTGTCAGCCCGCCGCTGCTACACTCGAAGCAGGCTGGGAAAAACCAGCCTTGAATCGCATACAAACTTAGGAGGGACAATGACTCAATCTTCCATCAATTGGGTGGCGATAGATGCCGACCCCCGCTTTCAGCGCCTGCACGCCAAGAAGATGGCGTTCCTCACCGGGCTGATGATCTTTTCGCTGGTCTACTACTTCCTGCTGCCCGTCGGCGCTGCCTATTTCACCGACATCTACAAGATCAAGGTCTATGGCGTGGTCAACGTCGGCATCCTCTTCGCGCTGTCGCAATTCATCGTCGCCTGGGGCATCGCCTTCTACTACACGGCGAAGGCCAAGGACTTCGACGCCATGGCTGCGGAACTGGTCCGCGAAGCCGAAAAGATAGGAGCCAAATGATGAGTCTGAAAAACAAGATCTGGCTGGCGTTGTTCGCCTGCGTCATGCCCTTCGTGGCGCAGCCGGCCTTCGCCCAAGGCGCTGTCGCCGACAAATGGAAATGGCTGACCTTCCTGGTGTTCGGCGCCATCATCTGCCTGACCATGTACGTCACCTACCTGGCGGCCAAGCGCGTCAAGACGGCGTCGGACTTCTACGCCGCCGGCGGCGGCGTCTCGGGCCTGCAGAACGGCTGGGCGATCGCCGGCGACTACCTGTCGGCGGCCTCCTTCCTCGGCATCGCCGGCCTCATCTCGCTCTACGGCTACGACGGCTTCATGTACTCGGTGGGCTGGCTGGTGGCCTACATCACGGTGCTGCTGGTGATCGCCGAGCCCTGCCGCAACATCGGCAAGTACACGCTCTCCGACATCCTCGCCTACCGCAACGACCCGAAGAAGGCGCGCATCGTCGGCGCCATGTCGACGGTCACCGTGTCCACCTTCTACCTGACCGCGCAAATGGTCGGCGCCGGCGTCCTGATCAAGACCCTGATCGGCATCGACTACGAGATCTCGGTGATCACGGTCGGCATCCTGATGCTGGGCTACGTGCTGTTCGGCGGCATGGTCGCCACGACCTGGGTGCAGATCATCAAGGCGGTGCTGCTGGTGTGCGCCTCCATCATCATGGTGATCATGGTGTGGACCCAGTACGGCTTCCTCGGCGACTTCCTCAACAACGTCGTCGGCAACGAGAACGTGCAAAAGCGCGTAGCGGTGCTGCTCGGTGACAAGGCGCGGAACCTCTCGCCGGAGCAACTGGGACAGATCTTCCTCGAGCCCGGCTTGTTCCTCAAGGTGCCGCTCGACCAGATCTCGCTCGGTATGGCGCTGGTCTTCGGCACCGCCGGCATGCCGCACATCCTGATGCGCTTCTTCACCGTGCCCACGGCGCAAGCCGCGCGCAAGTCGGTGAATTGGGCGATGGCGATCATCGGTGGCTTCTACGTGCTGACCCTGTTCCTCGGCATGGGCTCGGCGATGAAGGTCGGTCCGGCCGCCATCGCGGCGATCGACGCCGGCGGCAACATGGCCAACCCGCTGCTCGCGCAAGCGCTCGGCGGCGGACCGGATTCGCTGCTCGGCAACCTGATGATGGCCTTCGTCTCGGCGGTGGCCTTCGCCACCATCGTCGCGGTGGTGGCGGGTCTGGTGCTGGCCGCTGCTTCGGCGATGGCGCACGACATCTACGTCGGCGTCATCCGCGAGGAGCACGCGACTCAGGCCGAGCAGGTTCGCGCGGCGCGCATCGCCACCGTCCTGGTCGGTGCCATGGCCATCGTCATCGGCATCTCGGCCAAGGGACAGAACGTTGCCCACCTGGTCGCGCTGGCCTTCGCCGTCGCCTCCTCGGCCAACTTCCCCTGCGTGCTGATGACGCTGTTCTGGAAGCGCTGCAACACCGGTGGCATCGTCCTGGGCATGATCGTCGGCACCCTGACGGCCATCGGCCTGGTGATGGTCTCGCCCAACCTGACCTACCCGCTGGCGGTCAAGGCGGCCAACGAGAAGATCATCAAGTCGGCCGATGAGCAACTCGCCAAGCTGAACACCGCGCTCGCCGCAGCGACGACGCCGCCGGCCGCACCGGCCGAGGCTGCTGCCGCCCCGGGTGCCGCTGCCGCACCGGCGCCCATGGCCGCGGCCGCTGCCCCAGCCATCGACGTCGACAAGACCAAGGCGGACATCGCCAAGGCCGAGAAGGCAAAGAAGGCCGCTGGCGACAAGATCGCCTCGTTCGGCAACGATATGACCAGCATCATGGGTCTGGAGAAGCCCTGGTTCGAGTTGCGCAATCCGGGCCTCTACTCGATCCCGCTCGGCTTCCTCGCCGTCATCATCGGCTCGCTGCTTTATCGCGACAAGCGCGCCGAAGACATGTGGGACGAGCTCTACGTCCGGCAAAACACCGGCATCCTGGCTGCCAAGGCCACGGCACACTGAGCTAGCAAGCACGGCAAAAGCCCTTCCCGAAACGGAAGGGCTTTTTCTTGGCCGCAGCGCGGATTCGCGGTTATAATTTCGCCCTTGTTGCGCCGGCGATTCGTCCGCCAGAATGAGCGCAGACTGGCCAGGTAGCTCAGTTGGTAGAGCAGCGGATTGAAAATCCGCGTGTCGATGGTTCGATTCCGTCCCTGGCCACCATCCACTTTTCAGTCAACGACTTAGGCCATCTCTCGGGGTGGCCTTTGTGTTTTTTGGCCGGTGGTTCACGTGCCTATCGGGTACCAGTAAGTATCTGGTTACCCAAAACAAGCCAGCTCATCCACGAACAAATTGGCAAATACGTGTTGACATCATTCACTCTAGTGTTTAGTCTGTGACTACTATTCACACGTATGCTTAAAAGGAATGATCGTGGAACTCGTCGGAACCAGTGAAATTGCCATATTGGCTTCAGCCAGTCGGTCAGCAGTTAGCAATTGGGTTGCCAGAGATCCGTCGTTTCCCAAGCCAGTTGCCGACTTAGCATGCGGCCAAATTTGGGAAAAGAACGAAATCGAGGCATGGCTGGAAAAGAATAATCATTTGAGGGAGAGCGATATGAGCGCGAAACAAAATCTGCAAGTTGGCCAGATTTACACACACGATTTCATCTGTAAGACATTTGGCGGCGATGCCAAAGGTGGCACCTATCTTCCGCAAAGTCGGCAAACCATTTTGTGTGGTTGCTTCACCACCGTGCTTAATCCGGAAGCTCCAGAATGCGTACTGGTTGGCGATGGCCCACGAATATTGAGCAAGGCCGAGAAGTTGGCAGCGCAAGGCGGTTCGATTCCCGTCTTCCTGAAAACCGGAACGAACCAATGGATATACAAAGGCGAATTTGAGGTGACGGGCTTCTCAAAGAATTCCGCCGATTTCGAGGCAAAAGCTGTCGCGGCAGACAGAAACGATGTCGCCGCTGCACTGTTCTTTCGGCAAATTGCAAACTAAGGCAGAAGCGATGAAACCGGCCCAGATCGAGCACGCGCCTCAGGTTGGTCGTGGTTCTATCAAACACATCAGCGAGAAATCTTCTCCGGAGATCAAATGGGCTGACCGTCTCTCCGGCGCTTTCGACTGTTCAGTCGAGGCTTCGGTATGGATGGTGCAGATAGGACTGATCGTCGCGGTGTGGATTACCACGATCGGCGTGGCTTCTGGTCTTACTCTCATGAAGGTTCTCTTGGGGCGTAGGCGCTGACCATGACAATCAACTGCAATTGCCCATCTTGCGGATCAAGAAATACCAAGTCGCTCTCTATCATATTTGAATCGGGACAGCGGCATGGCCGTGCCACGAGAAATTCGCTCTGGGCCTCCCTATCTGGTGCAGTCTTGGTTGGCCGCTCAACAACTAGCAGTCATTCATCATCTTTACTTGCCAACAGCGCCGCCCCGCCGCCCGGTCAATTTCCATGGCCCATAATCGGTTGGCCTCTGTTCATCGGTGTCATTTTCTTCAAGTGGTCAGTCTGGATCATCCCAATGGTAATGTTTGGTGTTGCAATTCTTTACGGGGGTAGCGAGCACTACAATTTGCTCCAGAAAGAAAGAGCTATATGGCAACAGACCTTCCGGTGTCTGCGGTGCGGCAAGACATTTCTTCCAAACGATTACGTACAAGCCTCTGATTAGAGCCATCGTTGGCCTATAAAGCGAATGGCATATTCTGAATGCGCTACTACCCGGATGAGAACGTTGTCGTATAGACGCTGCCGGCCTCGATTCCTACAAAGCGCATGTGCAAACGGAACACTTCAAGAAATTCCGGGCCGCCACGGAAAACATGGTCAAGTCCCGCAAGCTCATTGCTGCCGTGCCCATTTCACTCGCGGCGAAGTGGAAGTTGGACGGCGTCAAGTAGCATGGCCGGGCGTGAGGATGAATGTCGTTTTCCTCGGATGATTGACGCCGACGCTGTGCCTTGTCAGCAAAAGCCGATCTGTTGTCCTTGAGTAAGCGCACCGAGCGATTGCTGACGCCAGCATTCCAAGGCAATCCAGATTCTCACTCACTTGCGTAGGCATGGGCATGAGCCGCAGAAGCTGCCCCGTTTTGTTCGCTCGCGAACAGAACGGCTGATTAAACGCGTCTATGCTAGGGATAACTTCTCTCGGAGATTGCCATGCTTGACTATTCGATACTTGACCCAGAAGGCATCCTGCTACTCAATCCTCACGCACCTCTCAGCAAAGAGGATTTCGGCGGTCTCAGCGCTGTTGTCGATGCTTATCTAGCGGACCATGCCACGCTCCAGGGCTTGCTGATACATGCGAAGGGATTTCCCGGATGGGAGAACTTCGGGGGATTCACCGCACACATGCACTTTGTCCACGAACACCACAACAAAATAAGACGCTTGGCACTCGTGACGGACAATTACTTCGCTGCCATCGCGGAATCTCTTGGCAAGCACTTTACCTCGGCCGAAATAAAGCATTTCCCATTTGCCGACTATGCAATGGCGCTGGACTGGCTGAAGGCAGCGTGAGAAAAGTTCCAAGTGGGGCGTGCAATTTAGGGCAGGGAAGGAATTGAGGGAGCGAGTTGATGTTCTGAGTTCGTAGCCAACAAACAGAAACACAATGGTGAAATATTGCGCCAAGTCCGAGGTTCTGCCTCGAAGTCAAGTAATACTTCGTGGACGGGTTTAGTCCGGGAAATCCTTCAATCCATAGCTGGTGCTGCGGCCGCCCGAAGCAGATTTCTTCAACACACCAAGCGTCAACAGTTCGCTGATGTCACGCAGGGCTGTGTCCGGCGAGCACTTGGCGATCCCAGCCCATTTGCTGCTAGTGAGCTTGCCATCGAAGCCGTCTAGCAGGCGATTGAGCAGTTTTACTTGGCGCTCGTTCAACGGCGTGGTTGCCCAGCGTTGCCAGAAGCGCGCCTTGATCAGCACGGCGGCGAGCGTGAGTTGTGCGCTGTCCAATGCACGCTGAAGCGTCCCCAGAAACCATGCAAGCCAATCGGTGACGTCGAGGGAGCCTCTTTGTGTGACTTCCAGCACGTCGTAATAGGCGTTGCGCTCGCGCTGGATCTGCGCCGACAAGCTATAGAAGCGCTGTGGGCTACCATCGGCGCGGGCTAGGAAAAGATCACCCACGGCACGGGCGATCCGGCCATTGCCATCGTCAAAGGGATGCAGGGTGACGAACCACAGGTGCGCAAGTCCGGCCTTGACCAGCGAAGGTTCGGTTGTGATGGCATTCGCCCAGTTCAGGAATTGGCTTGTTTCAGCCGCCAGTTGTTCTGCCGGCGGCGCCTGGTAGTGAACGCGCTGGCGGTGAACGGGACCGGAAACGACCTGCATCGGACCAGTCGCGTCGTCGCGCCAGGTACCGAGGCTGATGCGTGTAAGACCGCTGTACCCCGTGGGAAAAAGGGCAGCGTGCCAACCGAACAGGCGTGTCGCAGTCAGAGGAGCGTCGCAATGGGTGGTGGCGTCCAACACCATCTCAACGACACCTTCGACATTGCGATCCACTGGCGCCAACGCACCGATGTCAACGCCAAGGCGGCGAGCGATGGATGAGCGCACAGATTCCACATTGAGTTGTTCGCCCTCGATCTCGCTGGTTTTGACCACGTCCTCGGTCAGTGCCGACAGGCTGGCCTGATCCCGCAGGGCCATACCGACATCGGCCAGCCGGCCCATCAGCAGGCCTTGGGCGCGGCTAACGTCAGCCAGTGGCCGGGCAAGTTTTGCGATGTCATAGCACCAGTTGGGCCAGTCACTGGCCTGCCAGATGTAGGGCTGTTCACCGCTTTTCATGCGGAGATTATAGGCTATATTCTCCGCAGACGAAAGTTTATCACCGCATAAGACGCGGTTATTATTCTGGCCATTCACCGTAACATCGGATTTGCGACGTGCATCTTACAGTCTGTCTTGGGGAGGAATTTGGCGGGATGACCTTCGACCAATTCAGGTACATCGCGACGACTGCCGGTCGGCTCGACTCTGATAATTTGGCATACTCGACCTGCCGGTAGAGTACGCGGCCGCTGAGCTTCAGAAACTTGGGTCCGATCCCCTCGCAGCGCCAGCTAAAATGGGTGTAATTGGGTGTAACATTGGTTCATGCTGAAATCTGACACCATCCAGATCACCCCGGAGATCCTCAGCCTCATCGCCAGAATCGACGAGTTCAAAGGCGCCTGGCGCGCCCTGGGTACGCTCGCGCCTGACCGTCTTTCGGCCTTGCGGCGGGTGGCTACCATCGAGAGCATCGGCTCCTCCACCCGCATTGAGGGCAGCAAGCTGTCCGACCGCGAGGTGGAGCAGCTGCTGTCGAACCTTGAGATCAAGAGTTTCGCCACCCGCGACGAGCAGGAAGTTGCCGGCTATGCCGAGCTGATGGACCTCGTCTTCGCGTCCTGGCGGGACATCCCGCTCACCGAGAACCACATCAAGCAGTTGCACCAGATCCTGCTGCGCTATAGTGAGAAGGACTCTTGGCATCGCGGCAACTACAAGACCAACTCGAACAGCGTCGCCGCGTTCGACGAGAACGGCGCGCAGATTGGTATCGTGTTTCAGACGGCGACACCTTTCGATACGCCGCGCCTGATGACCGAACTGGTGGCCTGGGTGAACCAGGAGCGCGAAGCGGCCCGGCTGCATCCGCTGCTGATCATCGCCCTGTGCATCGTGGCATTTCTTGAAATCCATCCCTACCAGGACGGCAACGGTCGGCTCTCCCGAGTTCTGACCACGCTGCAGCTTCTGCAGGCAGGCTACGTCTACGTGCCCTACAGCTCGCTGGAAAGCGTGATCGAGCAGAGCAAGGAAGCCTACTACCTGGCCCTACGCCAGACGCAGGGCACGATTCGTACCGAGGCGCCGAACTGGCAGCCGTGGCTGGTGTTCTTCCTTCGTTCTCTGGCCGAGCAGGTACGGCGACTGGAGAAGAAGGTCGAACGCGAGAAGATCGTGTTGGCCGCCATGCCCGAACTGCAGCTGCAGATTGTCGAGTTCGCCCGCGAACACGGCCGCGTCACCATCGGCGAGGTCATCAAGCTGACCAGTGCCAGCCGCAACACGCTCAAGCAGCATTTCCGGGCTCTGGTCGAGCGCGGCACACTGAACCAACACGGCAGTGGCCGTGGGGTCTGGTACGACTTGCGCTGACCAACTTGCGGACGTCAATTCGATTCCGGAAATCGGAATCGAATTGACGCTTTGGGGTGGAAGTTTGGAAACCTGAACCAGTAGCGTGCGGCGCATTCGATCAGTTCTTGTGCTCGCGCGCCTCGTTCTTTATCGCCTCTCCCCCCTTCTGAATGTCTTTGCCCGCGCCCTCGACCGTATTGCAGCCGGCGACCGTTCCAAACAAACCAGCCAGCAACAGGCCGGTCAATAGTGCCGTGAATGTTTTGCTGATCATGATGGAGCTCCCGTGGTGACGACGCATTGCAGTACCCATCTCGCGCAAGACAATGCGTCTGGAATGTCGCGCATTCCTATCATGGGCTAGCAACGGCAGATACTCCGTGCGCCAGCGCACAGAGCCCATCCGGGTGTCGCCCGACCGCAACCTGCTAGCTATGAAATGGCGGCGCTGGGCCGGCCACTCGACCCAAGCGCTGGCGCAGCCAGCGGCGGTTATCCGACTATACTTGAGGTCACCGCCAGTTCTTATTACGGAGGGCTCAACATGCTTCTCGGACTGCGTACCGCGATCTACCCGGCACTCGACCTCAACGCCGCCAAGCTTTGGTATACGCGGGTGCTTGGTCAAGCACCGTACTTCGATCAACCGTTCTACGTCGGGTTTGCTGTTGGCGGATTTGAATTGGGTCTGCTGCCGGATGGGCAGCCTGGCACAGCCGGTCCGCAACCGCTTTGGGGCGTGGAGAACATAGAGTCGGCCTACGCACGCCTGTTGGAACTGGGGGCCGCGTCCCTCGAACCGATCGCGGAGGTCGGCGAAGGCGTCAAGGTTGCCGCTGTGCGCGACCCGTTCGGCAATCGTCTGGGGATCATCGAAAATCCGCAATTTGATCCGCGTTCTGTGCGCTGATCAAATTGCATCCTGTCATGTCCATGGCACGTTTGCGCAAGATGCAATGATCCCGAGCCACCGATTGCCGCCAGCCGTGAGTCCGAGCCCGAAATTGATAGCCTGCCACGATTGCGATCTGCTGCAGCGGGAGGCCCCCTTGCCGGCTGCCGGCGCGGCCATCTGCTGGCGCTGCGGCGCCGTGCTCTATCGCAGCAATCCGGGGAGCGTCGAGCGCACCCTGGCGCTGACCGTCGCTGCAGCCATTCTGCTGGCGATCAGTAACGTTTTTCCCATCGTCGCTATCGAGAGCCAAGGCCAGCGCAACGTCAGCACGCTGTTCGGCGCCGTGCTCAGTCTGTGGAACGACGGGCTGATGCCGGTCGCCGCATTGGTGTTCATGACGACCATATTGATCCCGGCCGTCGAGCTGGGCATGATGATCGTTCTGCTGGCGAGCAGCCGCCCGCCGCCCAGATTGCTGCGCCTGCTGCTCGCCATCCGGCCCTGGGCAATGGTCGAAATCTTCATGCTCGGATTGCTGGTGTCGATCCAAAAACTCGCCCATCTGGCAACGATCATTCCGGGCGTGGCGCTGTGGTCGTTTGGGGCGCTGATGCTGGTCTTCGCCGCCCTCACGGCGACGTTCAACGTGCACGAGCTCTGGCACAACATGGCGCGACAGAGCGTGGTCAGCGATGGCTGAGCGGAGCGCGGCAGAACTCGGCCTGTACGCCTGCCGCGTCTGCGCGATGATCGCGCGGCCGACCGCGGCGAGCGCCGGCGACAGCTGTCCGCGCTGCGGCGCCTGGCTGAATCGACGCGCGCCGCACAGCATCGCCCGCACCTGGGCCCTGTTGTGCGCCGCCGCGATCCTCTACGTCCCGGCCAATCTGCTGCCGGTGATGGAGACCGCCTCGCTGTTCGGCAAGCAGCAGGACACCATCATGAGCGGGGTGATCTACCTCTGGGCGAGCGGTTCCTGGCCCCTGGCGGCGCTGGTGTTCTTCGCCAGCATCGTCGTGCCGGCGGGCAAGCTGATCCTGCTGGGGCTGCTCGCGGCATCGGTGCAATGGCGGGCGCAATGGCTGCCCTACGAGCGCACCCGACTGTATCGACTGGTGGAGTTTGTCGGCCGCTGGTCGATGCTCGATATCTACGTGGTGACGCTGCTGGCAGGACTGGTGCGCCTGCAATCGCTGGCCACGATCAAGGTCGGGCCGGGCGCGGTGGCTTTCGGCGCGGTGGTGGTCATGACCATGCTCGCCTCGATGGCCTTCGACCCGCGGCTGATCTGGGACAACCTCAAGGACGACCGTGGCCATCGACCCGAATGAATTTCCTGAAGCCGCGGCGGTAGCCCGGCGCCGTCGCCTGCCGCAGCTGGTGTGGCTGGTACCCTTTGTCGCTGCGGTCCTGGGCGGCTGGCTGTTGCTCGACTTCATGGCCCAGCGCGGACCGACCGTGGTCATCAGCTTCGCGAGCGCCGAGGGCCTCGAGCCAGGCAAGACCCGCATCCGCTACAAGAACGTCGACATCGGTGAGGTCAAGCAGATCGCTCTGTCCCAGGACCGCCGCCGGGTCCTCGTGACTGCCAAGCTGGTCAAGCAGGCCGAAGACTTCCTGGCTGCCGACACCCGCTTCTGGGTGGTGCGGCCGCGCGTCTCCGGCGGCAGGATTTCGGGGCTGGGGACGCTGCTGTCCGGCGCCTACATCGGCCTCGACATCGGCAAGTCAGAAGAAACCAGCCGCGAGTTCGTCGGACTGGAAGTCGCGCCGAGCCTCACCAGCGATTTGCCCGGGCGCC
>JAHFRE010000118.1 GCA_023258955.1 Sterolibacterium sp.
CTAGTGCCCTTCGCGGATGTACTCGCGGCGGCTGGCTTCGGCGGCGAACTCTTCGAGTTCGGGATCCATCGCGTTGCGCGATGAAACGATGCCGATGGGCCGGCCCTGGTCGACCACCGGTGCGTGGCGAAAACCGCTCTCCTGCATCATGACCAGCGCGAAGCCATAGGATTGGCTCGGTGAGACGGTGCGCGGCTTGGCGGTCATCACCTCGGCCAAGCGGGTGTTGCGCGCGTCGAGGCCGCGAGCGATGACGCGAAACAGCGCGTCGCGTTCGGTGAAGATGCCGACCAGGCGCTCGTCATCGACCACCATCACGGCCCCGACGTTCTTCTTCGCCATCACCGCTGCGGCCATGGCGACGGGCGTGTCGGGCGAGAGGAAGAGCGCGTTTTTCGTCTCCATGACCTCTCTGACCAGCAAACTGAACATTGCATCATCCTCCGATGGATCTTGAAACGCCGCCCCGGACCTCCGGCGGCCCTGCCAATGGTAGGGGATATGGTCGCGCCGTCATTGATGACGATCAAATCCGCACCGCTTCGCGCTGCTCCGGCCGGGACTGTTCGCCGCAGTGCAGCAAAGCGCGAAACCATTTATGATGCGCGCTCCAAATCATTCTCGAGTGAAACAATCATGCAGATCAAGGACAGCGTATTCATCGTCACCGGCGGCGCCTCCGGCCTGGGCGCAGCGACGGCACGCATGCTGGCAGCCAATGGCGCCAAGGTGGTGATCGCCGATGTGAACAAGGCCGGCGAGGCCCTGGCCAAGGAATTGGGTGGCCGCTTCCAGGAGACCGACGTCGCCAACGAAGCTTCGGCCAAGGCGGCGGTCGACCTGGCGGCGAGCGCCTTCGGCGGTCTGCACGGCCTGGTCAATTGCGCCGGCATCGCCATCGGCGAAAAGGTGCTGGGCAAGGAGGGACCGCACGCCCTGGCCTCCTTCACCCGTTGCGTCAGCATCAATCTGATCGGCAGCTTCAACATGATCCGCCTGGCCGCGGAACAGATGAGCAAGGGCTCGCCCAACGCCGCCGGCGAACGTGGCCTCATCGTCAGCACCGCCTCGGTGGCGGCCTTCGACGGCCAGATCGGCCAGGCCGCCTATTCGGCGTCGAAGGGCGGCATCGTCGGCATGACCCTGCCGATCGCCCGCGAACTGGCGCGCTTCGGCATCCGCGTCATGACCATCGCCCCGGGCATCTTCGAGACGCCGATGCTGCTGGGCATGCCGCAGGAGGTCCAGGACTCGCTGGGCAAGATGGTGCCGTTCCCCTCGCGCCTGGGCAAGCCGGCGGAGTACGCGGCGCTGGTCAAGCACATCGCCGAGAACGAGATGCTGAACGGCGAAGTGATCCGCCTCGACGGCGCCATCCGCATGGCGCCGAAGTAGCCGGGCAGCCGGCCGCTCTCGGCGACCCGTCCATGGTCAGGGCTGCCCACCGCGCATGATCCTCTCGCGCACCAGCCAGTACGCCATCCAGGCGCTGATCTACATCGCGCTGCAGCCGCGCGCTGTGCCGGTGTTGAACCGCGTCGTCGCCGAGTATCTGGGCGTGCCGCCGCCCTATCTGGCCAAGGTGATGCAGACCCTGGTGCGCGGTGGCCTGCTCGATTCCTTTCGCGGCCGGCAGGGCGGTTTCTGCTTGCGCGAGGGCTGCCGCAAGACGACCCTGATGCAGGTCCTGACCCTGGTCGAAGGCAGCGGCTTGACCGAGACCTGCGTCCTGGGGCTGAAGGTTTGCGCCGACGAGACGGCTTGCCCGATGCACGCCAAGTGGAAGCCGATCAAGGCCAAGATCGTCGCCTTGCTCGAAACGCAGACCCTTGACACCCTGGCGCGCGCGGTCAACAGCGGCAAGTACCGGATCAACGACCTGCCCGCGTCGATCCTGCCGTCCGCGGCGGCGCCAGGCAGGCGGCGCCGCTCGACCGACTGAGGGCGCGCTCGTGGCTGTCGCCAAACTCGCCAGAACCGCGCCGTCGCCACAGGCGACGTGCACGCCGATCTCCTGCAAAAAGTGCGGCGTCTATCAACTGTGCGTGCCGCTGGGTGTGGACGGTACCGACCTCGCCCTGCTCGAGTCGATCGTCAAGCGCAAGGAGGTCTATAAGCGCGGCCAGGTGTTGTTCCGGCCGGGCGAGCGCTTCGATTGCATCTACGCCCTGCGTTCCGGTTCGGTCAAGACCTCGGTCATCAGCGCCGACGGCCGCGTGCAGATCGCCGGCTTTCACGTCGCCGGCGAGTTGCTGGGACTCAGCGCCTACGCCAGCGGCCAGTACAGCTGCGAGGCGACAGCGCTGGAGACCATCTCTGTGTGCAAGGTCGAGGTCGAGCGCCTCGACCAGCTCGCCAAGACCATGCCCTCGATCTACTTCGAGATGCTGAAGATATCGAGCGAGCAGATCCGCCGCGACGAGGAACTGATGCTGCTGCTCGGCACGCGCAGGGCCGAGGAGCGGCTCGCCGAATATCTGATCGGTCTGTCGCGGCGCTTCGCCAGCCGCAACTACTCCGCCACCCAATTTCGCCTCAGCATGTCGCGCAAGGACATCGGCAGCTATCTGGGGATGGCCGAGGAGACGGTCAGCAGGATCCTCGCCCGTTTCCAGGAGGACGGCTGCATCTCCATCGCCCACCGCGAGGTTCATCTCAACGACCTGGACCGCTTGAGCGCCATCGCCCGCAACGCCGGCAACGTGTAGCGCCGCTGCAACGGCTGCGCTGCTTCGTCCGATAAGTTGACGGATGTCAGGGTTTGGTTTTGCCCTCCCGTAATAGCATATTCAGGATATCGCGATCCAGATATCAATATTCCGGTCGCGGCGCGCCGCTCGGCTTCGTGCCGCAGCGATGATATTTCTTGGTGAACTAGCAGAAGGGGAAGAGCATGAGAATGAGCAAACTGGCCGTTGTCCTGTGTGCCGCGCTGTGTTGCGGCGGGGCGCTCGCCCAGCAGACGGAGGGCAACTGGATGATGCGGCTGCGCGCAGTGAACATCGAGCCGGTCAAGAAGTCGGACGCCATCGCCGGCCTGCTGCCGGCCGACGCCGTCTATGTCAGCGACCGAGTGATCCCGGAAGTGGATTTTTCCTACTTCCTGTCGAAGAATCTGGCGGCCGAACTGATCCTGACCTATCCGCAGAAGCTCGAGGTGCAGGCCAACGGTAGCGGCAAGGTCGGCGACCTCAACGCCCTGCCGCCGACCTTGACCCTCCAGTACCACTTCTCGCCGGACACGGCCTTCCGCCCCTACGTCGGCGCCGGGATCAACCTGACCTTCTTTTCCAAGGTGTCGCTGCCGGTGGTTAACGCGGCGACGCGCGCCAACGCCAGCCTCGACAATTCGAGCGCCGGGGCGGCGCTGCAGCTGGGCTTCGACTACAAGATCGGCCAGAACAGCTACATCAACGTGGACCTGAAGAAGGTCTACATCGACACCGATCTGAAGGTGAACGGGACCCGGGTCAGCACGGTCACGGTCGATCCCCTGCTGGTCGGCATCGGCTACGGCTTCAAGTTCTGAATCGCGGCCGGGCTGCGCTGGCGTTGTCCTGCCGCGGGGATTGAATGCTTTTGCGATCGACACCTACCTGCACTAACATAGGGCCTCTGCCGAGTTCGCCACGCGGACTCTGGCTTCGCCCACGGGACGGTGTCGGTGCAAATTTCCGCCTATCGAGACGCCCCTCCGCCAGCGCGCTGATGGCGGAGGACTGCTACCACTGTGGCCTGCCTCTGCCGGCGCGCGCCGACTACCTGGTCGATATCGCCGGCGCGCAGCGGCGGATGTGCTGCGCCGGGTGCCAGGCGGTGGCGAGCGCCATCGTCGGCAACGGCCTCGACGACTACTACCGGCATCGCGACGCGATGCCGCAATCGCCGCGCGAAGCGCTGCCGGCGGCGCTCGCCGACCTCGGCGTGTTCGATCATCCCGAGGTGCAGAAGGGCTTCGTCAAGCTCGGCGAAGGTGAGCAGCGCGAGGCTTCGCTGATGCTCGACGGCATCACCTGCGCCGCCTGCGTCTGGCTCAACGAGCAACATCTGACGCGCCAGCCCGGTGTGCTCGGCGCCGACATCAACTACGCGACGCGTCGGCTGCGCATACGCTGGGACGCGCGGAAAATCAGCCTGTCGCAGATCATCGCCGCCATCGCTGCGATCGGCTACCGTGCCCATCCCTACGACCCGGCGCGCGCCGAGGAGATCGCCGCGCGCGAGCGCCGCGCCGCGCTGTGGCGGCTGTTCGTCGCCGGCTTCGGCATGATGCAGGTGATGATGTACGCCGTGCCGGTGTATCTCGCCGAGGCCGGCAGCATGAGCCCGGACATCGAGCAGCTGATGCGCTGGGCGGCGCTGCTGCTCACCCTGCCGGTGATGCTCTATTCGGCGGCGCCGTTTTTTGCCAGCGCCTGGCGCGACCTGCGCTTGGGCCGCGTCGGCATGGACCTGCCGGTGGCGCTGGGTGTGGGCACGGCTTTCGCGGCCAGCGTCTGGGCGACGCTGACGGCCTCCGGCGCCGTCTATTTCGACTCGCTGACCATGTTCGTTTTCCTGCTGCTCGGCGGCCGCTATCTGGAATTGATGGGACGGCAGCAGGCGGCGCGCGGCGTCGAGAACCTGGCGCGGGCGCAGCCGGCCGTGGCGCTGCGCCTGACCGATTATCCGGGCAGCGCCGAGCAGCGGGTGGCGGTGGCCGATCTCGCCGTCGGCGACGTGCTGCGCGTGCCGCCGGGCAGCGCCGTCGCCGCCGACGGCTGCGTCATCGCCGGCGAGAGCGAAGTCGACGAAGCCCTGCTGACCGGCGAAAGCCTGCCGGTGGCCAAGCGCGTCGGCGACCGCTTGATCGCCGGCAGCGTAAATATCGCTAGCCCGTTGTTGTTCACCGTCGAAAAGCTGGGGGCGGCAACGCGCCTGGCGGCCATCCAGCGCCTGGTCGAGCGGGCGGCCACCGAAAAGCCGCCGCTGGCCAGCCTCGCCGACCGCATCGCCGCCCGCTTCGTGCTGATCCTGATCCTCCTGGCGGCAGCCAGCGCGGCCTACTGGTACGCGGTGGATCCGGGTCGGGCACTGTGGATCTTCGTCGCCGTGCTGGTCGTCAGCTGCCCCTGCGCTTTGTCGCTGGCGACGCCGGCGGCGCTGACCGTGGCTACCGGCGCCCTGTCGCGCCGCGGCCTGCTGGTCACCCGCGCCCACGCCATCGAGGCGCTGGCGCGCGCCGATCATTTCGTCTTCGACAAGACCGGCACCCTGACCGAAGGCAAGCTCGCCCTGGCGCAGACCCTGGTCCTGGGAGCGCAGGGGGACGCGCGCGCGCTGGCGCTGGCGGCGACGCTGGAGGCCGGCTCTGAGCATCCGCTGGCGCGCGCCCTGCGAGCCGCCGCCGCCGCTGCCGGGGCGACTCTGTCCTCGGCGCAGCTTACCGAGCAGCGGGCGATCACCGGCTGCGGCGTCGAAGGCCGGGTCGACGGCGAGCTGCTGCGCCTGGGCACGACGGCGTTCGCCGGCGAGCTACACGGACTCGCCTTGCCGGAGCGGGCAGCGAGCTGGTGCGCTGACGGTGGCAGCATCGTCGCGCTGGCTTCTAGCGCCGGCTGGCTGGCGCTGTTTCGCCTGCACGACCGGTTGCGCCCGGGGGCGGGGCCGCTGATCGAGGCCTTGCGCGCGGCCGGCTGTCGGGCGAGCGTCTTGAGCGGCGACAGCCCGCTGGCGGTGGCAGCCGTCGCTGCCCGACTGGGCATCGTCGATGCGTTCGGCGGCCTCTCGCCCGAGGCCAAGCACGACCACATCGACCGTCTGCAGCGGAGCGGGGCCCGCGTCGCGATGGTCGGCGACGGGGTCAACGATGCGCCGGTGCTGGCCCTGGCCCAGCTGTCGATCGCCATGGGCGGCGGCACCGACCTGGCGCGCGCCCAGGCCGACTTGGTGCTGATGGGCGAGGATCTCGGCCAGCTCGCGCGCGGCATCGCGCTGGCGAAGAAGACCCTGGCGGTGGTGCGCCAGAACCTGCTCTGGGCGGGCGCCTACAACCTGCTGGCGATCCCGCTGGCAATGGCCGGCCTGGTGACGCCCTGGCTGGCGGGCGTCGGCATGTCGGCGAGTTCGCTGCTGGTCGTGTTGAACGCGCTGCGTTTGCAGGAGGACTGATGGACATCCTCTACCTGCTGGTGCCGTTGTCCCTGGTGTTCGTCTTTCTGATCGGCCTGTTGTTCCGCTGGTCGCTCGCGGCGGGGCAGTTCGACGATTTGGAGGGGCCGGCGCACCGCATCCTGATGGACGATGACCGCGCCGGCGGCGAGCGCGCCGACAAACCGGGCGGTTCACCGTGCGCCGCGGGGCGTATCGAGCAACCATAAAGATGGAAAGGTCTATTCAAGGAGCGCCGAGCTTGGCATAATTGACTTAAGTCATAAATTCCACGCCGATCGCGAGCTGCAGAACGCGGTCCGGTGAGAATCAGAGTTTAGTTTTTTTTGAGGGGAAACCATGCAATCGCAACCGACTTACAACTACAAAGTCGTGCGCCAGTTCGCGGTGATGACCGTCGTCTGGGGCATCGTCGGCATGCTGGTCGGCGTCATCATCGCCGCCCAGCTGATCTGGCCCGAACTGAACGCGGTCGAGTGGCTGGGTTACGGCCGTCTGCGACCGCTGCACACCAACGCCGTGATCTTCGCCTTCGGCGGTTGCGCGCTGTTTGCGACCTCCTACTATTCGGCGCAGCGCACCTGCCACACGCCGTTGTTCGCCCCGGCCCTGGCCGCCTTCACCTTCTGGGGCTGGCAGGCAGTGATCGTGCTGGCGGCGGTGACCCTGCCCCTGGGCTACACCTCGGGCAAGGAGTACGCCGAGCTGGAGTGGCCGATCGACATCCTGATCACCGTCGTCTGGGTCTCCTACGCCATCGTCTTCTTCGGCACCCTGGTCAAGCGCAAGACCTCGCACATCTACGTTTCCAACTGGTTCTTTGGCGGCTACATCCTCACCGTCGCCATTCTCCATCTGGTCAATAGCGCCGCGAGCCCGGTCAGCTTCTGGCCGATGAAGTCCTACTCGGCCTACGCCGGTGTTCAGGACGCGATGGTGCAATGGTGGTACGGCCACAACGCCGTCGGCTTTTTCCTCACCGCCGGTTTCCTCGGCATCATGTACTACTTCGTGCCCAAGCAGGCTGGCCGCCCGATCTATTCCTACCGCCTGTCGGTGGTGCACTTCTGGGCCCTGATCTTCACCTACATGTGGGCCGGTCCGCACCACCTGCACTACACGGCGCTGCCGGACTGGACCCAGTCCCTGGGCATGATCTTCTCGCTGATCCTGCTCGCACCCTCCTGGGGCGGCATGATCAACGGCATCATGACCCTGTCCGGGGCCTGGCACAAGCTGCGCGACGATCCGATCCTGAAGTTCCTGATCACCTCGCTGTCCTTCTACGGCATGTCCACCTTCGAAGGCCCGATGATGTCGATCAAGACGGTCAACGCGCTGTCGCACTACACCGACTGGACCATCGGCCACGTACATTCGGGGGCGCTGGGCTGGGTGGCGATGGTCTCGATCGGCGCCATCTACTACCTGATCCCGCGCCTGTTCGGCAAGGCGGAGATGTACAGCGTCAGGCTGATCAACACCCACTTCTGGATCGCGACCATCGGCATCGTGCTCTACATCGCCGCGATGTGGATCGCCGGGGTCATGCAGGGCTTGATGTGGCGCGATTTCAACGTCGATGGCACGCTCAAGTACTCCTTCATCGAGTCGGTCAAGGCGACCTATCCCTTCTACACCATCCGTCTGCTTGGCGGCGTGCTGTTTCTCGCCGGCATGCTGCTGATGGCCTACAACGTGTGGAAGACCATGGCCAGCGGCAAGGCCGTCGATGCGCTGGTGCTGGCACCCGCGGCGCAGCACGCCTGATCTGGGAGGAAATGAGAAATGCTGACGCATGACAAAATCGAGAAGAACATCGGCCTGATGGCGATCCTGGTGATTCTGGTGGTGAGCATCGGCGGCCTGGTCGAGATCGTGCCGCTGTTCTTTCAGAAGTCCACCACCGAGCCCGTGGCCGGCCTCAAGCCCTACGCTCCGCTCGCCCTCTCCGGTCGCGACATCTACATCCGCGAAGGCTGCTACAACTGCCATTCGCAGATGATTCGTCCGTTCCGCGCCGAGACCGAGCGCTACGGTCACTACTCGGTGGCCGGCGAGTTCGTCTACGACCATCCCTTCCAGTGGGGCTCCAAGCGCACCGGTCCGGATCTGGCGCGGGTCGGCGGTCGCTACTCGGACGCCTGGCATCGCACCCATCTGCTCAATCCGCGCGACCTGGTGCCCGAGTCGAACATGCCCGCTTACTACTGGCTGGCGCGACCGCTCTACGGCGAGGACATCGAGACGAAGATGACGGCGTTGCGCCGGGTCGGCGTGCCCTACAGCGACGACGAGATCAAGGGTGCGCGCGAGCAGCTGGCGGGCAAGAGCGAACTCGATGCGCTGATCGCCTACCTGCAGGGCATGGGCACGGCGCTGAAGCAGGGCAACTGAGCATGGACGTCAACGATCTGCGCGCGGCTGTGACGCTGCTGACCTTTCTGGTCTTCATCAGCATCGTCTGGTGGGCGTTCAGCACCAAGCGCAAACAGAGCTTCGACGAGGTGGCGCTGTTGCCATTTACGGATGATGAACCGGTCGATTCCGCCTATCAGGGCGCGTCGCACGGGAACACGGAAAGGAAAGCATCATGAGCGATTTTGTGGGAGGCTTCTGGAGCGCGTACGTCGCGCTGCTGACTCTCATCAGCGTTGTGGCCTGCGGCGTCTTTCTCTGGATGCAGGGTCGCGCCAAGCACAGCGCCGGTAAGACCATGGGCCACGTCTGGGACGAGGACCTCGAGGAGTTCAACAATCCGATGCCCAACTGGTGGCGCTGGCTGTTTTACATCACGGTGTTCTACTCGCTGGGCTATCTGGTGGTCTACCCGGGCTTGGGCAGCTACAAGGGGACCTTCGGCTGGAGTTCCGCCGGCGAGTACAACACCGAGCTTGCCGAAGGCGAAGCGACCTACGGCAAGATCTTCAAGGCCTACCTGCAGCAGGATCTGCAGACCGTCGCCGGCGATGAGAAGGCCCGGCAGATGGGCGAGCGCCTGTTCGTCAATTACTGCGCCCAGTGCCACGGCGCCAACGCCAAGGGTTCGCCGGGCTATCCCAACCTGACCGACGCCGACTGGAAGTGGGGCGGCGATCCGGCGACCATCAAGACCACCATCATGGACGGCCGCAACGGCATCATGCCGCCTTTCGCCCACCTGGGGCCGGAGGTGATCAAGGATCTGGCGAACTACGTACGCTCGCTGTCGGGTCTGCCGGCCGACGCCGCGCGCGTCGCCCGCGGCAAGGAGAGCTTCGTCACGGCCGGTTGCGTTGCCTGCCACGGCGCCGATGCCAAGGGCAACGTCGCCATGGGTGCGCCCAACCTCACCGACAAGATCTGGCTCTTCGGCAGCAGCGAGCAGATCATCGTCGATACCATCACCAAGGGCCGCAACCAGATCATGCCGGCGCACAAAGACTTCCTCGGCGAAGCCAAGGTGCATCTGCTCGCCGCCTACGTCTGGGGCCTTTCCAACAAACCCGCGGCGGCCGCGGGCAAGTAACGGACTGTATTAGCGATTGGTAATGGAGTAAAATTCCTCCCTCCGGACTGAGTGCCGGAGGGACCCCTCCATTACCCTCGAGCCATCCATGAGCGAAGCTGCTCCCGCGTCCGCCAGCATTACGGACGACAAGACCGAGTATTCCCTCTACGAGAAGCGCAAGACGATCCACATCCGTGCGGTCAGCGGTTGGTTCGCCAGCTGGCGCTGGATCATGGTCGGCGTGACGCAGCTGGTGTTCCTCGGCCTCTGCTGGCTGCCCTGGAACGGCCGCCAGGCGGTGTTGTTCGACCTGGTCGAGCGCAAGTTCTACATCTTCGGCCTGGTCTTCTGGCCCCAGGACGTCATCTATCTGACCGTCCTGCTGATCATCTCCGCCTACGCCCTGTTCCTGTTCACCGCCATCGGCGGCCGGCTGTTCTGCGGCTACGCCTGCCCGCAGACGGTCTATACGGAGATCTTCGTCTGGCTGGAGGCGCTGTTCGAAGGCAAGCGCAGCGAGCGCATCCGGCTCGACGCCGCACCCCTGTCGGGGCGCAAGCTGGGTCTCAAGGCCGGCAAGCACGCCGCCTGGTTCGCCGTCTCGCTTATCACCAGCTTCACCTTCGTCGGCTACTTCACCCCCATCCGCAGCCTGGTAGCCGAAATCCAGATGGGGACCACCGGCCCCTGGGAGACCTTCTGGATCTTCTTCTACGCCGTCTTCCTGTACCTCAACGCCGGCTGGATGCGCGAGCAGGTGTGCAAGCACATGTGCCCCTACGCGCGTTTCCAGAGCGCCATGTTCGACCGCGACACCCTGATCGTCACCTACGACAGCGCCCGCGGCGAACCGCGCGGGGCGCGCCACCGCAGCGCCGATCACCGCGCCGCCGGCCAGGGCGATTGCGTGGACTGCAGCATCTGCGTCCAGGTCTGCCCGACCGGCATCGACATCCGCAAGGGACTGCAGTACGAGTGCATCGGTTGCTCGGCCTGCATCGACGGCTGCGAGCAGGTGATGCGGAAGATGGGCTATCCGAGCGGACTGATCCGCTATTCGACCCAGCACGCGCTCGAACTCGGCTGGGGACGCAAGGAGATCTTCGCCCGCATCAGGCGCCCGCGCATCATGATCTACGGCGCCATCCTCGTCGTCATCGTGCTCGTCGCCGGTCTGGCGTTGTCGCAGCGCATTCCGCTCAAGGTCGACATCATCCGCGACCGCGGCAACCTGGGCCACCTCGAGGAAGGCGGCCTGGTCGAGAACAACTACAAGCTGCAGCTGATGAACACCAGCGAGACAACGCAGCGCTACCGCATCGCGCCCAGCGGCCTGGCGGGTCTGCAGATCAACCATCAGCCGGCGATCGAGATTGCGGTGCCGGCGCTGACCACGCAGAGCGTCCTGGTCGATGTCTATGCGCCCGCCGAGGCCGGCAAGCCGGGCGCGCAGCGCATCTTCTTCGACATCGCGGCGGTCGGCGACGCCGCCATCGCCGTGCACGAGAAAGCCAGCTTCCTGATCCCATGAACGAGACATCGAACAAGCTTGACGCAACGCTGCCCTGGTACCGCCAGGCGGCGCCCTGGTTATTGCTGGCGGGACCGGCGTTGGTGGTGGTGGCGAGCTTCGTCACCCTCGGCCTGGCCATACGCAGCGACGATGGCTTGGTCAGCGACGACTACTATCGGCGCGGCCTCGAGGTCAACCGCACCCTGGCGCAGAGCGCGCGCGCCGCCAGCCTGGGTTTGACCGCCGCCGTCAGCTTGGGCGGGGAGGGCATCACCGTGCGCCTGGCGGCACGCGATCCGGCCTATAGCGCACCGGCGACGCTCGCCGCCAAGCTGTCCCATCCGACCCGCGCCGGACTCGATCAGAGCCTGATCCTGAAGCGCAACGGCGATCGCTACCAGGGTGCCTTGCGGCTGCCGGCGGCGGGGCATTGGCTGCTGCAGCTGGAGGACGAGACGAACAATTGGCGCCTGTCGGGCAATCTGGT
>JAHFRE010000119.1 GCA_023258955.1 Sterolibacterium sp.
ACGCGGTGACCGGCACTTGGGCCGACCCCAAGGTGGAGAAACTCAGCGCGCCCTCGCGGCGCGGTTCGACAAAGGCTGAACGTGAGCAAGACTAGGATTGCGGCGGTGCAGATGGTCTCGGGGCCGCAGTTGGCGGCCAACCTCGAACAGGCGGACCGTTTGGTGGCAGCGGCGGCCGCCGACGGCGCCTCGCTGGTGGCGCTGCCCGAATATTTTCTGCTGGTCGGCGCCAGCGACGAGGCCCGCCTGGCGGCGCGCGAGGCGCCCGACGCCGGCCCGGTGCAGCAGTTCCTCAGCGATTGCGCCCGCCGCCACGGCGTCTGGCTGGTCGGAGGCTCGATTCCCATGTTCGCGAGCGACCCGAACAAGATGCGCAACGCCTGCCTGGTCTTCGACGACAGCGGCCGACAGATCGCTCGCTACGACAAGATGCACCTGTTCAGCCTCGAACTCGGCGCCGAAAAGTACGACGAGAGCCGCACCATCGAGCCCGGCGACCAGGTCGTGTCTTTCGATTCACCCTTTGGCAGGATCGGCCTGGCGATCTGCTACGATCTGCGCTTCCCCGAACTGTTCCGGGCGCTGGGCGAGGTCGATCTGCTGGTCCTGCCCTCCGCCTTCACCGAGGTCACGGGGCGCGCCCACTGGGAGCTGTTGCTGCGCGCGCGGGCGATAGAAAATCAATGCTACCTGCTGGCGCCGGCTCAGGGGGGCTTGCACCCGGGTGGGCGCATGACCCACGGCAACAGCATGATCGTAGACCCCTGGGGAGAACTGCTGGCGCGCCTGGACAAGGGGCCAGGAATCGCCGCCGCCGCTATCGACCCTGCGCGCATCGCGCAGGTGCGCAAGACCCTGCCGGCGTTGCGCCATCGCTTCCCCGGCCTCTGATGCCCAACCACGCTACGGGTGCTGCCACCATGACCGTCGATCCCTCCTACCTGACCGCCGAGCGTTGCCTGCTCACGCCCTACGACTTGAGCGCGGCGAGCATCGCCAGCGTGTTCGCAACGCTCAATGCGCACCGCCTCGACTACGCCGACCTGTATTTCCAATACGCGCGCTCGGAAGGCTGGAGCCTGGAGGAGGGCATCGTCAAGTCGGGCAGCTTCAATATCGAACAGGGGGTCGGCGTGCGCGCCATCAGCGGTGAGAAGACCGCCTTCGCCTACTCCGATGAGATCAGCCTGCCGGCGCTGGCCGATGCGGCGTGCGCGGCGCGCGCCATCGCCGCCCAGGGCGGCAGCACGGTGGCGCCCTTGCTGCAACAGGGTCGCGTCACGGCCCTCTACGCCGCGCACGACCCGCTCGCTTCGCTGCCGGCCGACGACAAGGTGCGCCTGCTGGAGCGGCTCGAATCCTACGCGCGGGCCGCCGACACGCGGGTGGTCGAGGTGATGGCGAGCCTCGGTGGCACCTGGGAAGTGGTGCTGGTGGCAGCCAGCGACGGGCGCGTCAGCGCCGACGTACGACCCCTGGTGCGGGTATCGATCAACGTCATCATGGCCGAGGGCGGCCGTCGCGAGCAGGGCTCGGCCGGCGGCGGCGGGCGCTTCGACTATGCCTATTTTTCCGACGAACGCTTGCGCGACTATGCGGCCAAGGCGGTGCACCAGGCCAGCGTCAACCTGTCGGCCAAGCCGGCGCCGGCGGGTAACATGACCGTGGTGCTGGGCCCCGGCTGGCCGGGCATCCTGCTGCACGAGGCGATCGGTCACGGCCTCGAGGGCGATTTCAACCGCAAGGGTAGTTCGACCTTCTCCGGTCGCATCGGCGAGCGGGTCGCCGCCCGCGGGGTGACGGTGATCGATGACGGCACCATTCCCGACCGGCGCGGTTCGCTGTCGGTAGACGACGAGGGCAACCCGACCCAGCGCACTGTGCTGATCGAGGACGGCGTCCTGGTGGCCTACCTGCAGGACGCCCTCAACGCGCGCCTGATGGGCGTCGCCCCCACCGGCAACGGCCGGCGCGAGTCCTTCGCCCACCTGCCGCTGCCGCGCATGACCAACACCTGCATGCTCGGCGGTGGGCGCGAACCGCAGGAGATCATCGCCTCGGTCAAGAAAGGGCTCTACGCCGCCAACTTCGGCGGCGGCCAGGTCGACATCACCAACGGCAAGTTCGTCTTTTCCGCCTCGGAGGCCTACCTGATCGAAAACGGCCGGATTACGGCACCGGTGCGCGGGGCGACGCTGATCGGCAACGGTCCCGAGGTCTTGCATCGGGTCTCGATGATAGGCAACGACATGTGTCTCGATCCGGGTGTGGGTACCTGCGGCAAGGAAGGACAGAGCGTGCCCGTCGGCGTGGGTCAGCCGACCCTGAAGATAGACGGCCTCACCGTCGGCGGCACCGGCTAGAAGCAGCGATCCCGGCTGATGAGAAGATTGCCCCGGGGAAAGGCTTTGCCGATCATATTGTAAGGCGTATTTCCTCCTGTAGATTGTCATATTGCATTTGCGTGAAGTGTGTCATAATGCATACGACTACCGCATAGGGGGGGCTATGCTGTGCGCATCTGAGTCGGCGATCGAAGGTGGTACGGGGCGGGTGGCGGGCCGCAAGCCGCTCGCCTGGCTCGTCGTGCTGCTGGCGTTGCTGGCGCTGACGCCGGCCGCAGCCCAGGTCGGCGCGCCCGATGCCGGCTCGCTGCTGCGCCAGATCGAAAAGGCGCCGCCCAAGGCGTTGCCGCAACAGGCGCAGCCGCTGCCCGCGACGCCGGAGGCCAAGCTGCCGCACGCCGCCGGCGAAGTCAAGGTGTTGATCAAGGGTTTCCGCATCACCGGCGTGACCCAGGCGCCGGCCGATACGCTCTCCGAGCGCCTGGCCAAATACATCGGCAAGTCGATGACCCTGGCCGAACTCGAAGACGCACTGCAGACGGTGATCAACGCCTACCGCGAGCAGGGCTTCGTGGTGCGCGCCTACCTGCCGCCGCAGACGATCAAAGACGGACTGATCGACATCGTCGTCATCGAGGGTCGGCTCGGCCGGGTACTGATCGACAAGGGGCCGGCGGGTTCGCGCCTGTCGGGCGAACGCGCCGAGGCCTACGTGCGCCAGAACATGCCGGCGGAAGCGGTGGTGAAGACCGAGCAACTGGAGCGTAACCTGCTGCTGCTGCGCGATCTGGCGGGCACCAGCGTCGCCGCGACGCTGGAACCGGGAGCGCACCCGGGCGACATCGACGTGCGGCTGGCGCTCACCGATACGCCGCTGGCGAGCGGCTCGCTGGGGGTGAACAACGGTGGTGCCGTCGCCACCGGCGTTGTCCAGGCCGACGCGCAGCTCAATCTGAACGGCGTCGCCGGTGCGGGCGAACAGTGGAGTCTGCGCGGCCTGGGCGCGAGCGGCCTGCACTACGGTCGCGCCGCGCTGTCGCTGCCGCTCGGCGCCACCGGTCTTAGCGTCGGCGGCAACATCGCCGCCATGCACTATCGTCTCGGCGATCGCTTCGCCAACCTCGACGCCAGCGGCAGTGCCACCATCGCTGGCTTCAACACCCTCTTTCCGATCGTGCGCAGCCGCGCCGGCAACCTCTACGCCAACGCCAGCGCCGAGCAGCGGCGCTATCTGAACGACAGCCTCGGCAAGCGGCTCAGCGAAAAGCGGGTCGAGGCCTTATCGATGGGTGTGGCGGGCAATCGCTACGACGCGAGCGGTGCCACCAACTACGGGCTGACCTTGACCGGTGGCAATCTCGACCTGTCGGCGCTGGCGCCGAATCAGGCCGCCGACGCCGCGTCGGCGCGCACCGAGGGCCGCTATCTGAAGCTTTCCTGGAACGCCACGCGCCTGCAGAACATCGGCGACGCCATGGCCATCTCGGCGGCGATGACGGGCCAGGTGGCGGACAAGAATCTCGATTCTTCGGAGAAGTTCTTTCTCGGCGGCCCCAACGGCGTGCGCGCCTATCCGGTCAACGAGGCTGGCGGCGACGACGGCTGGCTGCTCAACCTGGAGGCCCGAGCGATGCTGCGGCCGGAGCTGCAGGCCTTCGTCTTCGCCGATGCCGGCAGCGTGCAGCAGTATCGCAATACCTGGCCGGGTTGGGCCGGGACCGCCACCGCGCCCAATCGCATCGATCTGGCGGGCGCCGGCGTCGGCCTCAACTGGACCGTCTGGGACAGCATCGCCCGCCTGTCGGTGGCCTGGCGCATCGGCAACAACCCGCTGGCCGCGCCCAACGGCAACGATAGCGACGGCAGCAAGCGCGTGCCGCGGATCTGGGCGCAGTACAGCAAGTACTTCTAAGCGCCCCCAGGGCCGGGCTGCGCCCAGCCCTCCCCCCGTGGGGGTCAAAAAGACTCGGGGCCCCTGAAGGGACTTTCTCCGGTCGCGGCCCTTCGTCTCTTGAGAGCGCGCGACTGTTTGGGTTAGGGCGCAGCGCGGCCGGCGCGCAGCGAGTGCCAGAGCATCAGGGCCACACCGAGGCTGATCGCCGAATCGGCGAGGTTGAAGGCGGGGAAGTGGTAGCCGGCGTAGTGAAAATCGAGGAAGTCCACCACGGCGCCGTGGCTCACCCGGTCGATCACGTTGCCGACGGCGCCGCCCAGGATCAGCGCCAGGGAGGTGGCGAGCAGGCGGTCCGCGGCGTGTTGGCGCAACATGGCGACGATCCACAGCGAGATGCCCAGGGCCAGCGCGATGAAGAACCAGCGCTGCCAGCCCGAAGCGCCGGCGAGGAAGCTGAAGGCGGCGCCGACGTTGTAGACCCAGACCAGGTCGAAGAAGGGGGCCACGGCGAGGTTCTCGTTGAGCCTGAAGGCGGCGGTGATCCAGGCCTTGCTCGCCTGGTCCAGCACGACCACCAGAGCCGCCAGCGCCAGCCACCTACGCATGGTCGCGCGCTTCACCTTCGCCGAAGAGGTTGGACAGGCAGCGGCCGCACAGTTCGGGGTGCTCGGCATCGCTGCCGACCTCCGCTCGCCAGTGCCAGCAGCGCGCACACTTGCCGTGGGTCGATGCCGCAACGATGATCGCTTCGCCGCCGACATCGGCGCATTTGACCAGGGTCGTCTTGGAGCAGATCAGAACGAAACGCAGATCGTCGCCGAGCGAGGCGAGCAACTCGTGCTTGGCACCGCTGGCGCGGATTTCCACCTCCGCCTGCAGCGACGAACCGATCCTGCCCGCTTCGCGTTCGACCTCCAAGGCGCGGCTCACCTCGCCGCGGACTTCGCGCAGCGCGCGCCAGCGCTCGATCAACTCGGCTTCGCCCTCCTGCGCCGGCAACTCGTGCCAGGTGGCGAGCATGACGCTGTCGGCGCCGCCGATCAGGGGCCAGATTTCCTCGGCGGTGAAGCAGAGTATCGGCGCCATCAGCCGCGTCACCGCCTGGGCGATGTGATAGAGCGCGCTCTGCGCGGCGCGGCGCGCCGGCGATTCGGCCGCCGCGGTGTAGAGGCGGTCCTTCAGGATGTCGAGATAGAAGCCGCCGAGATCCTCGGTGCAGAACATTTGCAGCGCTTGCGCCACCTTGTGGAATTCGTAGCTCTCGTAAGCGGCGGTGGCTGTTTGCTGCAGCTGCCGCGTCAGCGCCAGCGAGTAGCGGTCCATCTCCAGCCAGCGCTCGACCGGCAGCATGTGCCGTTGAGCGTCGAAGTCCGAGGTGTTGGCCAGGAGGAAGCGCAGGGTGTTGCGCAGGCGCCGGTACACCTCGACGACGCGATCGAGGATGGTCTTGGAAATCGACAGCTCGCCCGAGTAGTCGGTGGCCGCTACCCACAGGCGCAGGATTTCGGCCCCGAGACTGTCGGAGACCTGCTGTGGCGCGATCACGTTGCCCTTGGACTTGGACATCTTGAGGCCCTGTCCATCGACCACGAAACCGTGGGTCAGCAGCGCCTGGTAGGGCGCCCGCCCGTCGAGCGCGCACCCGGTGAGCAGGCTCGAATGGAACCAGCCGCGATGCTGGTCGGAGCCCTCGAGGTAGAGGTCGGCGGGATGGCGCAGTACGTCGGCGTGGGTGCCGCGCATGACGCTCCAGTGGGTGGTGCCGGAATCGAACCAGACGTCGAGGGTGTCGCTCATCTTGTCGTAGTTCGCCGCCTCCGCACCGAGCAACTCGCTTGGATCGAGCTTGAACCAGGCCTCGATGCCCTGCTGTTCGACGCGCAGCGCCACCTGCTCGAGCAACTCGAGACTGCGCGGATGCGGCTCGCGCGTCTCCTTGTGCAGGAACAAGGGAATCGGCACGCCCCAGTTGCGCTGACGCGAGACGCACCAGTCGGGTCGGTTGGCGATCATCGCCGCCAGCCGCGCCTGGCCCCAGGCCGGGTAGAACTTGGTCTGCTCGATCGCCGCCAGCGCCGTCTGTCGCAGCGATTGTCCGGAGGGCGAGGCGCCCGCGTCGGCCATGGCGTCCTGCAGGGACGAACCGCCGTCACCCCCTTGCTCGGCAAGGGTGCTTGGGGGATGGTCCATTCTGATGAACCACTGGGTCGTGGCGCGATAGATCACCGCCGTCTTGTGCCGCCAGCAGTGCATATAGCTGTGGCTGATCTCCTGGTGCGCGAACAGGGCGCCGACCTCCTCGAGCTTGGCGATGATCGGCGCCGCCGCTTTCCAGATGTTCATCCCGCCGAAAAAGGGCAGGCTGTCGGCGTAGCGGCCGTTGCCCAGCACCGGCGTCAGGATCTCGTCGTTGCTCATGCCGTGCTGCTTGCAGGAGTTGAAGTCGTCGAGACCGTAGGCGGGCGAGCTGTGCACCACGCCGGTGCCGGTGTCGAGGGTCACGTAGTCGCCCAGATAGACGGGGGAAACACGATCGTAGAACGGATGCTTGAAGCGAAGTCCGGCCAGCGCCGCGCCCTTGCAGCTGGCGATGATCTGCCAGCGTGCGATGCCGTAGCGGGCGAGCAGCGGCGACGCCGCATCGGTCGCCACCCCCGGTGGCTGCACGATGTCGCGGGCGAGCAGCAGCAGGCCGCGCTCTGTGTCGACCAGCGCATAGTCGAAGTCTGGATGCAGGTTCAAGGCCTGGTTCGCCGGCAGGGTCCACGGCGTCGTGGTCCAGATGACGGCGTAGGCCGGCTTGTCCGGCAGTGCCCCCAAGCCGAAGGCCGCGGCGAGGCGGTCGCGGTCCAGGGCTTCGAAGGCGACGTCGATCGCCGGCGACTTCTTGTCCTGGTATTCGACCTCGGCTTCGGCCAGCGCCGAGCCGCAGTCGAAGCACCAGTTCACCGGCTTCAATCCCTGGAACAGGAAACCCTTGCGGTAGATCTGACCGAGGGCGCGCAGTTCGGCGGCTTCGGTCTTGAAGTCCATGGTCGTGTAGGGTCGCTCCCACTCGCCGAGCACGCCGAGGCGGATGAAGTCCTTCTTCTGCCGTTCGATCTGCACGCCGGCGTAAGCGCGCGACAGTTCGCGGACGCGGTCGCCGCCGAGGTTCTTGCCGTGTTCCTTCTCTATCTGGTGCTCGATCGGCAGGCCGTGGCAATCCCAGCCCGGCACGTAGGGCGCGTCGAAGCCGGCCAGGGTCTTGGCGCGGACGATGATGTCCTTGAGGATCTTGTTTACCGCGTGACCGATGTGGATGTCGCCGTTGGCGTAGGGCGGACCGTCGTGCAGCACGAACAGCGGTCGGCCGCGGGCCTGCTCGCGGATCCTTTGGTAGAGCTTGCGCTCCTGCCACTGGGCGATCCAGCCCGGTTCGCGGCGCGGCAGATCGCCGCGCATCGGGAACGGGGTCTCGGTCAGGTTCAGGGTCTTGCGATAGTCAGCCATGTTTCCTGCTTGCAAAATAGGTTCTGGTGATCTCGACGTCGAGCGCGATCTGCGCCTTCAGGGCGTCGAGCGATGCGAACTTGACCTGGTCGCGCAGCTTGTGCAGGAACTCGACCGAGACGTGGCTGCCGTAGAGCGAGCCATGGTAGTCGAGCAGATGCACTTCCAGCGCCGGCTGCAAGCCAGCCGCCACCGTCGGCCGGACGCCGAGGCTGGCGGCGCCGGGCCAGGGCAGGGTGGCGATGCCGCTCACCGCCACCGCGAAGACCCCCAGCAGCGGCACCTTGCGCCGCTTCAGCTGCACGTTGGCGGTCGGGTAGCCGAGTTGGCGACCGAGCTGGTCGCCGCCGACGACGCGCCCGGCGATCCGGTAGGGTCGTCCGAGCAGGCGCGCCGCGTGTTCCATGGCGCCGGCCTCGAGGCTGTCGCGCACCGCCGAGCTGGAGACGCGCTCGCCCCGCCACTCGATGGTGGGCATCGCCTCGGCGTTGAAGCCGCCTTCGCGGCCAGCCTCTGCCAGCAGGGTGAAATCGCCGGCGCGACCGCGGCCGAAACGGAAATCGTCGCCGACGATCAGGTGCCGGGTGGCAAGCCCATCGATCAGGATGCTCTGGATGAACTGCTGCGCCGAGTAGGCGGCGAGCTTGGCATCGAAGCGGCAGACATAGACCCGATCGACCCCGCATTGCTCGACCAGTTCGAGTTTTTCGCGCAGGCTGGTCAGCCGCGCCGGCGCCTGGTCGGGGGCGAAGAATTCGCGCGGATGGGGTTCGAAGGTGAGCAGGCTGGAGGGCAGGCGCTGGCGCTGCGCCTCGGCGGCCAAGCGCGCCAGCACGGCCTGATGGCCGCGGTGCAGGCCGTCGAAGTTGCCGATCGTCAGCACCGTCGGCCCAGCCGCGCGTTGCGGAACTCTGCGATAGACCAGCATGGCCGCGCCAGAAAAAACGCCGATTATAGCAGCGGGGCCTAGCTCTGCTTGGACTTGGCCAGCGGTGGATTGCGCGCGAAGTAGCCCTTGATGCCGCGCAGGATGGCCGCCGCCATCTTGTCCTGGTAGGCGTCGTCGTTCAACCGCTGCTCTTCCTCGGGATTGGAAATGAAGGCGGTCTCGACCAGGATCGAGGGAATGTCGGGCGCCTTCAGCACGGCGAAGGCCGCCTGCTCGACCATGCCCCGATGCAGCGCATTGATGCCGCCCAGCTCGCCGAGGACGGCGCGTCCGACCTTGAGACTGTCGCTGTTGGTGGCGGTCTGCGACAGGTCGAGCAGGGTGCGCGCCAGGTAGCGGTCCTTGACTCCGAGGTTGACACCGCCGATCAGATCGGCGGCGTTCTCGCGCTGCGCCATCCAGCGCGCCGCCGAGGACGAGGCGCCGTGCTCGGAGAGGACGAAGACGCTGGAGCCGCGCGCGGTCGTCTTGATGAAGGCGTCGGCGTGCACCGAGACGAACAGGTCGGCCTGGACCCGGCGCGCCTTCTGCACCCGCGCCGGCAGGGCGATGAAGTAGTCGCCGTCGCGGGTCATGATGCTGCGCATATTCCTCTCGCCGTCGACCAGCTTCTTCAGGCGTTGCGCGATCGACAGGGTGACCGCCTTCTCCTGGCTGCCGGCGCGTCCGATGGCACCGGGGTCCTCGCCGCCGTGGCCCGGATCGATGGCGATGGTGATCAGGCGGTCGACCTGGCCCGGATCGGTCGCCGTCTCGGTTCCGCGCGGCTTCTCCAACAGCGCCATCAAGGGATCGATCGGCTGCGCCGGGTAGAGGTCGAGCACCAGCCGGTGCGCGTATTCGCCGACCGGCTTCAGCGTGAACACCTGGGGCTTTACCTCGCCTTTGAGTTCGATCACCAGCCGCACCACCCCCGGCCGGTTGCGTCCGGCGCGGATCAGCTTGACGTAGGGGTCGGTCGCCGAAATCTTTTCCGGCAGATTGGCGAGTACGGAGTTGAGTTCGACGTCCTCGAGGTCGACCACCAGGCGCGCCGGATCCTTCAGCAGCTGCTGCGCGAAGGCCAGTTGCTGCGAATGCTCGAGAGTGATGCGGGTGTAATCGGCCGCGGGCCAGACGCGCACGGCGATGATGGTGGCCGCCGCCTTCGCCTGGCCGAAGCCCAGGCGCGGCGCGACCAGCGCCGTCGCTAGCGCAAACCTGAGGAGGTCGCGGCGGCCGCGGAGTATGCGCTCAGGCATCGCAGGCAGGGCAGGCCGCGCGGACCCAGGGCGCGGATGGTGGCGCGGCGGCCGTCGCCGCTGAGGGCGAGACGGATCTCCAGGTCGGCGGCGGGCAGGTAGCTGCCCGCCTGCGCCGGCCATTCGACGATGCAGACGGCATCGCCCTGAAAATATTCGTCGAGACCCGCGTCAAGATATTCCTCTGGCCGATCGAATCGATAGAAATCAAAGTGATACAAGTTTAATCCAGAAACAGCATAAAGTTCAACCAGGGTGTAGGTGGGGCTCTTGACCTTGCCCGCGTGACCGGCTGCGCGCAACAAGCCGCGCACCAGGGTGGTCTTGCCCGCACCCAGGTCGCCTTCGAGAAATATCTTCAGTCCCGGGACCAGCGCCGGCGCCAAGGCGGCGCCCAGCGCCGCGGTTGCCGCTTCGTCGGCGAGCGGCTGCGTCAGGGCGTTATCATCGGCGGCATGGTCGCGCATGGAAATCGTTCTTCATGATGGTTGAAGCCTCGTCTCGCCGCTGGCAGGAACTCGCCGGCCGGATCAAGACTTGGGGCCGCGACCTGGGCTTCTCCGCCGTGGGCATCGCGCCGGCGGCGGACCTCGCCGCCGCCGCGACGGGCTTATCCGAATGGCTCGCCGCCGGTTGGCACGGCGACATGGATTATATGGCACGCCACGGGCCGCTGCGGACCCGCCCGGCGGCGCTCTTGCCGGGTGCGGCGACGGTGATCTGCGCCAGGCTCGACTACTGGCCGGCGGCCGCTGCGCCGGAGGTGCTCGGCGACGCCAGCCGCGCCTATCTGTCGCGCTACGCGCTCGGACGCGATTACCACAAGCTGGTGCGCCACAAGCTCAAGCGGCTCGCCGAATTGATCGAGGCGGAGGTCGGCGCCTTCGCCCAGCGTGTGGCGACCGACTCGGCACCGCTGCTCGAAGTCGAGCTGGCGGCCAAGTGCGGTCTGGGCTGGCGGGGCAAGCACACGCTGCTGCTGTCGCGCGACGCCGGCTCGACCTTCTTCCTCGGCGAACTGCTCACCGATCTGCCCCTGCCGAGCGACGCGCCGACCAGCGCCCACTGCGGGAGCTGTTCCGCCTGCATCGACGTCTGCCCGACCGCTGCCATCGTCGCCCCCTATCGCCTCGACGCGCGCCGCTGCATCTCCTACCTGACCATCGAACTGAAGGGCAGCATTCCCGTCGATCTGCGACCGCTGATCGGCAACCGCGTCTACGGCTGCGATGATTGCCAGTTGGTCTGCCCCTGGAATCGCCGCGCACCGAGCACGCGCGAAGAGGACTTCGCGGTGCGCCACGGCCTCGACAGTGCGCAGTTGGTCGATCTGTTCGCCTGGAGCGGCGAGGAGTTCTCGGCAAAGCTCAACGGCTCGGCGATACGCCGCATCGGCCACGAGCGCTGGCTGCGCAACATCGCCGTCGGTCTGGGCAACGCGCCGACCACCGCCGCGGTGCTGCAGGCGTTGGAGGCCAGGCGCGACGACGCCTCGGCCCTGGTGCGCGAGCACGTCGTCTGGGCCCTGGGCCGGCACCGGCGCTGAATTGCTGAGCGGCAGGGGAGCCGCTATAATCCGCAGCCTCAAAGCAGCAGCGGGGCCGGCGTAGCTCAGACGGTAGAGCAGCGCATTCGTAATGCGAAGGTCGGGAGTTCGATTCTTCTCGCCGGCACCAGTG
>JAHFRE010000120.1 GCA_023258955.1 Sterolibacterium sp.
CGAACTGCCAGAAGGTGAAGCCGGCCACCCAGGCACCGAGCCGCGACAGGCCGCGACCGCAGGCCGAGGTGAAGCGGCCGACGGTGCTCACCACCGATTCCATCATGCCGTCCGCCTCGCGCTCTCGGTCACGCCGCCTGCCATCACGCTATTGCTCCACTGTGTTCCCGCGCCGTACGAGATCGCCAGGCTGTCGATGCCGGCGATGATCAGGCCGGTGATAAGCACGGCCATCAGGCCAGCCAGCGCCCGCGTTGCCAGTTTAGTCGATTTCATTGTCGCTTCCTCCACACTCGTTGATCGAACCCACGAGCGCACTGTAAATCCGGGGAAACGGTCAAACCACGCCGGCGCGACGGTCGGCGGCGAATGCGGCGCGAGTTGCGCCGGATTGCGACGGGCAGGAGCCTAGCCTGGTGCGCGGCGCCCGAGAAGACGCAGGGCCACCCCCAAGGGGGGCGGCCTGGGGGCGCTCAGTGGCGATCCTTGGCCCATAGTCGCAGGGCGGCGAGGGTGTTGGCGACGTGCTTGTCCGGCGCCATATCGGTGTACGTGTAGATGATCCGCCCGTCTGGCGCGATCACGTAGGAAGTGCGGCTGGCGTACTCCGGCTTGACCGCCAGAACGGAATCGTAGGCCTTCATGATCCGCTGATCGCCGTCGGCGGCGACCGCGAACTTGCTGCGGCACTCGCTGACGGAAAACTTGTTGAGGGTCTCGATCGGGTCGTGCGAGACGCCGATCACCGTGGCGCCCAGCGCCTTGTAGTCGTCGACCGCCTCGGCGAAATTGTGCGCCTCGATGGTGCAACCGGGGGTGAACGCCGCGGGATAGAAGTAGAGCACCACCGGTCCCTTGGCCAACGCCTTGGACAGGCTGAAGTCGAACACGGCGCCGCCCAGCGAAGCCTTGGTGCTGAACTCCGGCGCCTTGTCGCCGGGCTTCAGCGCCGCCTGGGCGGGCAGCAGGAACAACAGGGTCAGCAACGCTGCGAGTGCTTTCATGGTCTCACCTCTCAAGAAAACGAAGGGCCGCCCCAAGTTTTATTGACCCCCACGGGGGGCGGGCGGGGCGTAGCCCGGCCCTGGGGGCGCTCAGTCAAATCTGGGTTCAGGATCTGGCGGCGAGTTCGACCAGTTCCTTGACCTCTTCGATCTGGTCCTTCACCAACCAGTGGGTCAGGTCGCCGCTCGAGACGACGGCCAGCACCTTGCCGTTTTCCACCACCGGCAGGTGGCGGAAGCGCCGCTGGGTCACGGCTTCCATCGCTTCGCCGACCGTCGTCGCCGGCGCCACGCAGTACGGGTCCTTGGTCATCACCGCGGCGATCTTGGTGACGGCCGGATCGAGGCCGGCGCCCAACACCTTGTACAGCGCGTCGCGCTCGGTGAAGATGCCGGCGAGCTTGTCGCCTTCGACCACGATCAGGGCGCCGATCTTCTCCGCGGCCATCCGCCGCACGCAGTCGATCACCGGTGTATCCGGGGCGACAGCGTGGATCGCCTCGCGCTGGTCGAAAATCTTCAGCAGCGGCGTCCGGCTCCTGTCGCGCGAGCGGTAGAAGTAGACGCCGAGAAAGACGGCAACGACCACCACCACGGTGGCGTAGCTGCCCAGCCGAAATATCGTGTCCAGCACCTCCTCCGGCGCCGCCCACGCGGCGGCGGGCAACAAAGCGATGAGCGTGCCCGCAGCGAACCCAGCAAACTGTCTGTTCATCGAAGTCCCTCCTGGCTGACGGTGTCTCCATCTTTTTTGCATGCAATGGTGATGGGTACATTGCACCCCTCGGCCACCCATGTCAAGCGCAAGCCGCGTCGCTGCTGGCAGCGCCCGCCATGGCGATGGTTTATACTTTTCCGCCAAAGGGGACGCCATACCGTGAACATCAGGCGCAGCAAGACCGTTGCCACAGCGACGCCGCTCACCGACCTGGGCCAGTGCATCGCCGCGTTGAAGCGCAGCGACAATCTGATCCGGGTCCGCTCCACGGTCGATCCGAAGTTCGAGCTGGCCGGCATCGCCCACGCCCTCGAGGGGGGCAAGCCGGTGCTGTTCGAGCGGGTCAAGGGTCACGAGCATCCGGTGCTCACCGGCCTGCTGTGGAACCGCACCATCGTCGCCTCGCTGTTCGGCGTCGCCGCCGAGCGGGTGCCGTTTCGCATCAATGAGGCGGTGGGCCAGTGGCAGCAGGACAAGACGGCGCTGCCCTCGACCACGGTCGACCGGGGACCGGCCAACGAGGTGGTCGAAGACGGCGTCGATCTGTCGCTGCTGCCGGCACCGCTGCACGCGCTGGGCGATGGCGGACGCTATCTCGATGCTTCGCTGGTGGTCGCCCGCCACCCCCTCTCCGGCGGCATCAACGTCTCGATCCACCGGATGATGATCACGCGCAAGAATCGTCTGAGCTTTCTGATCGATCCCGGTCGCCACCTCGGCGAGTACGCCGACATCGCCGAGAGCCGCGGCGAGACGCTGCCGGTGACCATCAACAACGGCGTCGGCCTGGCGCCGTGGATAGTCTCTTCGCTGCCGCGCCTGGGCGACGGCAAGCCGGCCATAGCCAATCACCTGGCCGGGCGCGCCCTGGATTGGATGCGGGCGCAGACGGTCGATGTGCCCGCCTACGCCGACGCCCAGTTCGTGATCGAGGCGGAGATCCTGCCCGGGGCGCGCGAGTGGGAGGCGCCCTTCGCCGAAGTCACCGGCTACTACGGTAGCCGCGCCAAGCGCTACGTGATGCGGGTGAAGAAGATCACCCGGCGCAAGAAGCCGGTGTTCCATACGGTGCTCTCCGGCCAGGAAGTGTGGAATGCGGTCGGTTTCACCGCCGAGGCGGCGATCTTCGGCGCCGTGCACGCCAAGATACCGGAGGTGCGCGCCGTGTTCCTGCCGCCGGGCGGCTGCGGCTTCTACCAGGCGGTGGTGCAGGTCGAGCGCAACCGCGCCGGGCTCGGCCGCGAGGTCATCGACGCGACCTTCAAAGCCTTCCGCTCGCTGCAGCGGGTGGTGGTGGTCGATAGCGACGTGAACCTGTACGATGCGATAGACGTCGATTGGGCGATCACCACGCGCTGCAACGCCGACACCGACCTGGTGATCCTGCCCGGACAGGAGGGCCACATCCTCAATCCGATGGTCACGCTCGACGCCGACGGCAAGGGCGGAACGGTGACCAAGGTCGGCATCGATGCGCTGGTGCCGGCGGGTGCCGCGCCCGAGCAGTTCGCGCGGGTGAAATTCAAGCAGGTGAATCTGGACAGCTACGACATCAAGTTCTGAAACCCACAGGGAGATAGCGAAGATGAACAAGGAACTGCTGTGTCTGCTCGTCGCGGGCGCGCTGGCGTTGCCGCTGCAGGCGGCGGAAAAGATCAAGGTCGGCTTCATCAGCACCCTCTCCGGTCCCGGCGGCGTGCTCGGCAGCGCGATCCGCGACGGCTTCCAGCTCGGGCTCGAACACGCCGGCGGCAAGCTCGGCGGCCTCGCCACCGAACTGATCGTCGAAGACGACCAGCAGAAACCCGATGTGGCCAAGCAGTTGGCCGACAAGCTGGTCAAGCGCGACAAGGTCGACATCATGACCGGCATCGTCTTCCAGAACATCCTGCAGGCGGTCGAGCCGACCGTGCTCGGTGCCGAGACCTTCTACATCAGCCCCAACACCGGCCCCTCGGATCTGGCCGGCGCCGCCTGCAATCCCTACTTCTTCGCCGTCTCCTGGGTCAGCGACAGCTACTCCGAGGCGAGCGGCAAGAACGTGAACGACAAGGGCTTCAAGAACGTCTTCGTCCTCGCCCCCAACTATCCGGGCGGCAAGGACGTGGTGGCCGGCTTCAAGCGCTATTACAAGGGAGGTTACGCCGGCGAGGTCTACACCAAGCTCGGCCAGCTCGACTACGCGGTCGAGATATCGCAGATGCGCGCCGCCAAGCCTGACGCCGTGTTCTTCTTCCTGCCCGGCGGCATGGGGGTGAACTTCCTCAAGCAGTGGCAGCAGGCGGGCATGGGTAAGGACTTGCCGCTGTTCGGCACCGGCTGGTCCTTCGACCAGGACACCCTGGCGGCGGTCGGCGAGCCGACATTGGGCGCGCTCAACGCGGCGCACTGGAACCTCGACTTGGACAACGCCGCCAACAAGCAATTCGTCGCCGACTTCGAGAAGAAGTACGGCCGCCTGCCCAACGAGTACGCCTCCCAGGGCTACGACGCGGCGCTGCTGATCGACGCCGCGGTGCGCGAGGTCAAGGGCAAGATCGAGGACAAGGCGGCGCTGCGCCGCGCGCTCGAGGCGGCCAACTTCAAGTCGGTGCGCGGCGCCTTCAAGTTCAACAAGAACCACTTCCCGATCCAGAACTACTACCTGCGCCAGGTGGTCAAGGACGCCAAGGGCCGCTACGTCAACAAGACGGTGGCGACGATCTTCACCGACCATCCCGACGCCTACGTCGCCGCCTGCAAGATGTAACTGTTCGCCGGGTTCGCGTCGCCTCGCCAGGGGCGGCGCGACGCTCGCCGCCCGATGACCTCGCTCCTCATCCTCGAGCAGTGCTTGAACGGACTGCAGTTCGGCCTCATGCTCTTTCTGCTGGCGGCCGGACTGACGCTGGTGTTCGGCATCATGGACCTGATCAACCTCGCCCACGGCTCGCTCTACATGCTGGGCGCCTATCTGGTCGCCACCCTGACCCAGGCCAGCGGCAACTTCCTGCTCGGCGCAGCCCTCGGCATCGCCGCCACGGCGGTGATCGGCATGGCGCTGGAAGTCCTGATCCTGCGCGGCCTCTACCAGCGCGACCACCTGAGCCAGGTGCTCGCCACCTTCGCCCTGATCCTGATCAGTAACGAGACCACCCGCACCCTCTGGGGCGTGCAGCCGCTGCAGCTCAACGTCCCGGCCTGGCTCTCGGGCTCGGTGGAGTTGCTGCCGGGCCTCGGCTACTCGGCCTTTCGCCTGGCCATCATCGTCGTCGGTCTGGCCGTGGCGGCGCTGCTCTACCTGGTCATCACGCGGACCCGAATCGGCATGTTGATCCGCGCCGGCGCCTCCAACCGACCGATGGCGACGGCGATGGGCACCGACATCAAGCGCTTGTTCACCGCCGTATTCGGCGCCGGCGCGGCGCTGTGCGCCCTGGCCGGCGCCATGCTCGGTCCGCTGCTCGCGGTGCAGGTGGGCATGGGTGAGAACATCCTGATCCTCGCCTTCGTCACCGTGGTGATCGGCGGCATCGGCTCGATCCGCGGCGCCTTCGTCGGCGCCCTGCTGGTCGGCGTGGTCGACACCTTCGGCCGCGCCTTCATGCCGACCTTGCTGCGCCACGCGCTCTCGCCCGCCTTCGCCGACGCCGCCGGGCCTTCGCTGGCCGCGATCTCGATCTATCTGCTGATGGTGGCCGTGCTCTTCTGGAAGCCGCGCGGATTGTTCCCGGTGGGCGCATGACCGTGTTCCGCCGGCGCCACGCCTGGCTCGGCGCGCTGGTCGCGCTGGCCCTGGTCTTTCCGCAACTGGCGGCCTGGCTGGGCCAGGATTTCTACGTCGCCTTCGCCAGCCGGGTGCTGATCTGGGCCCTGCTCGCCTCCAGCCTCAATCTGCTGGTGGGCGTGGGCGGCATGGTCAGCCTCGGCCACGCCGCCTTCTACGGCGTCGGCGCCTACGTGGTCGGCATCGTCGCCACCGAGGCACCGCAACTCTCCGCCGCGCTGATCGCCTGGCCGGCGGCGGTCGCGGTCAGCGGCTTGCTGGCGCTGGCGATCGGCGCGATCAGCCTGCGCACCCGCGGCGTCTATTTCATCATGATCACCCTGGCCTTCGCGCAGATGCTGTTCTACGTCTTCGTCTCGCTCAAGGCCTACGGCGGCGACGACGGCATGGCCATCGCCCGCCGCTCGGCCCTGCCGGGACTGAACCTGGCCGATGAGGCGACCTTCTACTACGTGGTCCTGGCGCTGTTCGCGCTGTGCCTCTACGCGCTGGCGCGCCTGACCGCCTCGCGTTTCGGCCGCGTGCTCGCCGGCATCAAGGACAACGAAGCGCGGATGGAGTCCCTCGGCTACGCCACCTTCCGCTTCAAGCTGGTGGCCATCGTCATCTCCGGCGCTGTGGCAGGGCTGGCCGGAGCGCTGATGGCCAACCTCAACACCTACGTCAGCCCCAACATGCTCTATTGGGACCAGTCGGGAACGGTCCTGGTCATGGTCATCCTGGGCGGGCTGGGCAGCCTCTGGGGCGGGCTCGCCGGTGCCGGCGCCTATCTGCTGTTCGAGGAGCTGGCGACGGCCGTCACCCCGCATTGGCAGATCGGCTTGGGCGCCCTGCTGCTCGGCGTGGTCTTCTTCGCGCCCGCGGGCATCGCCGGTCTCTTTGCGCGGCGACGCCGATGAACGAGATACTGCTCGAGACGAGGGGACTGGCGAAGCGCTTCGGCGGCCTGCTCGCCACCGACGCGGTGTCGCTCACCATCCGTCGCGGCGAGTGCCACGCCCTGATCGGCCCCAACGGCGCCGGCAAGACGACCCTGGTCGGCCAGTTGGCGGGCACCCTCGCGCCCGACGCGGGAAGCGTGCTGTTCGCCGGCCGCGACGTCACCGCCTACGCTGCCCACAAGCGGGCGGCGCTGGGCCTGGCCCGCTCCTTCCAGATCACCAGCGTGCTCGCAGGCTTCAGCGTCGAAGAAAACGTGGCGCTCGCTGTGCAGGCGGTCAGCGGTTCGAGCTTTCGCTTCTGGCGGCGCGTCGCTGCCGAAGAGGAATTGTCGACGCGCGCCCTGGCGGTGCTGCGTTCGGTCGGACTGGAACGGGCGGGCGGGCGCCGCGCCGGCGAGCTGTCGCACGGCGAGCACCGCCAACTGGAGCTCGCCCTGGCGCTGGCGACGCGGCCGCAGCTGCTGCTGCTCGACGAACCGATGGCCGGCATGGGGCTCGAGGAATCTCAGACCATGGTCGAGTTGATCGCCGGGCTCAAGGGCAGCCACACCCTGCTCCTGGTCGAGCACGACATGGACGCGGTGTTTCGCCTCGCCGACCGCATCTCGGTGCTGGTCGCCGGGCGCATCATCGCCAGCGGCACGGGCGACGAGATCCGCGCCAATCCCGAGGTGAGGAGCGCCTATCTGGGCGAGGAGGACGCGCTGTGAGCGCGCTGCTCGAAGTCGACGGGCTCGAAACCTTCTACGGCGCCAGCCAGGCGCTGTTCGGCATGAGCTTGCGCGTGGCCGCGGGAGAAATGGTGACCCTGCTCGGCCGCAACGGCATGGGCAAGACGACCACGGTCAACAGCATCGTCGGCCTGCTGGCGCCGCGGCGCGGCAGCGTGCGCCTCGCCGGCGTGGAGATCGCCGGCAGAAGCGCCGATCGCATCGGCCGCGCCGGCGTCGGCCTGGTGCCCGAGGGCCGGCAGATCTTTCCCAACCTGACGGTGCGCGAAAACCTGCTCGCCTGGGCCGCCAATCGCAGCGGCGCCGCCGAGCCGTGGACCCTGGAGCGGGTCTACGCCTTCCTGCCGCGCCTGGCCGAGCGCCAGGCGCAGATGGGCGGCCAGCTGTCGGGCGGCGAGCAGCAGATGCTGGCCATCGGCCGCGCCCTGATGACCAACCCGCGGCTGGTAATCCTCGACGAGGCCACGGAAGGGCTGGCACCGCTCGCGCGCGCCGAGATCTGGCGCTGCCTGACGGCGCTCAAGTCCTCCGGCCTGGCGCTGCTGGTGATCGATAAATACGTGCGCGCCCTGATCGGCATCGCCGACCGCCACTACATCGTCGAACGCGGGCGGGTGCGCTGGGAGGGCAGCTCCGCCGCGCTGCAGGCCCAGCCCGAGCTGTGGCAGCGCTACCTCGGCGTCTGAGCGAGCGATCCGCCTTCACCGGGGTTCGGAGCCCTGCCATCCAGGCGCAAGCGCGTTACCCAAGGCGACCCCGATGAAAGAACTCACCCACCATCTTGCGGCATTGCTCGCCCGCCTCAACCAGCAAGACGTGACCACAATCCGCAACGGTCTTGAATTCCACCTTGTTCGCGGCCAGTCGACCGACGACATGTCGATCGACGTCATCGATGAGGCATGGCACTGCATTGCAGCTTCGAACAGGAAACAGAGGAACATCGCCAGTCAGGATGAGAACCGGCACATGGATCTTTTCAACGAGGTCGTAGTAGATCCTTTCATGCGCGGCCTCGTCAGCGCCAACACCAAATACGTTCAGCGCCAATGATTTCAGGAACTGGTTATCCGGAGTACCTGCCACCGCGTCGCTCATCGCACGCCTTACATGCCATAGCTTGCTCATCGTCAGGGGTGGATCGGCTGCGATGATGCCGCGAATGGGTTGCAGCTGAAGACCGCCCAGCGCGAGGGCGACCAATCCGCCAAGCGATTCACCAACCACGACGATTTCGCGCTTGCCAAGCGCAGCGGTTATGGCATCGCCAACACTGGTCGCAATTCCCTCTATTGTTGCGGTTGCAGGTGAGGAACTTCGCCCGTGGCCTGGCAGGTCAACAAAGACGACATCAAATTCATCGCCGCAAAGATTGACCCACTCAAAGAGTACGCTGGAATTGCGCAAAGCACCGTGGATCATCAAGAGGACCGGGCGGTTGTCACGCTCGAGCAGAGCGCCCTTCTTGGCATACAAACATATCTCGCCGTCGCGAGTCGGGATCATTACGACGTCAAGGACAACAGCATCAGTCATATGTTTCGCGATGTGGCTAATGGGTTTGTCTGTAAGTTATCTTGGGCCAAACGGGATGTAGGATTGTTCCTCAATGAGACTTGACGCGGTCAATTCGTTCAGCGGTTTCTTCAGCAACGAGCTTGTCATTGTGCCGGTCGACAGAGCGGGCGAGTTCGACATAGCGACTGCCAACATCCCTCTTCCTTTTGCAATCGCGTATCTTGTCTGATTGTTCCCCAACTTAGATCGGCACCAGCATCAAGCCTGAGTGGCTATGTCTTGCCATGTCGGATCACTGAGTTGCAGCGATGGGCCACACGATAGGGGCGCCGGCAACGACGGACTCCAGGCGCCGCGCCACACGTTCAAATACTTCAGCCCAGTCGCCGCGGATGGTTTGGCGAAACAAGCGTGTATTGGGGTACCACGGACTATCTTCCCGGTCCATCATCCACCGCCAGTCTGGGACAAACGGAAGAACAATCCAGACCGGTTTGCCCAATGCGCCTGCAAGGTGACCAATCGAGGTATCACAGGTGATAACCAGGTCGAGGTTCATGATCAAAGCTGCCGTCTCTTCAAACGGCGGTGTCAGGCTGTCGATCTCGTGGCCAAGGTCCTGCGCAGTCGACCCAGCGACCGAGAGAAATTGATCGCGCGTATTGGGTTGCAGAGTAAAGAATCGTACGCAATCAAGCGCGAAAAGTCGTTTGAATGGCTCTAACCCGGGGGATCGCTCTGCATTTTTGGGGTATGCACTGCCACCGTGCCAGCAGACGCCTACCGTAAATTCTTGAATTCCAGACAGCTGAGCCGCGCTGGTTTGCAGGTAGTTGGCATCGGCATACATGTATGGAATAGATGCCGGTATGCTCTCAATTGTAGTTGCGCAGTAGAGCGGGATGCTCAGAGGAAACGTCCAATAGTCATGCCGTGGAATGTCTTCAGCTTCTGCAATAGTAAGTACTTCATCCGCGCCGTTGAACCGCTTGAGCAAGGACCTAAGCGAGGGGGAACAGACCAAGGTGATATGTTCCGTACCCTGCGCCCTCAAGACGGATAGGTAACGACAGAACTGAATCTGGTCACCCAAGCCCTGCTCATACCATACCAGGAGCCTCTTGCCGGCGAGGGATTGCCCTTGCCACTTGGGAAATATCACCCTGGGTGAAGTCGATAGACGACTCCCCAATAGCGAATCCGAACGTGACTCGTTGCGCTTCCAACCTTCGTCGAAATGTCCCTTGAGCAACAGCGCTAATCCAAGACTATTGCTCGCATCGGCGAAATCTGGGTTGATCACCAGTGCTTTGCGAAAGCTTGCGATCGCCTCACCAAGCCGACCGCGGTCCTTCTGAGCATTGCCGACGTTGTTGAGCGTTGCAGGCGCGGCTGGCGTGATCACAAGGGCTCGTTGACAGCTCGCCACAGCTTGGTCGAGTTGTCCGAGGTCTCTTTGGGCGTTTCCCAGATTGCTATGCGCCTGTGCACAGTCTGGCGCAATCCCAAGCGCGTGCCGGTAGCTTGCGGCAGCTTGTTCGACTCGTCCGAGGTCTTGCAAGACGATGCCAAGGTTGTTGTGTCCTTCGACCAAGTCTGGCTTGAGCCCCAGCGCTCTCCGGTAGCTGGCCACCGCTTCATCATGTCTTCCTATTGCCTTCAAAGCCGCACCCATGCCGCAATGGGCCTCTGCCAAGTCTGGCCCAATCTCCACTGCTCGCCGGTAGCTAGTCATTGCCGCATCGAGTTGCCCTTGTTCGAGTTGCGCGTTGCCCAGTTTGCATTGGGCGCTGGCGTAACTAAGCCTGAACTGCTCAATGTCTGGATTGGCCTCAAGGGCCGCCTTGAAATAGGGCAAGGCGGCGGCAAGCTGGTTGATCTGCACAGCCAATACGCCCAGATTGTGGTTCGCATCTGGGTGATAAGGTTGCGAATGCAGGATCGATTGATAGAGACGCTCAGCGTCCTGCAACTGCCCTGCCCTATGGTGCCCTATTGCCTGCTGCAAGACTTGGTCTACCGTAACCTTAGCAGGGTGCTGCTGCGAGACATCGTTGGACATGATTGATCTTGTTGGGGGAGTTTCTTTCTAGCAGCGGTAAGAAACTGTTCATAGTCTAACCTGCGCCTCCATTCTTGAGAAATGTAAGCACCCTGCCTGATCTCACGACGGATGGATGCTTTCTGTTGTTGTTTCTTCCAGGTGCTGCTCGCCTAGTTCGGCACCGCCGCCGCCTTCTTCCTGCTGGTGGCGAAGCACTATAACGCCGACCGCGGTCGCTTCAATTAAACGGATTGGTCGGTAGCGCGCGCCAGCAGCGCGGCGAAGCCGGGATAGCTTTGCGGCGTGATGGCGACCTTGCTGGCGTGGGCGCTCCACGACTCGCCGCGCCTGAGCGCATCGATGAAGCCCTGCCGGTCGTTTATCCAGTTGCCGCCGACCAGGGTCAGGCCGCGGGCGAACAGCCCGTCGGGCAGGCAGCCGGCGCTCGGTCCGATCATGGCGAACCAGCGGGCGTTGCGGCAGGGCGCCAGCATGCGGTCCAGGGTGTCGTTCAAGAGCAGGGTGCTGGTGGTGATCACCTTGCTGCAGGCGGCGAGTTCAGCCGCGTCGAGCGTCACCCGGTAGCTGTCGCGCTCGCCGACCAATTCCGGTTTGAGTTCGACCACGATCAGCCGCGCCTTGCTCGCCAGGATGCGCCCGAGCAGCGGCCGGAAGAAGCCGATCATGCCGATCGTCTCGCCGGCGCGCGGATCCATCTGGCCGATGGAGTCGGCGCTGTTGTCGGGGCGAAATCCCGCCCGGTCGCACAGGCAGCGCGAAATGGCGTTGGCGGCGGCGAAGCCGATGGTCTTCCAGACGCCCGCATCGCTCTCGTAGCGACGGGCGAGCGCCAGCGCGTCGGCGCCGGCGAG
>JAHFRE010000325.1 GCA_023258955.1 Sterolibacterium sp.
GGCAGCCCATGGGGTGACAGCATGCGGTTGGGCGCCGTGGTGAGCAAGGCCACCGTCGCTGCGCTGGGCACCGCCTGGGGCGGATTCGGCTCGAAGATGCCGGCCAGGAGCATGAGGCCGCCACCGGTTCGCGTGATCGTGTAGCGCATGTTGACGCCGTCGACTTGGCGCTGGCAGGTGAAGCAACTTGCCGGAACGATGCAGCGCCAATTGCGGAAGGCGACCGAGCAGGTCCAGGCCCGCGCTATCGTCGCCCCGGCCGCGTAGTAGATCGGCTCATCGGCCCGGGTCCGCCACTTCGGAACGAAACCCCAAACCCCCTGCAGATCGCGCACAGCGTCGCCAACCATGCGCAGCGCCTGCACCGTCTCGCCGTGGGCCGATGAACTCGACTGGGCTGGCGCTGCCAGGCCCATGCCCGAGAAGTACTTGAGATATTCCTCAGGCGTGGCGTTCAGCACGATCTTCTCGGTCATGATCTTCTCCACTTTCGTCGACAGCGCTAGATCGACGGGTGACAAATGGTGGCCGTTCGATCACCATTGTAGGTGATCATGCGTTCACCGTCAAGTCCGATCGGCCCGTTCCAGTACAAGAGGCCGAAAAGACAGACAGCCGGCACGCTTGCTAGTCGGACAGGCGCTGCGTGTCTTTGTTCCTGCGATCGACCGCCACCGGCGGTGCAAAGAGGCCAGCGCCTGGCCAGGCCTGGCGCGCAGAGGGGAGAAACATCTTCTTGCAATGGGTTGTTGAACTTAGCGGTTGCGGCCCCATCTGACCTTTGTCACCAACCCGAACGGCCTTGAGTGCCATGCCATCCGCTGTGATAGAGAGCTTCCTCTCCGCTTCGCGCCGCTACCTGGAAGGGTAGGCGCACGATTCCCCCTGGTGGCCGGTTTTCCTCCTATTTCCGGCTGCCCGTAGGCCCCGCGTGCGGGGCCTACGTTATTTCGCTGGACGCCAAGCCGAGGCAATCGGCGCTCGCTCGGCCGCCGATCGACACGACCGCCGGCGATACCATCGACCCGTTGCCGATGGCGCCGCGTCGATCGAACCGCTCACTTGCGATTTCTGTCGCGAACGATGGGCGGCACGAACTTGATCGAGAATCGCCATCCTTCTTCGCTGTCCCGCAAGACCAGGGTCTTGGAACTCGCGCCTTCCTCGAACACCGGTTCGCTGCCAACCAGCTCGATCGCGCCGAGGCCCTTGATGACGCAGGCGCCGGGGAGCGTGGTGAACGCCGACTCTGCCGCCATCAGGACGAACTGGCCCTCCTTCGACTCTGAACAGCCGATGCCTTTGGGAATGGAGCTCGCATCCTGTCGCCAACGAGCGCGCAAATCGTCGAGCGCTGCCAGCAGTTCTGCCGTGACCTTGATCGAGAGGACGACTTCCCGAGATTTTGCGTGGCTCATCGTGGCTTCCTCGGCTTGGCGCAAGCGCCATCCGCGCCGCTTGCAACGCCTTCGCTGCCATCGCCTTGCCTGGCCAGCGCCTGCAGCAGCGACGAAAACAGCAGATCGGGATCGAACGGCTTGGCGATGTAGTCGTTCATTCCGGCCGCGTAGCAGCGCGCTCTGTCTTCGGTAAAGGCGTTTGCCGTCATGGCCAGAATCGGTGTGTGGCGATGGCCGTGTATGTCCCGTATTCGTCTGGTCGCCTCGAGGCCATCCATGTTCGGCATCTGCATGTCCATCAATATCGCGAGGTAGGGTGCATTGTGCGCCATCTCCAGCGCCTGAACACCGTCCGCCGCCATATCGACCAGCAGTCCCGCGCCCTCCAGAAGGAGCTGGGCCACTTCGCAGTTCAAGGGCTCGTCGTCGGCGACCAAGATGCGCTTGCCGGCGTATAGCTGGCGCAGCCGTTTGTCGGGCGCCAGCGCTTCTGGCGTTACCTCCCTGGGCGCCGGCGCCGCCGCCGTCTTCTTCAAGCGCGCGCTGAACCAGAAGACGCTACCCTTCCCCGGCGTGCTGCTGGCGCCCACATCGCCGCCCATCGCCTGGGCCAGACGTCTGGTGATGGCCAGGCCAAGACCGGTGCCGCCGTATTTGCGCGTGGTCGAGCTGTCGGCCTGCTCGAAGGCTTCGAACAGGCGGGGCAGGGCCTCGGGGTCGATGCCGATGCCGGTATCGCGGACTTCGAAGCGCACCAGCAAGCCATCGGGCGTGTCTTCCTGCTGGAAGCTGTGCAGGCTCACCGTTCCGCTATCGGTGAACTTGACCGCATTGCTCGCATAGTTGAGCAACGCCTGCTGCAGGCGCAGCGGGTCGCCGAGGACCTTGAATGGCAGCGGCTCGGTCTGGTCGAGCAGGCGGATACCTTTGGCCCGGGCGCGCTCGGCCAGGATGGCGACGACGTTCTCGGTCATTCGGTCGAGCTCGAGCGCGGTTTCCTCCAGCACGAACTTGCCGGTCTCTATTTTCGAGATGTCGAGGATGTCGTTGATGATGCTGAGCAGGTGCCCCGCGGCAGCGTCTATCTTGTCGAGCTTCTCGGCTTGGGCCACGCTGACCTCGCCGCGGCGCAGCAGGTTGGCCATCCCCAGGATGCCGTTCATCGGCGTGCGAATTTCGTGGCTCATGTTCGCCAGGAAGGTGCTCTTGGCCATATTGGCGGCGTCTGCCTGCAGCTTGGCCTTGGTGAGCAGCTGGTTGGCGGTCTCGAGGTCCGCGGTGCGCTGCCGGACACGCTCTTCGAGACCGTCGCTGTGCCTTATCAACTCGGCCTCGATGTCGCGGCGACGCGCGACTTCCCGGCGCATCGTGGTTATCCAAGCCAACGCCAGCAAGAGAAACAACACCAAGACGCTGATCGCCAGGCGATAGCGCTCCGCTTGGATCTGTTCCAGCGTCTGGTAGACCACCTCTTTGGGATCCCATAGGGCGTGGATGCGCGCCAGGCTGCCGTCGGCTCGCAGCGAGCCGAGCGCCGTGTCGATGGCCGTCAATAGCTCGGCGTTGCCCTTCTTGACCGCGAACGACGAGGCAGCGCTGGCTACCGGTTCACCACGGGCTTGCACGTTGCTGATCCGGCGTTCGGCGAGGAGATAGGTGCCCACCGCGTGGTCCACGATGATAGCGTCCAGCCGCTGATCTTTCAGCAACCGCAAGCCGTGCAGGGTGTCGTCGATCAAGACGACCTTGATCAGCGGATCGGCCTCGACCAGGCTGCGCGGCAAGCCGCCCTTGGTGACGCCGACCGCCAACCCCCTCAGGTCCGCGAGACGATCGATGCCGCGCGTGCTGTCCAGCACAAAGATCGAATAGCGCGATTCCAGCATCGGTTCGGAAAAGTCGTAGAGCTGTTTGCGGGCGGCGGTGATGCCCATCGGCGCCAGCAGGTCCGCCTTGCCGGCGGAGACCAGGTTCTGCGCCTCCTTCCACTCCACCAGCCGGATATCGACGCTCCGCCCCATCCGCGCCGCCAGCGCCTTGACGATGTCGACCACCAATCCTTTCGGCGTTGCGTCGTCTTGATAGGTGATCGGCGGGTAGCCGGCATCGCTGACGAACTGCAGCGCTGCGCTCTGGGCTGCCGCCAGCGCGCCAAGCGACAGCGAACAGATGCCGCCGACCACGACAGCGTGCAGGAAACGTCTGGTCCCGATCTTGAACGACAACCAGGGGCCGGCGCCTGGTCTAGCCATGCGCGACCGGCGCTGCCATCTAGTGCCCTTCGCGGATGTACTCGCGGCGGCTGGCTTCGGCGGCGAACTCTTCGAGTTCGGGATCCATCGCGTTGCGCGATGAAACGATGCCGATGGGCCGGCCCTGGTCGACCACCGG
>JAHFRE010000121.1 GCA_023258955.1 Sterolibacterium sp.
GCCGCGCGGCGACTGAGCGCGCCACGGCGGGCGGCGCGGGCCCGCCCGCCGTGGTCGCCAGGACGAGCTGCAGCGACGGGGCTCGATCCCGATGGCGTGGCGGTCGGCAGCGAGCTGCGGCCTATAATCGTCTGCGGCCCGCCCCTGGGCCGCCCCGCCTGCCCCATCGCCAAGGGATTGCCGCGTGAAGACCCTGCTCGTCGTCTATCAATCGACCACCGGCGCCACCGAGCAAATGGCCCGGGCGATCGTTCGCGGCGCCAGCGCCGAGGCGCAGGTTCGGGTGCGTCTGCTGCGCGCCGACGAAGCCGTCGCTGCCGACGTCATCGACGCCGACGCCTACGTCTTCGCCACGCCGGAGAACCTCGCGGCTATCGCCGGACTGATGAAGGATTTCTTCGACCGCACCTACTACCCGGCGCTGGACCTGATCAACGGCCGCGCCTACGCCGCGGTCGTCTGCGCCGGCAGCGACGGCGCCAACGCCGTGCGCCAGATCGAGCGGATCGCCACCGGCTGGCGCCTGCGCGCTGTTGCGCCGCCGATGATCGTGTGCACCCACGCCCAGACCAAGGCCGAGATCTTGGCCGTCAAGGTGCTCGGCGCAGCGGATCTGCAGCGCGGCGAAGAGCTCGGTGCAACCATTGCCGCCGGTCTGGCCATCGGCGCGTTTTGAGGCGGTCGCTCGTTGCGACGAGGCGCCGGCAGGCCGCCTAGGGGTTTCTACCTATGCCGGATGCTTGCCAGTTGCCCGATTCAGGCATATAAGGGAGCCTGGAGGATGGTCATGTCGAGCAGCACGCAGCAACTCGTCGGATTCAGGCGCAAGCCGGATGAAGCCTTCGGCTTGTCGGTCGAGCCGATGGTCGAGTTGACCCGTTGTCGCCTGGCGCGGGCGAGCCGCCTGTGGGAGGGCTACGTCTGCATGCGCATGCCGGGACTGGAAAAGCAGTGCTCGCGGCCCGACCAATGTCCGCACTACAGTTGCGGCGAGGACAGCGACTGACAGCCCACGGGGCTGCGCCCAGCCCGTCTGCCGCGCAATCGGGCACACTCGAGCCGGTCCCCGCTCTGCTCTAGCGCCTTCCCGCTGTCTTCTCGGCGCAGCATCGACCCTGATCCGCAAGCGCGCCGGGCCGCAGCCCGGCCTGCGGTCCGCTGCTATCCGAAAGCGCATATACCGGTCGGCATATTGTGATGGTATATTGGGGCGGGGACCAAGGGTACCAACTGCAAAATCCGGGGGGATAGTGATGCTCTGCAAGACTGCGGCCGCTCTGGCCGTGCTGCTGCCCATCGTGGCGATCGCAGCGGAAACAGCCAAGCCACCGTCGGAAAGCGATTTCCTCGCCGACATGCCGATCGTCCTCTCGGTGTCGCGCCTGTCGCAGCCGCTCGACGAGGCGCCCGGTGCGGTGACGGTGCTCGACCGCGACACCATACACCGCAGCGGCGCCCGCACCGTGCCGGACCTGCTGCGCCTGGTGCCGGGATTCCAGGTCACCAACGCCTTCGAGAATTCGCCCCCCATCGTCAGCTACCACGGCGGCTTCGGTGACTATTCGAACCGCCTGCAGGTGCTCATCGACGGCCGCTCGGTGTACTCGCCCTTCCTCCTCGGCAACGCCGGCAACGGCCTGCAAACCGTCGCCGTCGACGACATCGAACGGATCGAGGTCTTGCGCGGTTCCAACTCGGCGGCCTATGGCGCCCGCGCCATACTCGGCGTCATCAACATCGTCACCCGGGATCCGAACGACACGCGCGGCCTCGCCGCAAGCGTCACCCGCGGCAACAACGGCATCGCCGACTGGAGCGCGCGCGGCGGTTGGGGCAACGAGACGCTGAGCTTGCGCCTCAGCGCCCGGCGCAGCGGCGACGAAGGCCTGGTCGGGCCGCTCGGCCACTGGTTGGATCCAGCCACCAACACCGGACTGTCCGCCCCCGACGGCGTCAACCACCTGGAAATCGCCAACCTGCGCGTCGACTTTCGCGCCAGCGAGCGCGACAGCGTCGAGCTGCGTGCCGGTGCGGCGACCCTCTATTCGGGCACCGGCAATCTGTTCGCGGTGGGCAATCCGGTGCGCGAAAAGCGCAACCAGACGCGCTATCTGCAAGCGGACTGGAAGCGGGTGCTGGGCCCCGATTCTGACCTGGCGGTGAGCCTTTCGCACTCCGAGGAGGTGCCACGCGACAACTTCAACTACAAGCTGCCGGCGCCCTTCTTTGGCACCGTGGTGGACTTCGGCGGCGAGGCAGCCAACGACGTGCTGACGCTGGCGCACACGCTGCGCCTCGATCCGAGTCTGCGCCTGGTCTGGGGGGGCGAGTTGCGCCGCGAGGAGGTGCGCTCCCAACAGTTGTACGGGGTGCCGCAGCTCGCCACCAATTTCGCGCGCCTGTTCGGCAATTTGGAATGGCGCCTGTCGCCGACGTTGCTCGCCAACATCGGCGCCCTCGAGGAGCACAGCAGTCTCAGCGGCGACAGCCTGGCACCGCGGCTGATGCTCAACTGGCACCTCGCGCCCGGCCAGACCCTGCGCCTGGGCGCCTCGCGCGCCCAGCGTCCGCCGTCGCTGTACGAAGCCAAGTCCAACACCCAGTACATCGTCAATGGCGTGCTGCTCGACGAAACCTACGTCTCGCGCAACGTGCCACAGCCCGAGACCGTTCTATCGCGGGAGATCGGCTATCTGGGTGAGATCAGGCCGCTGCACCTGACCATCGACCTGCGCCTTTTCAGCGAACGGGTCGAGCACATGATCCGGGCGCAGGCCTACGCGCTGCCGCCGCACACCAAGCTGCTGGGCTCGCAGACGGCGCAGGAGTACCTCAACGACCCGATCCCGACCAGCATCAAGGGCGGCGAGTTCCAGCTGAAAATGGCACCCTGGAGCGGCGCCCAGCTGACCTACAACCACACCCACACCGACATCGACTCCCCCGATAGCGGCACCGCCCAGTCGGCGCCGCGCGACGCCAAGATGCTGATGTTGACGCAGCGACTGCCGCGCGAGCTGGATCTGAGCCTGATCCACCACCTGCAGGACGCGATGACCTGGCAGAAGGCGGGCAATGTCCTTTCCGGCTGGTCGCGTACCGACCTGCGCCTGGCCTACCCCTTTGCGCTGGGCCCCAGCCGCGGCGAACTCGCCTGGGTGGTGCAGAACCTCGGCGGCCATCGCTACAACGACTACAACAACCACTTCTTCTTCCCGCGCTTGGTGTTTACCACCGTCAGCATGCGACTCTAGGCACAGCGGCGAAGCTCTACACAGCATGAACCGAGCCGGCGCCGCCGCGGCAGCGCTCGTCGCCATCGCGACGGCGTTGCTGCTCGGCACAGCGCCGGCGCTGGCCGTCGAGCCACTGATCGTCGTCGTTGCGAGCGAGCAGGGCGGCAGCCACGCCGAGGCGACCGAGGCCCTGCTGACCGAGCTCGAGCAGGGCGGCGTCGGCCGCGGCCAGGTGGCGCTGATCGGCAGCCGCGACGCGGCGACCCTCGGCGGCCACGCGCCGCGCCTGGTGATCGCGCTGGGCAGCGCCGCGGCGCAGGCCTTGAGCGACAGCGAGAGCAAGGTCAGCCAGCTCTACGCGCTGTTGCCGCGCGCGGCGGCCGAGCCGCTGCTGGTCAAGGCGCAGGGGCGGCGGGCGGCGTCCGCCATCTATCTGGACCAAGCCTACGCGCGCCAGCTCGAGTTGCTGCGCCTAGCCCTGCCCGAGCAACGCAACGTCGGCGTGCTCTGGGGTCCCGCCTCAGAGGCGCACAAGCCCGCCTTGGCCGAGGCTGCGGCGCTGCGCGGCCTGCGCCTGGTCAGCCACTTCGTCGACAGCAGCGCCTCGCTCTATGCGCAGTTGCAGCGCACCCTCGACGAAGCCCAGGTGCTGCTGGCGGTGGCCGAACCGAGCATCTGGAACAGCAGCAGCATCCAGTACATCCTGCTCGCCTCGTATCGCGCGCGCGTTCCCCTGGTCGCCTTCTCGCCGGCCTACGTCAGGGCCGGCGCGCTGCTCGCGATCTACGCCACGCCCGCCCAGATCGGCAGCCAGGCCGGGGTCATGGCGCGCGCCGTGCTCGCCGGCCGCGCTCTGCCGGCGCCGCAATATCCGGCGCAGTTTACGGTGCAGGTCAATGGGCACGTCGCACGCGCCCTCGGCCTGCAGCTCGATGAGGCCGAGTTGACGGCAAGACTGCTAGAAAGCGAGCGCCACCGATGACACGTTTCGGCATCCAGCAACGGGTACTGGTGGCGGCGCTGCTGCCGGCGGCGCTGTTGGCGCTGGCGCTGGCCAGCTTCTTCATCGCCGGGCGGATGAGCGACGTCGGTGCCGCGCAGAGCAGCCGCGCCTGGGCGCTGGCGCGGCAGCTGGCAGCGGCGAGCGAGTACGGATTGTTCTCGGGCAACAGCGAGGCGCTGGACAATCTGGTGCGCGGCGCCAAGCGAGAGCGCGACCTCAGCGCCGTCGCCATCTTCGACGCCAACGGCAGGCCGGTGGCGCGCAGCGGCGACTTCAGCGGCGACGCCAGACCGTTGATCGGCGGTGCGCCCGGCGAAGTCGTGCTGGCCGACTCGCGCCTGCTGGTGCACGCCATCCGGCGCTCCGAGCTGCCCCTCGACGAGCTGTTCGATCCGGGCGAAGCTGCGCCGGACCTGCCGCCACTGGGCCGGGTGGTGCTCGAGTTCTCGCTCGAGGCGACCGTGGCTCGCGAGCGCGAACTGATGCTGGCGGGCATCCTGATGACCCTCGGTGGCCTGCTCTTCGGCAACCTGCTCGCCTGGTACCTGAGCCGCAGCGTCATTCGTCGCCTGCGCCAAGTCGGCGACGTGGTCGAAGCGATCAGCGCCGGTGACCTGTCGGCGCGCGTCGCCCCGACCCAGGATAGCGTGTTGCGCCAGCTCTCCAACGGCATCAATCTGATGGTCGCGCGTCTCCAGGGAAGCCAGGAGGAAATGCAGCGGCGCGTCACCGATGCAACGGCCGAAGCGCGCAAGTCCCAGGACGCCTATCGCCTGATCGCCGCCGAACAGCAGGCGATCCTCAACACCGAGCTGTTCGGCATCGCCTCGGTGCAAGATCGGGTCATCCTCTGGGCCAATCCGGGTCTCGAAAAGATCCTCGGCTACGCCCCCGGGGCGGCGGTGGGCGTGCCGTCGCGGCGACACTACCTGTCCGAGGAAGAGTATCGCGCGCTCGCCGCTGCGGCCTACCCGATCCTGGCAGGCGGCGGCATTTTCGCCGCGCGTGTCCAGCACCTGCGCCAGGACGGCCGCCCCATTTGGGTCGATCTGAGCGCGGTGCTGATGGACCGGCAGACCGACCTGTCGCTGTGGGCCTTCATCGACGTCAGCGAGCGGGTCACCACCGAGGCGGCGCTGGTCGCCGCCAAACAGGCGGCGGAACAGGCCAATCTCTCCAAGACCCGCTTTCTCGCCGCTGCCAGCCACGACCTGTGGCAACCGATCCAGGCCATCAACCTGTTCCACGACGCCTTGCACAAGTCCGGCCTGAGCCCGAAGCAGGAGGGCTTGAGCCAGAAGCTGACCGAGTCGGTGCGCTCGCTGGGCGACATTCTGAGCGTCCTGGTGGAGATTTCGCGACTCGACGCCGGCGTCGTCAAGCCGCAGTACGAAAGGATTTCAGCCGAGGAGCTGTTCTACTGGATCGATTCGATATTCTCGCCGCTGGCCCTGGCCAAGAAGCTGCGCTTCAAGCTCTTCTTCCCGGTGGGCGAGCTGGCCTTCGGCACCGATCCGGCGCTGCTGCACAGTCTGCTCGGCAACCTGATCGGCAACGCCATCCGCTACACCGAGCGCGGCGGCGTCCTGGTGGGCGTGCGCCGCCGCGGCCAGCGCGCCCTGATCCAGGTTTGGGACACGGGCGTGGGCATCGACTCGGCGCACATCGCGGACATCTTCCTCGAGTATTTCCAGGTGGCCAATCAGGAGCGCGACCGGGCCAAGGGGCTGGGACTGGGATTGGCCATCGTCAAGCGTCTGTCCGAGCTGCTGCAGGCCCCGGTGGCGGTCCGCTCGCATCCCGGCCGCGGCACGCTGTTCGAAGTGTCGCTGCCGCTGGCCGCGAGCGACGTGAACCGGGACCACCAATGACAAGGCGGGCGCTTCACGGTATGCTCGGCCGATGCGCCCGCCCCGCATGGTGGGTCGATGATCGGCGCCGGCAGCAGCTCTCGGGGGGGGAATGGAAAAGATTTTGGTCGTCGACGACGACGAGTGCTTTCTGGAGTCGATGGTGACCATGCTGGAGGCGGACTACGCGGTGCACGGCTGCGCGCGCGCCGCCGAGGCCCTGGCCTGGGCTTGCGCGCATCAGCCAGATCTGATCTTCCTCGACGTGATGATGGACGACATCGACGGCTACGAGCTCTGTCGCCGCCTGCAGGCGTGCCCGGCGACCCGCGCCATCCCCCTCATCTTCATCAGTTCGCTCGATTCGGTACAGGACGAAACCCGGGGCCTCGCGCTCGGTGCCATCGACTACCTGACCAAGCCGGTCAACCCCGCCATCACCCGCGCCAGAATCCGCAACCACATCAAGCTCAAGCGCGGCGAGGAGCAACTGCGGCGACTGAGCGCGACCATGGAGGATCTGATCCTGCAGCGCACGGCGCAATTGAACCAGGCGCTGGACGCGGCCAAAATCGCCGAGCGCACCAAGGACGCGTTTCTCGCCAACATCACGCACGAGTTGCGCACGCCGCTGGCCGCCGTCCTGGGTTTCGCCGGCCTGGCGCTGCCGCTGTGCACCGATCCGCAGCAACAACAATATCTGGAGAAGATCGCGGTAGCGGGCAACCTGCTCTCGGGCATCGTCAACGACTTGCTCGACCTGTCGAAGATCGCCGCCGGCAGCATGCAGCTCGAGACGCTCAGCTTCAGCCTGCGCAGCCTGCTGGCGCGGGACCTGTCGATCATGTCCTACAAGGCGGCGGAGAAGGGTCTCGAACTCAACCAGCGGGTCGACCCGGAGGTTCCCGACGACCTGGTCGGCGATCCGCTGCGCCTCGAGCAGATATTGCTCAACCTGCTGTCCAACGCGCTCAAGTTCACTGCCTCGGGCAGGATCGACCTGCGCATCGGTCTGTGCGGGCGCGAAGCCGGACGCATCGGTCTGGCGCTCGAGGTCGAGGATACCGGCATCGGTCTGCGCCCGGAGGAAATGGCCTCGCTGTTCAAGCCCTTCTCCCAGGCAGACGCCTCGATGACGCGAAAATTCGGCGGCACCGGCCTCGGTCTGGCGATCTGCAAGCGACTGGCGGAAATGATGGATGGCGAAATCAGCGTCAGCAGCCGCGCCGGCCACGGTGCGACCTTCCGGGTCAAGGTTTGGTTCGGTCTGGGCCGTCCCGGCGAGTCGCTGCCGACACCACAAGCGGCGCGGCCGCTGGCGCGGCGGCTGTATCACGATGTGCGCGTGCTGGTGGTCGATGACCAGGCCTTCAACCGCGATGTCGTCGAAGGCCTGCTCGCCGTGGTCGGCATCACCCCGCGCCACGCCTGCAACGGCCACGAGGCGCTGGAGCTGCTAGGCGTCGCCGGCGAGCGCTTCGATCTGGTGTTGATGGACATCCAGATGCCGGTGATGGACGGCCTCACCGCCACCCGCGTGATCCGCCAACTGCCCGGACTCGAGGCGCTGCCGATCATCGCCATGACGGCGCACACCATGGCGCACGAGCGGGCACAGCACCTGGCCGACGGCATGAACGATCACATCGGCAAGCCCTTCGACGAAGACAGCTTCTACCGCCTGCTGGCGCGCTGGATTCCGGCGGCCAAGCAACGGCCGTACACCGACACCGACGCCGGCGCCGGCCGGGCGGCGTCGACCATGCCGGCCATCCCGGGGATCGACACCGGCGCCGGCCTGGCCTTGCTGCAACACGACGAGGCGCGCTATCGCCGCTGGCTGCGTGACTTCGTCGGCTGGGCGCCGACCGCGATCGCGGCGGTCCGCGCGGCGCTGGCGGCGCACCAAGCCGAGGCGGCGAGCATGGCGGCGCACGCGCTGAAGGGAAGGTGCGGCCTGCTCGGCATGAAGGACTTGCATGGCGTCGCCGCGGCGCTGGAAGCGGCGATCGACGGCGCCGCACCGGCCGCAGCGCTGCTGCTGGATCTGGAACGGGGCGCGCTCGCCGTGTGCGGCGCGCTGCGCAGCGCGCTGGGCAGCGAACTCGAGTCGCCGCCGGCGCTGACCAGCGACCATGGGGGAGAAAGATGAGCGAAGCGTTCAAGGTGTTCGTGGTCGACGACGACCCGCTGGTCCTCGACATCATCCGCGGCATCCTCGAACCCGCGTACGCGGTGGAGACCTTCAGCGCCGCCGCTGCCTGCCTGGAGCGGCTGGCGGTGGCGAGCCCCGACATGTTCCTGCTCGATGTGCGCATGCCCGGTGTCGATGGCTACGAACTGTGCCGGCGGCTCAAGGACGACGCGGCGCTGGGCCAGATTCCGGTGACCTTCGTTTCCAGCCAGGACACCATCGAGGCGCGGCTGAGAGGCTACGATGCCGGCGGCCAGGATTTCATCGTCAAGCCGTTCGAGACCGAGGAGATGCTGCGCAAGGTGCGGGTCGCCCAGGACATGGTCGGCGGCAAACGAGCGCTGGTGCGCCAGTTGGAGGATTCGGAGCTGCTCTCCTCGCTGGTGATGGCCAACATGGATGAGTATGCGATCCTGGTGCGCTTCATGCGCGAGCTGATTTCCTGGGACAGCGAGCAGCAGATCGCGACGGGCGTGCTGGAGATGCTGCAACGCTATCGACTCGACGGCGTCGTGCAGACGCGAATTTCCCTGCGCACCCAGACGCTCAGCGCGCAAGGCGCCGATGTGCCGCTCGAGACCGCGGTGCTCAATCACGTCAAGGGTTTGGAGCGGATCTTCGAGTTCCGCAATCGCAGCGTGCACAACTTCGAGCGCCTGACCATGATGATCAACAACATGCCGCTGGCCGACCCGGAATACTGCGGCCGCTTGCGCGATCACCTGTGCATCGCCGCCGAGTCCGCCGAGGCGAGGCTGCGTGCGTTGGAGATCGAGGAGGCGAACCAGAGGAACCAGGATGGCATCAAGGGCGCCATGGAACAGGTTCGCGCCATGACCGCGAGCCTGCGCCAGGCCCTGCTCGCCAACCGCGCCAACACCTCGGAGCTGTTCATGCGCCTGGAGCAGAAGCTGGTCAACTCCTTCGTGCACCTGGGCCTGAGCGAGGATCAGGAGCGCCACCTCGGCGACCTGGTCAATGGCTTCATGAAGGAGCTGGTGGAGATGCTCGATAGCGGCGAACAGACCTACGCGGCACTCGAGGGGCTGGCGGGGCAACTCGGGCAGTTGACGCCCGGCCGGAACTGAGCCGGCGCCGATCGTAGTACTATCCGCGGCGAGCCTGTTGCCGCATCTATTCCACCCCATTTCCGAAGGTGAAGCGCAGTGAGGGAGAGCCGACGTTCGGCGGGTCTGGTGCTGCTCTGGCTGGTGCTGAGCTGCGCCCTGTTCTTCCTCGCCGACGGCCAGGCCGATCGCCAGGAGAAGACGCGTCTAGAGGCGTTCAACAGCGAACTCACCAACCTGGTGCAGGTCTCCGAAGCCATCATGGCCAGCCGCTTGCGCGCCTACGACGACACCCTGCTCGCCCTGCGCCGACTCTACGCCGACGATCCGCGCAACTTTCACCGCAACGTCCAGTGGCTGCGTAGCGGCCCGCTCGCCGATCGCGAACTGCTGGTCGTGGTGGTGGACGGCGGCGGCCATCTGGCCTACACCGACACGCCCAAGGTCAAGCTCGGCATCGACCTCCACGACGCGCGCTACTTCCGCTACTTCGCCGACGGCGGCAAGGATCGCTACTTCATCGACGAGCCGCTCTTCGGCCGCGTCACCAAGCGCCATTCGGTGCCGCTGGCGCGACCGATCTACGACCAACGGGGCCAGTTCGCCGGCGTCGTCGCCCTCTCGGTCAGGCAGGACTCGCTGGCGGATTTCGGCCCGAACCTGCACCTCAGCGGCGACACCACGGTGACGGTGGTCAGCCGCCGCGGCGCTGTGGTGACCCGCTCGCACCACCTGGATCAGGTGCAGGGAACCAGCATCGCGCCCGAGTTGCTGGCCAAGATCAGCGAGGGCAACGCCGGTGTGGCCATCGACGGCAGCCCGGGCGCCGAGCGCAGCACCGCCTACCTCAGCATCGCCGAGACGCCGCTGATCGTCTATGTGACGGCGTCGGCGGCGGAGCTCAAGCGCGTCGCCGCCTCACAGCGGCAGGTGCTGCTGGCGATCATCGCTTTCGCCTCGCTGTTGGCGCTGTTGCTGGTGGTCGGCTACTTGAAGCAGAAGAAGATCACCCGCGACTTCATCGCCACCCAGCAAGGCTACCTCACCGAAGCACAACGCATCGCCGAGATGGGCAGCTGGGAACTCGACCTCGACAGCCGGCGCTTCAAGTGGTCCGATGGCATGTATGCCCTGTGCGGCATGGCGCGAGAACACTTCGATCCCGATCTGGAACGCTTCCTCGCCCGCGTCGATCGCGCCGAGCAAGCCGCGGTCGAGGAACTCTTGGCGCGCACGGCGCGCGAGGGCAGCGGCAGCCTCGAGTACGGGTTGCGCCGCGCCGACGGCCTGCCGCTGTGCGTGGTCATGCACTGCGAGGCGGTGCGCGACAAGGCGCAGCGGGTGAGCTCGCTGATCGGCACGCTGCGCAACGTCACCGAGCGCAAGCGCGACGAAGAGCAGCTGCGCATCGCCGCCGCGGCCTTCGAATCGCAGGAGGGGATGGTGGTCACCGACGCCAACAACGTCATCCTCAGGGTGAACCGCGCCTTCAGCGAGCTCACCGGCTACACGGCGGCAGAGATCGTCGGCCAAACGCCGCGCATCCTCAAGTCCGGCCGCCACAGCGATGCCTTCTATCGCGAGATGTGGGAGTCGATCAATCGCAGCGGCAGCTGGCAGGGAGAGATCTGGGACCGGCGCAAAAATGGCGAAATCTATCCCAAAGCGCTGACCATCTCCGCGCTGCGTGGCGCAGACGGCGCCATCAGCCACTACATCGGCACCCAGCACGACATCACCGAACGCAAGCGCTCCGAGGAGAAGATCAAGGAGCTCGCCTATTTCGATCAGCTCACCGGCCTGCCCAATCGCGTCAGCCTCAATCAGAAGCTGGCGCAGGTGGTGGGACTGGCCGAACGCAACCGCCGACAGTTCGCGCTGATGCTGCTCGATCTCGACAATTTCAAAGCGATCAACGATACCCTGGGCCACCTGACCGGTGACCGGTTGTTGGTGGAGGTCGCCGATCGATTGGCGACCTCGGTGCGCCAGAGCGATCTGGTCGCCCGGGAGTGTCCGGATTTTTGTGTGTGAGGCGCTCTGAAACTTTTCCACGGCGGCGGTCGGCGCTTGCGACGAACCGACCGACGCGGTGGGAAAGTTGGTGCTCATATTACGCGCCTGCCCCG
>JAHFRE010000326.1 GCA_023258955.1 Sterolibacterium sp.
TCACGCCGGGCATGATCAAGGCGGTATTCGACGAACTGAAGCAGGACAAGCCGAAGAACAGCTTCACCATCGGCATCAACGACGACCTGTCCGGCTCCAGCCTGCCCTGGGACGACGCCTTCACGGTCGATGCCGGCCGCGGCGTGGTGCGCGCCATGTTCTACGGCCTCGGTTCCGACGGTACGGTGTCGGCCAACAAGAACTCGATCAAGATCATCGGCGAGGAGACGGACAAGTTCTGTCAGGGCTATTTCGTCTATGACTCGAAGAAGTCCGGTTCGACCACCACCTCGCATCTGCGCTTCGGCCCACGGCAGATCCTCTCCTCCTATTTGATCGGCAACAACGAAGCCGATTTCGTCGCCTGCCACCTGCCGGTGTTCCTCGAGCGCTACGACATCCTCGACGCTGCCGCGCCGGGCGCGACTTTCCTGCTCAACTCGGCCTCGCCCGCGGACAAGGTCTGGGATACGCTGCCGCACCGGATGCAGCAGCAGGTGATCGACAAGAAGCTGAAGTTCTACACCATCGACGCCTACGCCGTGGCCCACAAGGCCGGCATGGGACAGCGCATCAACACCATCATGCAGACCTGCTTCTTCGCCATCTCCAACGTGATTCCGCGCGACGAGGCGATCGAAGCGATCAAGAACGCGGCGAAGAAGACCTACGCCAAGGCCGGTCAGGCGGTGATCGAGAAGAACTACGAGGCGATCGACGCGGCCCTGGCCAATATGCACCAGGTCAAGGTCCCCGACCGGGCGACCAGCGACTTCGAGAAGGTGGCGCCGGTGGCGGCGGACTCGCCCGAGTTCGTGTGCAAGGTGACCGGCGAGATCATCGCCGGCCGCGGCGACGCCATCCCCGTCTCCTTCTTTCCCGCCGACGGCACCTTCCCGCCGGGCACCACCCAATATGAGAAGCGCAACCTGGCCCAGGAGATCCCCGTCTGGGACGAGGAGCTGTGCATCCACTGCGGCAAGTGCCCCTTCGTCTGCCCGCACGCGGCGATCCGCTCCAAGGTCTTCGATCCCGCGCTCACCGCCAATGCGCCACCGACCTTCAAGCACGTGCCGGTGAAGGGCAAGGAGTTCGAGGCCGGCCTGCACATCTCCTACCAGGTCGCTCCCGAGGATTGCACCGGCTGCAACCTCTGCGTCGAGATCTGCCCGGCCACCGACAAGAAGGACCCGACGCGGAAGGCCTTGATGCTGGCGCCGCAAGCGCCGCTGCGCGCCCAGGAGAGCGCCAACTGGGACTTCTTCCGCAAGCTGCCCGAGTACGACCGCGACAAGATCAAGATGAACACCATGAAGGGCGCGATGCTGGCGCAGCCGCTGTTCGAGTTCTCCGGCGCCTGCGTCGGCTGCGGCGAGACCCCCTACGTCAAGCTGACGACGCAACTGTTCGGCGACCGCATGGTGGTGGCCAACGCCACCGGCTGCTCCTCGATCTACGGCGGCAACCTGCCGTCCACTCCCTGGACCACCAACGAGGAAGGGCGCGGACCGGCCTGGGCCAATTCGCTGTTCGAGGACAACGCCGAGTTCGGTCTCGGTTTCCGCGTCACCATTGACAAGCAAAACGAGTACGCGCGCGAACTGGTGTTGGCGCTGTCCGACAAGATCGGCGGCGATCTTGCCGAGGCGCTGCTCACCGCCGATCAGACGACCGAGGCGGGCATCTACCGGCAGCGCGACCGCGTCGAGCAGCTGGCGAAGAAGCTGGCCGCGATCGACCTGCCCCAAGCCAGGGAACTGGCGAGCGTGGCCGACGCCCTGGTGAAGAAGAGCGTCTGGATCATGGGTGGCGACGGCTGGGCCTACGACATCGGCTTCTCCGGCCTCGACCACGTCATCGCCACCGGGCGCAACGTGAACATCCTGGTGCTCGACACCGAGGTCTATTCCAATACCGGCGGCCAGGCATCGAAGTCCACCCCGCTGGGCGCCGTCGCCAAGTTCGCCGCCAACGGCAAGGCGCAGGGCAAGAAGGATCTGGCGCAGATCGCCATGTCCTACGGCCACGTCTATGTCGCCCGCGTCGCCTACGGCGCCAAGGACGTGCACACGCTGAAGGCCTTCATGGAGGCCGAGGCCTACGACGGTCCGTCGCTGATCATCGCCTACAGTCCCTGCCGCGAGCAGGGCATGGAGCTCGGCTGCAACCTGAGCCAGCAGCAGCTGGCGGTCGATGCCGGGCATTGGCCGCTGTTCCGCTACGATCCGCGCCTGGCTGCCGAGGGCAAGAATCCGATGCAGCTCGATTCGAAGAAGCCCTCGATCGCCTTCGGCGAATTCGCCAAGCACGAGGGCCGTTTCCGCAGCCTCCTGAGCGGCGCCGACGCCGCACAGAAGATGGTCAAGGTGCAGAAGATGATCGACGATCGCTACGCGGTCTATGAAACGATCGCCGCAGCGAGTCGCGGGGGTGAAGCAGAGGGTTGAGGAGAAGGGGGCTGGCTGGCGCCACCGCCGCGGTGAAATTGGCCGCGGCGGTGACGACGCCGGCTCGTCGCTGCAGCAGGGGGCGGCAGCGAAGGGTATAATCTGCGCTTCCCGCATGCCAACGACGACGCGCCCGCCACCATGTCCGAGATCCTGACGCTTGCCGGCGGCGCCGCGCATTCCCCGGCGCGCCTGCAGCGCCTGTTCGAGCTGGCGCGCAAGCGCTGTCCCGGCCTCACCGGCCTGGCCGCCGATCACCGCTATTTCGTCGAAACCTCGACGCCGTTGACCGCCGCCGAGGGCGAGCGCCTGCGGCAATTGCTCGCCGCCGAAGACTCGCCGCAAACGCCCTCGGGCACCCTGCTGCTGGTGACGCCGCGCCTGGGCACGATTTCGCCGTGGTCCTCCAAGGCCAGCGAGATTGCACGTCAGTGCGGCTTTGGCGCCGTTGCCCGGATCGAACGTGGCACCGCCTGGTACGCCCAGGGCGAGTTCGAGCGCGAGGCGCTGGGCGATGCGCTCCACGATCGCATGACCGAGTCCGTGCTCGCTTCTCTGGGTGAGGCGCGGGCGCTGTTCAATCACGTGGCGCCGCAAGCCTTGACCGCTGTGCCGCTGGCTGCGCGCGGTCGCCGCGCCCTCGTCGATGCCAACGGCGAACTCGGTCTGGCGCTGTCCGAGGACGAACTCGACTACCTGGCCGCGGCCTTCGGCCGTCTCGGGCGCGATCCGACCGATGTCGAGCTGATGATGTTCGCCCAGGCCAACTCCGAGCATTGCCGCCACAAGATATTCAACGCCGCCTGGACGCTCGACGGCGAGCCGCGCCCAGAGAGCTTGTTCGGCATGATCCGCAGCACCCACCAGGCGCATCCGCAGGGGACCATCGTCGCCTACGCCGACAACGCCTCGGTGATCGAGGGGGCGAGGGTGCGGCGTTTTCATCCGGGTGCTGGCGGCGCCTACGCCTACCACGAAGGCGAGACGCACATCCTGACCAAGGTCGAGACGCACAACCATCCGACCGCCATCTCCCCCCATCCGGGCGCGGCCACCGGCTCCGGCGGCGAAATCCGCGACGAGGGGGCCACCGGCCGCGGTGCCAAGCCCAAGGCCGGTCTGTGCGGCTTCTCGGTGTCCAACCTGAACATCGCCGGCTTCGCCCAGCCGTGGGAGGCTGGCGCCGGCCAACCGTACGGCAAGCCCGGCCGCATCGCCTCGGCGCTCGACATCATGATCGAAGGGCCGATCGGCGCGGCGGCCTTCAACAACGAATTCGGCCGGCCGAATCTCGCCGGCTACTTCCGCAGCTTCGAGCAGGA
>JAHFRE010000122.1 GCA_023258955.1 Sterolibacterium sp.
CTCGGCCTGGGCGCTGTGCTGCAACAGTCGCTCGCCCAGCGCCGCGTAGCTGCGCGCCTGCAGGCCGTGCATGCGGCTGTCCGAGGGATAGCGCTGCAGATCGTCCACCGTCGCGCGCAGCGCCAGCTTCGGCAGACCCTGGGCGAGCAACGCCTCGACCTGGGTATAGGCCAGGCTGCGCTCCTGGGGATAGCGGATCAGCGCCGCTGCCAGTATCTTCACCGCACCGGCCGGGTCCTTCTGCGCCAGGCGCAGCTCCGCCGCCAGTTCTTCGATCATCGCCGCGTTCACCTTCAGCTTGCGCAATTCCGCCAGCTCGCGCTCGGCGGCGGCGAAATCTTCGACGCGCAGCTGCGCCCGCGCCAAACCGTAGCGCGCCGCGACCTCGCTGGTGAACTTGTGCTCATCCACCTGCACCCTAAAGTCGGTCAGCGCGTCGGCGGGCGTCCCCTCAGCGGCGCGCAGCTTGGCTCGCACCAGCAGAAAGTCGAGCGAGTCGGGCACCTGCCGATAGGGGCTGCCCTCGATGCGGTTCTCCATGTCGGCGATTCGTTCGGTGGTCAGCGGATGGGTGCGCAGATAGCCCGGGGCGTTGTTGTCGTAGACCCGGCCGAATTTCTGCAGCCGCTCGAAGAAGGTCGCCATCCCCCGCGTGTCGAAGCCGGCCCGTTCGAGCAGGCTGAGGCCGAGGCGGTCGGCCTCGCGCTCGAAGTCACGCGAATAGTTGAGCTGCTGCTGGATGGCGGCGGCCTGGCCGGCCATCAGGGCCCCGGCGGCGACGTCCGAGTTGCTACGTGCGGCCAGCACCGCCACCGCCATCGCCAGCAGCATCGGCAGTTGCGCCTGGCTCTGGGCGCCCAACTGCCGCGCCAGATGGTGCTGGGTGACGTGCGAGATCTCGTGCGCCAACACCGAGGCGAGTTCGGATTCCGATTGGGTCGCCAAGAGCAGCGCCGTATGGACGCCGATGTAGCCGCCGGGCATGGCGAAGGCGTTGAGCGTCGAATCCTTGAGCACGAAGAACTCGAAGTCCTGGTGCACTTCGCTGCTCTGCGACACCAGACGCAGGCCGAGACGATTGACGTAGCCGGCCACCTCCGGATCGTCGACGTAGGAGGGTTCGTGCAAGCGAATGTCGTGCATGATCGATTCGCCGATGCGCTTTTCCAGCTGCGGCGACAGACCGGCCTGCGACGCCTCGCCGAGGTCGGGCAGCCCCTCCGCCAGCAACGCCGGTGCCACCGCCAACAGACAGAACGAAAACAGCAATCGCAAGTTGCGCATGGGGCTTATGATAGCGTTTCCGCTCGGCAGCCATGTAACCGGGAATTTCAATTGTCAGCTAGGAAACCATCGCCATGAACCAGGCCGAAATATCACCGCTGACCCACTTCGACGCCGAGGGTCAGGCGCACATGGTCGACGTCGGTGCCAAGAGCGAGACGCAGCGCCTCGCCATCGCCGCCGGCCAGATCACCATGCAGGCGGCGACCCTGGCCCTGATCAAGAGCGGCAGCGCCGCCAAGGGCGACGTGCTGGGCGTGGCCCGCATCGCGGCGATACAGGCGGCCAAGCGCACCGCCGACCTGATCCCGCTCTGCCATCCGCTGGCGCTGACCCACATCGGTGTCGAGTTCACGGTAGACGAGCAAGCCTGCCACATCGACTGCCGCGTCACGGCCGAGACGCTAGGCCGCACCGGCGTCGAGATGGAAGCGCTGACCGCGGTCGCCGCCGGCCTGCTCACCATCTACGACATGGTCAAAGCCGTCGATCGCGGCATGGTGATCGCCGACATCCGCCTGCTGGAAAAGAGCGGCGGCAAATCGGGGCTATGGCGGCGCGCTTGACCGACGGGCTGGACCTGCTGCTGTGGCGCCACGCCGAAGCGGCCGACGCCAGCGCGACCTTGGCCGACCGCGATCGGCCGTTGACCGCCCGCGGCGAGAAGCAGGCGAAGGCCGTGGCGCGCTGGTTGCGCCGCCGCCAGCCCGAGTCCCTGACTATCCTCGTCAGTCCGGCGCTGCGCTGTCGGCAAACGGCGCTGGCGCTGCAACCGGCCTTCGCGGTGGACGAGCGGCTCGCTCCGGGGGCCGCGGCCGCCGACCTGCTCGCCGCTTGCGGCACGGTGGGCGGCGCCGTGCTCCTGGTCGGGCATCAACCGACGCTGGGCCAACTCGCCGCCCTGCTGCTCGCCGGTGGCGAGGCGGATTGGAGCGTCAAGAAGGGCGGCCTGTGGTGGTTCGGCCGGCGCGCCGGCGAAGTCCAACTGCGCGCGGTGATCAATCCCGACCTGCTCTGAGCCGCCCGCCGCCGACGTGCGTTGTCAGGGCGTGTAACCGGGCAGCTTGCTTTCGTCCACGTCGTCGATCTGCTCCGGCTCGAGATATTCCTGGGCGTACTTGAGGTAGATCCGGCGGCGGATGAAGACGTCGAACAGATCGGGATCGACGTGGCCGCCTTCCTTCATCTTGCCCAGTATGGTCAGCGACTCGGACAGCGTCTTGCCCTTCTTGTAGGGCCGATCGCGCGCCGTCAGCGCCTCGAAGATGTCGGCGATACCCATCACCCGCGCCTGCACCGACATGTCTTCGCGCTTGAGTCCGCGCGGGTAGCCCTTGCCGTCCATGCGTTCGTGGTGGCCGCCGGCGTACTCGGGGACGTTCTTCAGGTTCTTCGGCCAGGGCAGCTCTTCGAGCATGCGGATGGTGGCGACGATGTGGTGGTTGATGATGTCGCGCTCGGCGAAGGTCAAGGTACCGGCGCGGATCGACAGGTTTTCCGCCTCTTCGTCGCTCAGGAACGGGACCTCTTCGCCAGCGGGGTTGCGCCAGCGATAGGCGGTGGAGATGGTCTTGACCCGCTCCAGATCGGCGTCGCGCATGAATTCGCCGCCGGTGTTGGTGCGGCGGACAAACTCGCGGTCATCGCCGATCTGCGCCAGCTTGGCCGCCAGTTCTTCGCTCAGCTTGTCCTCGGCGGCGACGTCGCTTGGCGGCCGCAAGGCGAGCTGGGCGCGCAGCGTCGCGATCTCGGCGTCGCGCTTGATCACCTCGAAGCGGGTGTCGAGATTGTGGATGCGGTCGTAGATGGTCTCCAGCTTGGTCGCCTTGTCCACCACGTGCACCGGGGTGGTCACCTTGCCGCAGTCGTGCAGCAGGCCGGCGATCTTCAGTTCATTGCGGTCGTCGTCGTCCATGGCGAAGCCGGTGAGCGGATGGTCCGGCTCCGCCGCCGCCTCCGCCGCCGCCTCGGCCAGCATCATCGTCAGCACCGGCACGCGCACGCAATGGCCGGCCGTGTAGGGCGACTTCTCGTCGATCGCCAGGTTGATCAGGTTGATGAAGGCGACGAACAGTTCTTCCAGCTGCAGGATCAGCTGTCGGTTGGACAGTGCGATCGCCGCCTGCGAGGCCAGCGACTCGGCCAGGCGCTGGTCGGCGGTGGAAAAGGGCACCACCGCCTTGGTCTTCTGATCGGTGCAGTTGATCAGCTGCAGCACACCGATGATGGCCTTCTCGTGATTGCGCATCGGCACCGTCAGGAAGGACTTGGAGCGATAGCCGGTGCTCTTGTCGAATTTGCGCGTGCCGGAGAAGTCGAATCCCTCCGCCTCGTAGGCGTCGGCGACGTTGACCGTCTCGCCGTGGATCGCGGCGTAGGCGGAGATCATGGCGTTGTTGGGACTGCCGTCTTCCTTCGCCAGGGGCAGGTTGGGGAAGGTGATCGGATTGCCCGAGGTGCCGCCCAGGGCAACACCCAGACTGTCGTTGTGCAGAATTTCGAAGCGCAGGCTCTTGCCGTCGTCGGCGTTCAGATAGAGGGTACCGCCGTCGGCGTGGGTGATGTTCTTCGCTGCGACCAGGATCACCTCGAGCAAGCGGTTGATGTCGCGCTCGTTGGAGAGCGCCGCGCCGATGTCGTTGAGCTTTTCCAGGCGCAGGAACAGATCGTCGATGCTTTCCATGGCTACTTGATGCAAACCGCTCTGACCTGCTTCATGTCGGTCTCCCCCAACAGCACTTTTTCCATGCCATCCATCTTCAGCGTGCGCATGCCGCCTTCCAGCGCCTCAGCCAGCAGTTCGGCGACGCGGGCGTGCTCCTGGATCAAACGCTTGACCACGTCCGAGCCAAGCATCAGTTCGTGCAGACCCAACCTGCCCTTGTAACCGGTGTCGCTGCACAGCGGGCAGCCCTTCGCTTCGTAGAGGGTGATCTTGCCGTCCTTGGCGTAGCTCGTCGCCCATTCCTGGCGCACCGCCTGCCGCGCCACCAGCGGATCCTTGAGAAAGGTCTTGGTATGCAGCAGTTCTTCGCAATACTCGGTGAGCAGCAACTCCACCTGCTCGGCGCTGGCAGTATAGGCCTTCTTGCACTTGCACAGCCGCTTGGCCAGCCGTTGGGCGAGAACGCCGAGCAGGGCATCGGCGAAGTTGAACGGATCCATGCCCATGTCGAGCAGGCGGATGATCGATTCCGGCGCGCTGTTGGTGTGCAGCGTGGCGAACACCAGGTGGCCGGTCAGCGAAGCCTCGATGCCCAGCGAGGTCGTCTCCTTGTCGCGCATTTCGCCGACCATGATGATGTCGGGATCGGCGCGCAGGAACGACTTCATGATGGTCGGGAAATCGAGCCCTGCTTTCTTGTTGATCTGCACCTGGCGCAGACCCTTCTGGGTGATTTCCACCGGGTCCTCGGCGGTCCAGATCTTGGTCTCCGGCTTGTTCAGGTGGCCGAGCACCGAGTGCAGCGTCGTCGTCTTGCCCGAACCGGTGGGACCGCAGACGAAGAACAGGCCGTAGGGCTTGCTGACGGCGCCCTTGAGGCTGTTGAGATTGCTCGGCGACAAGCCCAGCTTGTCCAGCGGGATGGGCTCGCCCGCGGCCAGGATGCGCATCACGATGTCCTCCACGCCCCCCGCCGAGGGAATGCTGGCGACGCGCAGCTCGATGTCCAACGGTCCGTATTTCTTGAACTTGATCTTGCCGTCCTGCGGTTTGCGCCGCTCCGAGATGTCCAGTTCGGCCATGATCTTCAGGCGCACCGACAGCGAGCTGCGATAGCTGGCCGGAATCTCGATGTAGGGCTGCAGCGAACCGTCCTTGCGAAAACGCACCAGCGTCTTCTCCTTGCCCAGGCGCGGCTCGATGTGGATGTCGGAGGCGCCCTGCTGGTAGGCGTCGAGGATGATCTTGTTGACCAGGCGCACCAGCTCGTTGTCGGCGGCGGCGTTGATGTCGTCGGCGATCGCATCGCCGGTATCCTCGTCCTGGTCGAGATTGGACAGCAGCTCGCCGACCGAGGAGCTATCACCGTCCTGGTTGCCGCCGAAGAACAGATCGATCGTCTGTTCGAATTCGCGATTGGTGGTGACGCAGAAGCGCAGGCGGCTCCTCGGGAAGACGTTGCTGACGATGTGCGAACTCTTGATCTGTTCCGGATCGAGGGCGACGATGATGATGCCCTCTGGGGTCTCGTCTACGGGTAGCCAGTGGTTCTGCACCACGTAGTCGCGCTTCAGGTTGCGCAGCAGGTCCATCGGCCGCGGCCGTCCGGGGCGGAAGGGCTCGTAGGGGACGCCGAAGAAACGCGCCAGCGCCTCGCCCAAGGCGGTCGGGGCGACCTGGAAGTCGTCGAGCAGCACCTCCTCCAGCTTGATGTCCTTGCGCCGAGCCGAGCGCGTCGCCAATTCCAGTTCCTCGGCCGAAATCACCGCGTCGACCACCAGGTAGTCGTATTTCGATTTGACCGAGGCCAGGCCCTTGTTGCGTTGGGCGAAGGCGATCGCCAGCGTCTCGCAGAGGCTGGCGAGACCCTCCTCGGCGTCGCGCGAGAACGGCACATCTGCCTTGTTGTTGATCAGCTGGACGACGCCGAGCAGTTCCTCCGCCTTGGCGTCGATGATCGGGGCGATCAACATCTGCTTGGTGTGGTAGCCGGTGCGCCGATCGACCTCCTGCTGGAAGCGCGGCTGCGGGCTGTGCGCGGCCAGTTCGCGCCGGTCGTTCACGTTGCCGACGTTGAGCAGCTTGCGCGACAAGGCCACGTAGCCGGCCATGCTCTGGTTGTTGATCGGCAGCTTGAGGTTCTGGAACGACTTGAGTCCGGTCTTGATCTTCGAGACGATCGCGGTCTTGTCCTCGCTCACCGCGTAGATGGTCAGGCGATCGGCGTTGAACAGCTCGCAGACGTCCTGCGACAGTTCGAGCATGATCTCGTCGATGTTGTTGGTCGCGTGGATCTTGTTGGTGACGCCTTGCAGATTCTTGAAGAAGCCCAGGCGCAGCGCGTCCTCGCCGCCGTCGTCGATACCGGTCACCGGGTTGAGCAGCGCGCTCACGCGCCGCACCCGCTTGGGTCAGAGTTCGAAAACATGGTCATCGTTGAGCATGGCCGGCTGGTAGCGGCCCAGGCGGGCGGCGATCTCCTGCATGATCAGCGTCTGGCTGCCGGGTTTCAAATGGGTGATGAAGAGCTCGGCGCCTCCCTTCCATTTGGCCAGTTCGCCGGCCAGCAGCTGCGGCGACAGATGGCGGGAGGCCTTGGCCAGTTGCAGGTCGGCGTCGGCGAAAGCTGTCTCCATGATCAGGTAGCGCAGGTTGTCGATCCCATTGACCTCGCGCCAGAAGTCGTCGCAGACGTGCGTGTCACCGCTGAAGACCAGGCTGGCGCTGCCGGAATCGAGATGATAACCCACCGCCGGCACGGTGTGACTGGCCGGCAGCGCGGTGATGCGCCTGCTGCCGAGACTCAGCGTAGCCCCGAGCTGCAGCTGCTGCAGGCGCACGAAGGGTTCTTCCGGGCTCGGCAATTGCAGAAAATCGGGCCAGATCGCGTCGTTGAACAGATGCTGGCGGAGGATCTTCAGGATCGGCTCGATGGCGTGCACCAGCAGCGGCTGGCGGCGCAGGTCGCCGACGCTGTCGCTGATCAGGGGCAGGCAGGCGATGTGATCGAGGTGGGTGTGGGTGATGAAGACGTGGTCGATCGCCGCGAGTTCGTCCAGCGACAATTCGGCGACACCGGTGCCGGCGTCGATCAGGATGTCGTCATCGACCAGCATCGAGGTGGTGCGCAGCCGCCGTCGGTCATCGCCGGCGCCGATGCCGCCGCTGCAACCGAGGATTCGGACTTTCATCACTTGGTTTCGAAGGTGGTGACACCGTCCCAGTCGGCGCCGGGCGGGTTCGCGCGCAGCTGCTCGATGCGCTGCAAATAGAGCTTGTACAGGTAGTGCGGGCGGACGCTCTCCAGGTCGTTGAGCAGGGCCGCGGCGCGATCCCAGTCCTGGGCGCGATAGGCGGCGAGGGCCTGCTGCCAGGATTCGAGGTCGGCCGCAACCGTCGCTTCCAGGGTGCCGGTCGCCCCCAGGGGTTCGTAGATGCCCACCGGTTCGATCTTGCCCTTGACCCGCACCCGATCGAGTTCGCGGAAGACGAAGGCATCCTTGACCAGGTCGCGCGTCACCTCGCCGACCAGGATGCCGACCCCGTACTGCTTGGTGATGCCCTCCAGCCGCGCGCCCAGATTGACCGCGTCGCCCATCACCGTGTACGCCTTGCGCACCGGCGAGCCCATGTCGCCGACGGTCATCGGTCCGGTATTGACGCCGACCCCGATCTTCAGCTCCGGCCAACCCTTGGCCTGCAAGCCGACGTTCACTTCGAGCAGTCGCTTCTGCATTTCCAGCGCCGTCGTCACCGCCCGGCTGGCGTGCTCGGGATCGGCCACCGGGGCACCCCAGAAGGCCATGATGGCGTCGCCGATGTACTTGTCGAGGGTGCCGCGATGGTCGCGAATCACCTCGGTCATGGCGCCGAGGTACTCGTTCATCAGGGCCGCGAGCTGGTCCGGTTCCAGTCCTTCGGAAATGGTGGTGAAGCTGCGCACGTCGGAGAAGAGCACCGTCAGATCGGCGCGGCGCCCGGCCATGCTGTAGCTCTCCGGATTGCGGCTCATCTCCTCGACCAGTTCGGGCGGCACGTACTGGCCGAACAGATTGGTGAACTGGCGCTTGGTCTTGGTCTCGACGAAGTAGCCCCAGGACATGTTGACGGCGTAAAGCGTCGCCACCAGCAGCAACGCCGCGGCGATCGGAATCACCATGTTGGCGCTCTGCCAGAACGCCAGGTTGATGCCCATCAGGGTGGCGAAGACGAGCAGGGTCACCAGGGTGGACTTGAAGGGCGACAGCGCCGGCAGCAGAAACACCATCACGCAGGCGGCGAGCAGCAGCTGCAGCACGTCGGCGCCGAGGACGAAGGACGGCTTCTCCTTGACGTCACCGTCGAGCATGCCGGCGATCAGGTTGGCGTGCACCTCGACCCCAGCGTAGACGCTGCCGACGGGCGTCACGCGCAGGTCCTTGAGCCCGGGTGCGGTGGTCCCCATCAGGACGATGCGGCCGCGCAACTTTTCCGGGTCGAGGCGGTCGGCCAGCACGTCCGCCGCCGAATAGTAGGGGAAGCTGCCTTGGTAGCCGCGGAAGGGTACGATGGCGGCGACGTTCTCGTCGACCGGGATGCGCATGATGCCCTGCTGGGTGGGCAGATCTATCCACTCCATGCCGCTGTAGATCTTGTCGGCGCCGCTGCCTTCGGGAAAGCCCGGCACCACCGGCGGAAAGCCGAGGTAGCATCTGACCATGGCCAGCGACAGCGATTCGTAGTAGCGGCCCTTGAACTCGGCGATCAGCGGCACACGGCGCGAGACACCGTCGAAGTCCACCAGCGGGTTGAAGTGGCCGGCACCGGCGGCGTTCTTCTCGAACTCCGCCAGATTGCCGCCGTAGCTGGCCCAGTTGGTGAAGGCGATGCGGCGGCCGTCGAAGCTGCCCTTGGGCAGCACCGGCGCCGGCAGGGCGCCGCTGTTGATGCCGCTCTCGTCAGAAAAGTAGAAGCCGAGGATGACGTCGCGCCCGGCCAGGGTCTGGGCGAAGCGGGCGTCGTAGTCGAGCTGCGGCCGCAGCTCCTGCAGCGCGCTCTGAAATTGGGCGCTGTCCTTGAGGCGGCCCTTGGACAGGGCGTCGAGCTTCTTCAGCCCGGAGCTGTCGTCGGGCTCGGCGAAGACGATGTCGAAGCCGATCAGGCGGATGCCGTACTTGTCGAACAGCTTGACGATCAGCTTCGACATGGTCTCGCGATCCCATGGCCAGCGGCCGATCTCGCCCAGCGCCTTCTCGTCGATGTCGAGGATGGCGATGCGTTCATCGACCCCGCCGGGCATGGTCAGGCGCAATCGCGCGTCGTAGTAGATGGCGTCGAGGCGGGTGATGATGCCGATGTTGTAGAACTTTGCGGCGTGCCCCATCAGCAGGACCGCGATGGCGAAACCGAGCAGATAGCGGGGCAGATATTTCTTCAGCGTCTTGTTCACGGTAGCGCTCCGAGGCGCCGGCGACGAGCGCGCCCAAGGTGCAACGCTAACAGACTCCCGGCCCGCGGGAAAGGGGGTGGCGCTGCTAAGCGGTTATCCGAAAGGTCATGCGCACGCCGGCCAGTTCGATCTCGTCGCGATCGGCGAGCGCCCGCTCGTGTTCCTGGAGGGCTTTGCCGTTGAGCAGCGGTTGGCTGTCGCCGGCCAGGTACACCAGGAAGTAGCCGCTGGGCCGGCGATCGATCGCCGCGGCTTCGGCGGCCGGCTTGCCGATGACGCTGCGCGCCTTGGTCAGCTGCAGGCGCGCGCCGGCGTTGGCACCGTCGAGCACCTCCAGCTCAGCCAGCGGCAGCGGCGGCGCTTCGGCGCCGACCACATCCTGCCCTTCCGGCAGGGTGATTTCTCCCGACCGCTTGCCGACCAGCGGCGCCGGCGACTGGCCGGCGAGCTCGCGGCGCAAGGAGTCTTGGACATCGGCCCGCCGCGTCAGCGTCGTCGCCTCGGAGAAGTACTTGAGGCGGTATTTGCCCAGGCCGATCACATCGCCATCGACCAGCAGGTGCTTCTTGATTTGCTGTCCATTGACGAAGGTGCCGTTGGTGCTGTCGAGGTCCTGCAGGATGGCATCGCCCAGCTTGTGCACGATCACCGCGTGCTCGCCGCTGATCGCCAGGTTGTCGATGTGAATGTCGCAATGCGCTCGCCGGCCGATGCTGGTGCTCTCCTTGTCCAGGCTGAACTCCCTGAGCACGCTGCCGTCGAGGCTGAGAATCAGCTTGGTCATCGCCGCCCGCTCCCGCCTCGCAACCATGCCCCGACGCGCGCCAGCCAGCCCGGCTTGAGCGCGGGCCCGATGCGCACCAGGATCACCGACACGTTGTCGCGACCGCCGGCATCGTTGGCCTGCTGCACCAGCGTCGCCGCCGCGGCATCGAGGTCCGCCACCCGTGCGCGCAGGGTCGCTTCGATCTCGGCGTCCTCGACCATGTCGTTCAAACCGTCCGAGCACAGCAGATAGACGTCGCCGCGGCGCAGATCAAAGCTGGCGACGTCGGGATCGACGTCGGGATCGACACCGAGGGCGCGCGTCACCAGGTTCCGGTGCTGGGCACGGCGGGCGTCTTCGGGCTTGACCAGGCCGCGGTCGAGCTGCTCCTGCAGCAGCGAGTGGTCGCGCGTCAGTTGGCCGAGCTTGCCCGCCCGCAGCCGATAGAGGCGCGAGTCGCCGACGTGGGCGACGGTCATCATCCGGCCGTGGAACAGCGCCATCACCAGGGTCGTGCCCATGCCAGCGTACTGGGCCTGGCTCTGCGCCGCGCTGTAGATCGCCTGGTTGACCTGGGCGATGCCGGCGACGGCGGCGTTTTTCGCCGCCTCGGCGCCGTCCCGGCCGGGGTCCACCCAGGTCTGGCCGATAGCGTCGCGCAACAGTTGGGTCGCCATGCCGCTGGCCACCTCGCCGGCGTTGTAGCCACCCATGCCGTCGGCGAGGATCGCCAGTCCGAGCAGCGCATCGATGTGCACGGCGTCCTCGTTGTGCGTGCGCAGTCGGCCGATGTCGCTGCGGCTGACCATTGCGAGGGCGTTATCCATAATTGCGTGACCAAACGGGCAGCAAGCCCGCATTGTTACAAGCGATTGTCATTTCCGTCAATTGATTATGGCGGAAAATGGCAAAAAAAAACCGGCCCACGCAAGCGGGGCCGGTTGTTCTGGCGCGGCGTTGTCAGAGCACGGACTTCAACAGACGGGCCATTTCTGCCGGATTGCGCGTCACCTTGATGCCGCAGGCTTCCATCACCGCCAGCTTTTCCTGCGCCGTACCCTTGCCGCCGGAGATGATGGCGCCGGCGTGGCCCATGCGCTTGCCGGCCGGTGCCGTGACGCCGGCGATGAAGCCGACCACCGGCTTCTTCATGTTGGCCTTGACCCACTCGGCGGCGGTCTCCTCGTCCGAGCCGCCGATCTCGCCGACCATGATCACCGCGTCGGTCTCCGGATCGTCGTTGAACAGGCGCAGCACGTCGATGTGCTTGAGTCCGTTGACCG
>JAHFRE010000123.1 GCA_023258955.1 Sterolibacterium sp.
TGCGCGGGTCGTCCCAGCCGTCGAGGTGGCCTTCTTCGACCAACTGGATCAGCTTGCGCTTGGAGAGCACCACGTAGGTGAGGTTGAGGCGGGAGAACTCGTATTGGCGCGGCAGCGGCAAATTGAGCAGGCCCAGTTCGCCGAGGCGCTCGTTGAGCCAGTCGTAGAGCGGACGGTGGTCTTCGAACTCCAGCGTGCAGATCGAGTGGGTGATGTTCTCGAGGGCGTCGGAGATGCCGTGGGTGTAGTCATACATCGGGTAGATGCACCACTTGTCGCCGGTGCGGTGATGGGTGGCGTGGCGAATCCGATAGGCGATCGGGTCGCGCAGGTTGATGTTGGGCGAAGCCATGTCGATCTTGAGGCGCAGCACGTGTTCGCCGTCGGCAAATTCGCCGGCGCGCATGCGCCGGAACAGGTCGAGGTTGGCGGCGATTGCGCGGCCGCGGTGCGGCGAATCGCGGCCGGCTTCGGTCAGCGTGCCACGATGGGTGCGGATTTCTTCGGCGCTCAAGCTATCGACGTAGGCAAGGCCGGCTTCGATCAGGCGCTCGGCGAATTCGTAGAGCCAGTCGAAATAGTCGGACGAGTAATAGAGATTCTCGCCCCAATCGAAACCCAACCAGCGCACCGCGTCGATGATGGCGTCGACGTACTCCTGCTCCTCCCGCGTCGGGTTGGTGTCGTCGAACCGCAGGTGGCAGGCGCCGCCGTAGTCGTTGGCCAAGCCGAAGTTGAGGCAGATGCTTTTGGCGTGGCCGTAGTGCAGATAGCCGTTGGGCTCCGGCGGAAAGCGGGTGCGGATGCGCGCCGGGTCCAGCGGCGCTGCGGCGTGGGCGCTGGCCGGCGCCGGGCGGCCGCCATAACGCCGGCCGGCGTACTTGTTGGCGGCGAGATCGGCGTCGATGACGTTGCGCAGGAAGTTGGTGGCGGGAGCGCTGGTGTCGGCTGGCATGGCGGTAGACCGTTCGGAATGCCAGCATTTTAGCGGCAAAGCCGGCTGCCACGCCGTGTAAAATGCGCGCCATGAAAACGAGCAGCGCGGCGCGGGCGCGAATCGCCGAGCGCCTCGCGGCGCGCCCGGCGATCACCTACGATGCCGCGTTGCCGATCAGCGCACGCCGGCAAGAGATCGCCGCGGCGATCGTGCGGCACCCGGTGCTGATCGTCTGCGGCGAGACCGGCTCCGGCAAGACCACCCAGTTGCCGAAGATCTGTCTCGAGCTCGGCCGTGGCTGCGCCGGACTGATCGGCCATACCCAGCCGCGGCGCATCGCCGCCCGCGCCACCGCCGCGCGCATCAGCCAGGAGCTGGCGAGCGAACTGGGCAGCCATGTTGGCTACAAGATCCGCTTCACCGATCGCGTCTCCGCCTCGAGCTACATCAAGCTGATGACCGACGGCATCCTGCTCGCCGAGACCCAGACCGATCCGCTGCTGCGCCGCTACGACACGCTCATCCTCGACGAGGCCCACGAGCGCAGCCTCAACATCGACTTTCTGCTCGGCCACCTGAAGCAGATCCTGCCCCGGCGTCCCGATCTCAAGCTCATCGTCACCTCGGCCACGCTCGACGCCGAGCGCTTCTCCCAGCACTTTGACCAGGCGCCGGTGATCGAGGTCTCCGGGCGGCTGCATCCAATCGAAATGCGCTGGCGCCCCCCGCAAGATTCGAAACTGGAACTGGTCGACGCCATCGTCGATGCGGTCGACGAGGCGAAGGCGAGCGGTCCCGGCGACCTGCTGGTGTTCCTGCCCGGCGAGCGGGAGATCCGCGAGGCGGCGGAGGCGCTGCGCAAGCACGCCTTCGCCCGCGCCGGGCGCGAGCTGGAGATATTGACGCTGTTCGCGCGGCAGTCGGCGCAGGAGCAGGCGCGGGTGTTCCAGCCGCACCAGGGCCAGCGGGTGATTCTGGCGACCAACGTCGCCGAGACTTCGCTGACCGTGCCCGGGATACGCTACGTGATCGATACCGGTCTGGCGCGGGTAAAGCGCTATTCCCACCGCAACAAGGTGGAGCAGTTGCAGGTCGAGGCGATCTCGCAGGCGGCGGCGCAGCAGCGCGCCGGCCGCTGCGGCCGTACCTCCGGCGGGATCTGCATCCGCCTCTACGACGAGGCGGATTTTGCCAAACGTCCCGCCTATACCGACCCGGAGATCCTGCGCTCCTCCCTTGCCGGGGTGATCCTGCGCATGAAGTCGCTCGATCTCGGCCGGGTGGAGGACTTTCCCTTCCTGCAGGCGCCGCCGTCGCGCCTGATCGCCGACGGCTACGAACTGCTGCTGGAGCTGGGAGCGCTCGAAGACGGGGCCGAGCGGCGCCTGACCAAGCTCGGCGAAGAGCTGGCCAAGCTGCCGCTCGATCCGAAGATCGGCCGTATGTTGTTGGCGGCGCGCGACGAGGGCTGCCTGCGCGAAGTGCTGGTGATCGCCGCGGCGCTGGCGGTGCACGATGTGCGCGAGCGGCCACAGGATGCTGCCGGCAGCGCCGACCAGGCGCACGCCAAGTGGCGCGAGGAGAAGAGCGAGTTCGCCGCCTACCTCAAACTCTGGGACGCCGCCGACGGCGTCTGGAAGCACGAGTCGTCGGCCAAACAGAAGCTCTGGTGCCGCCAGAATTTCCTCTCCTGGCTGCGGCTGCGCGAGTGGCGCGACGTGCACGGCCAGTTGCACGCGCTCTGCGCCGAACACGGCTGGCGCGAGAACGCGGCGCCGGCGGCGTTCGCAGCGATCCACTGCGCCCTGCTCGCCGGCCTGCTCGGCCACATTGGCTTGAAGAGCGAGGACGAGGGCCACTACCTGGGCGCGCGCGGCATCAGGTTCTACCCGCATCCGGGCTCCAGCTTGGCGAAGAAGGCGGGACGCTGGATCATGGCGGCGGAACTGGTGGAGACCAGCCGCCTCTACGCGCGCTGCCTGGCGCGCATCGAGCCGCAGTGGCTGGAGCGGGTCGGTGCCCACCTGATCAAGCGCCACGTCTTCGAACCGCATTGGGAAAAGGCCTCGGGCCAGGTGCGCGCCTGGGAGCGCGCCACCCTGCACGGCTTGCTGCTGTGGCCCAAGCGCCGCGTTGCCTACGGCGCGACCGAACAGGAGCTTGCCCAGGCGCGCCAGATATTCATCCGCAGCGCCCTGGTCGAAGGCGAGGTGGCGGAAGACTTCGCGCAGCGCGCCAAGTTTTTCCAGCACAATCGCCGCTTGATCGATGAAATCGAAACGTTGGAACACAAGTCGCGGCGTCCCGACGTGCTGGTGGACGACGAGCTGATCGCCGCCTTCTACGATGCGCGCATCCCGGCGGACGTCGCCGGCATCGCCGCGCTAGAGCACTGGCGCCGCGAGGCCGAGCGAAAGGAGCCGCGACTGCTGTTCCTCGAGCGCGAGCAGCTGATGCGGCACGAGGCTTCCGGCATCACCACCGAGTCCTTTCCGCACCAATTGTTGGTGCATGGGAAGTCGCTGCAGCTGTCCTATCATCACGATCCCGGCGCCAGCGACGACGGCGTCACGCTCGACTTGCCGCTGCTCGCGCTCAACCAGCTTTCTGCGGTGCGCTGCGAGTGGTTGGTGCCCGGGCTGCTGCCGGAGAAGGTCAAGGCCTTGCTGAAGACGCTGCCGCAGCGCTATCGCAGCCGCTTGATGCCGCTGGACGCATTCGTCGACCAATTCTGCCAGACGCAGGTCGATCTGCAGCGAGCCCTGGTGCAAGCGCTGACCGTCGTGGTCGAGGAGAAGCTGGCGCGCAAGCTGCCCCTGGACGCCTTTCGTCCCGGAGAATTGCCAGCGCATCTGGCGATGAACTTCCGTCTCTTGGATGAGCATGGGGCGACGCTGGCGCTATCGCGTTCGCTGGCGGATTTGCGCGAACGCTACGCTGACCGGGTGGAGCAAAGCTTTATCGCGGCCAGTGCCGCGGTCGAAGAGCGGGCCGGGGAGCTCTCGGGACTGAAGCATTGGAGCTTCGGCGAGCTGCCCGAGCTGATGGAGATCGAGGTCGGCGGTGCGACGGCGACCGGTTATCCGGCCCTGGTCGACGAGGGCACGAGCGTTGCATTGCGCGTCTTCGATACCGAGGAGCGGGCAACGCTGCAGCACCAGGCGGGCCTGCGCCGCCTGTTCGCCTTGGGTCTCGCCCAGCAGCTCAAGCAGCTGGAGAAGGGACTGGGCTTGCGCGACATGGCGTTGAAGTATCTGGGCTTGGGCAGCGAGCAAGAACTGAAAGAGCAATTGCTGGCCGCGGCGCTCGAACGCAGCTGCATGGCGCGCCCCTGGCCTGCTTCCGAGGAGGAATTCGCGAAACGCCTGGCCGAAGCCAAGCCGCGTTTGGGCCTGCTGGCGCAGGAACTGGCGCGCCAGGTCGATCTCATCCTCAACGATTACCTGTCCTTGCAAAAGAAGCTGGTCGCCGCCAAGGCCTTCAGCGCCTGCGTCGCCGACATCGGCGCGCAGTGCGCCGGCCTGCTGCACAAGGGCTTCATCCTGGACACCGCGCCCGAGCGCCTGCAGCACTTTCCGCGCTATCTCAAGGCAGCGTCGCTGCGACTGGACAAGCTGCGCGTCGATCCGGCGCGCGATGCGGCGGCCCTGGGAGAGTGGCAGCGCCTGGCCAGGCCCTTCGCGCGAGAGCGCGCGGCGCGGCGCAAAGCCGGCGTGGCCGATCCGTTTCTCGAGGACTTTCGCTGGCTGCTCGAAGAACTGCGTGTTTCCCTGTTTGCCCAGGAGTTGCGCACGCCGACCCCGGTGTCGGTGAAGCGCCTGGCCAAGACCTGGGAATCGAACATCCACTGACCGCGCGCGCCGCTGCGACAAAACGAAAGACCCCGGCGGGGCAAACCCGGCCGGGGTCTTGCTGGTCTTGCGGCGAAGTGCTTAGGCGGCCTTCTTGGCCTTGCCGGCAACACCGGCGGCCTTGACGGTGGCGCTGGTCGCGGCGGCCATGTTGGCCTCGGCGATCTCGGCGACCTGCTTGGCGGCCTTGCTCATATTGTCGTAGGCCGAATTGGCGGCGGCGATCGCCGACTTGACGGCGGCGACAGCGACGTCGGAACCGGCAGGCGCGTTCTTGACGGCCTTGTCCAGCGCGGAGGCGACGTTCTTGTTCACTTCGGCGAACTGCGACTCGACGATCTTCGAGACTTCTTCCTGGGTCTGGGTGGCGATCTCATAGACGTTGCGCGAATAGGAGACGAGTTTCTCGACCGAGGGTTGGGCCAGCGTCGATTGCAGGGACACGAGCTGCTGCAGATCCTTGGCGCCGAGCAGGGCCTTAGCGTTGGCCATGCCATCCTCGAGGAAGGAGCGGGCGGTGTTCAGGTTCAGCGCGGCGAGGCGCTCGGCGCTGGCGAAAGCGGTGTTGGCAAGGGTGAGGAAAGCTTCGACGGAAGCTTTGTTGGCGGAAGCCAGGTTTTCGGTCGTGGCGATCATTTCTCTCTCCTAAGATGTAGTGATTGGGGAAGCGGGCATTGCTGCGTTGCAACACGCCCAAATTATACGAGCGATTTCCCCAATGTCAAGGCTTTTGTTGCGTCGCAACATAAGCCTTTCTACGTCTAATTTACTTTATGTAACATTAACTTAACGAAATTCTGTAGTATCCAGTATACATTTTGTGGGCAGAAATGCGGCGGCGCCGCAGAGGCCGATGCGGCCAGGCTGGTATCTGGGCCGGTACCTGTCTGGTGCTGGCACGTAGCTGGTGCCAGCACGTGTTTGGTGCCAGCACGCGTCTGGCGCCAGCAGGTAGTTATCGCTAGCGGTTGGTGAAGTCCGGCTTGCGCTTGGCGAGAAAAGCCGCCATGCCCTCCTTCTGATCTTTGAGGGCAAAGGCCGAATGGAAGGTTCTTCTTTCGAACAGCAGTCCCTCGGCGAGCGGTGATTCGAAGGCGCGATTGACCGATTCCTTGACCATCATGAGCACCGGCAAGGAGAAACCGGCGATGGTCTGTGCCGCCGCCATCGTTTCGTCGATGAGCTTGTCTGCGGGCACCACACGCGCCACCAGGCCGCTGCGCTCGGCCTCTTGCGCATCCATCAGGCGCGACGTCAGACACAGATCCATCGCCTTGGCCTTGCCGATGGCGCGCGGCATCCGCTGCGTGCCGCCGGCGCCGGGGAGGACCCCCAATTTGACCTCCGGCTGGCCAAAGCGGGCGCTGTCGGCGGCGATGATGAAGTCGCACATCATCGCCAGTTCGCAACCACCGCCGAGGGCGAAGCCGGCGACCGCGGCGATGATGGGCTTGCGGCAGCGGGCGATGCGGTCCCAATTGCGGCTGATGTAGTTGGCGCGATAGACGTCCATGAAATCCCAGTCCTTCATCGCGGCGATGTCGGCGCCGGCGGCGAAGGCCTTGTCTGAGCCGGTGAGGACGATGCAGCCGATGTCCGCGTCGGCCTCGAAGCCGTCCAGGGCCAGACCAATCTCATCCATCAGCGCGTCGTTGAGCGCGTTCATCGCCTGCGGTCGGTGCAGGGTGATCAGACCCACCTTGCCGCGGGTCTCGACGAGTATGTTCGCGTATGCCATGCCTACTCCTTGGTTGTGATCTCCGGTGCCACCTTGAGCGGTGGCGCCGCTGGATTGCTGGCAGCCTTGCCGGGCTGCTTGTTCTTCGGCTGGATGACGGCGCGCACCCGCGCGTCGCCGCTGGCGCTGGGCGCCACCACGGTGCCGCCGGGACCGTTGGTGACGAGGTAGTTCTCGCTCTTGCCGTCGTAGGAAATGTACTGGCCACGCACCTCGTCGAGCCCGCTCTTGACGCGGGCCTTCATGAAGAACTGGGCCAGTTCGCTCTTGCCGTCGTAGTCGATGCGCTCGGCCTCGCCCTCGATGTACTCGTCCTTGCCGTCGCGTTTTTGGCGAAAGTGGGCGAGGCCGCCATCGCCACCGCTGGCCACCGCCTTCTGGAAGCCCTCGGCGTCCTGGGTTACGACCAGCTTTTCGGTGCGAATGATCAAGGTTCCCTGGATCAACTGCACCCTGCCCTCGAAGACGCGCACCTGCTTCGCATCATCCATGGTGATGCGGTCGGCTTCGAGGTTGACCGGCTTGTCGCGGTCGGCGCGTTCGGCCAGCACCGGTGTGGCGGCGAGGGCGAGAACGCAGAGCAGCGCAGCTTTCATGGTTTGGTGGTCCCCCGCCGGTAGATGACCGCGTTGGCGCGGCCGAACAGCTTGTAGAGGCGCAGCCGGTTATCCGCCTCGAGACCGCTGCCGTTGATCACGCTCGACCCTTGGGTGATGGTGACCGGCGTGCTGGTGCGGGCGGTCTCCTCGTCCGGATAGACCTGCATCGCATCGGTGGTGATCACGGTTTCCGGCTCGGCGCCGGTCGCCTCCTGAACGATGCGCACGCCGTCGTGGAGGCGCAGCTCTCGGCCTTCGGGGCCAAGCCAGGCGCGCGGTGCGGTGACGTCGGTGCGCCGGCCGTTGCTGAAGTAATTGAGTATCGGTGCTGTCACCTCGGTGCTGTCGTCGTCGGTGTAGTGGAGCATCTTCTGCGCCGTCAGCAGGTGCTGCAGATGGCCGTCGAGATCGTAGCGGCGAACCGTGAACCCATCGACGATGAAGTCGGGATCGTGGCGTCCCTTGCCATCCCGTCTTGGCTCACCGATCTGGGTTGCTTGCTCCAGCCAGAAGGTCAGCGCCGCCAGCAGGGTCACCAGGATCAGCGGCAGCCAGCGGGTGCCGGAGGCTCTCATATCACCTTGGCCCGGAACAGGTCGTGCATGTTGAGAGCGCCGCACAGGCGACCGGCGTTGTCTACCACCAGCAACTGGTTGATCCGGTGTTCCTCCATCAGCTGCACCGCCTCGACCGCGAGCCGCCCCGGCTCTATCGTGCGCGGCGTGCGCGTCATGACGTCCCCGACCACGGTGTTGCGCAGGTCGCCGTGTCTTTCCATGGCCCGGCGCAGGTCACCATCGGTAAAGATCCCGACCGGCGTCTGCGTCGCCGAAAGCACCGTGGCCATGCCCATGCCGCCTTTCGACATGGCGAGCAGCGCCGCCGTCACCGGTGTCGATTCGAGCAGGGCGGGGACTGCGTCGGCCTTGCGCATGACATCGGCGACGTGGGTCAGCAGCCGGCGTCCGAGCACCCCGCCGGGATGGGAGCGGGCGAAATCCTCGGCGCCGAAACCGCGCGCATCGAGCAGCGCCACCGCCAGCGCATCGCCCAGCGCCAGCGCCGCGGTGGTGCTGGCGGTGGGCGCCAGGTTGAGCGGACAGGCTTCCTCGCGCACGCTGACATCGAGGTGCACGTCGGCTTCGGTCGCCAGCGACGAGCGCGGATTGCCGGTCGCGGCGATCAGACGCGCTCCCTGGCGCTTGACCAGGGGCACGATGGTGAGGAGTTCGTCGTTCTCGCCGGAGTTGGAAATCGCGATCAGCACATCGCCTGGCGCGATGACGCCGAGGTCGCCGTGGACGGCTTCGGCGGCGTGCACGAAATACGCCGGTGTACCGGTGCTGGCCAAGGTCGCGGCGATCTTGCGGGCGATGTGTCCGGACTTGCCCAGACCGCTGATGATGACGCGCCCCTTGCAGGCGAGGATCAGCTCAAGGGCACGCAGGAAATCGACGCCGAGTCCGGCCTCCAGCCGCAGGCCGAGGGCGTTGATCGCTTCTGCTTCGATTTGCAGCACCCGCTTCGCCATCTCGAGGGCGCGAGCGCGGGTCGCGTCCTCGCCGGTTTGGCTCATGTTCGCGATAAAGTTATGATTCGGACAATTATAGACGCCCCGGCGACATTTGATGGCGACCTCTCTGCAACTGGTCCTGTTGTTGCTGGCCCTGGCGGTGCTGGTGGTCGCCCTGTTTCGCCTGCTCTCCCTGCCGCCGATTCTCGGCTATCTATTGGTCGGTGCCGCCATCGGCCCGCACGCCCTGAAGCTGTTGCCGGAATCCGCCGGGGCGCGCGACCTGGCGGAGTTCGGCGTCGTCTTCCTGATGTTTACCATCGGCCTGGAGTTCTCCCTGCCGCGGCTCATCATCATGAAGAAGCTGGTCTTCGGCCTCGGCCTCGCCCAGGTGGCGGCGACCATGCTCGTCATCATGCCCCTCGCGATGTGGCTGGGCACCTCCTGGCAGGCGGCGCTGGCCCTGGGCGGCGCCCTGGCGATGTCGTCGACCGCGGTCGCCAGCAAGCTTCTGGTGGAGCGCATGGAGACCAATTCGCAGCACGGTCGACAGATCATGGGCGTACTGCTGCTGCAGGACCTGGCTGTGGTACCGCTGCTGATTCTGGTGCCGGCGCTGGGCGGCGAACTGCAATCTCTGCCGCGAGTGATGGCGCTGGCCACCCTCAAGGGTGCCGCGGTGCTCGCCGCCGTCCTGTTTCTCGGCCAGCGCTTGCTGGGGGTCTGGTTCACCATCGTCGCTCGGCGCAAGTCGGCCGAGTTGTTCATGCTCAACGTCCTGCTGATCACGCTCGGGTTGGCCTACCTCACCGAACTGGCCGGACTTTCCCTGGCGCTCGGCGCCTTTCTCGCCGGCATGTTGATCTCAGAGACCGACTATCGCTTCGAGGTCGAGCAGGACATCAAACCGTTCCGCGACGTCCTGCTCGGCCTGTTCTTCATCACCGTCGGCATGTATCTCGATCCCGTTCTGATCGGCCGTCACCTGGCAGCGGTGCTCGGTATCCTGCTCGGCCTGCTGCTGATCAAGCTGGGCATCGCGCTCGGCCTGTCGCGCCTGGCCGGTGCCAGCATGGGCAACGCTCTGCGCGCCGGTCTGTGGCTGTGCGCCGGCGGCGAATTCGGTTTCGTGCTGTTGGCGCAGGTGGCCGAGGAGCGCCTGGTCGGCACGCTGGTGACGCAGCTGGTGCTGGCGGCGGTGGTGCTGTCGCTGTTGCTCGCGCCGCTGTTGATCCACTTCAGCGACCGCATCGTGCTGCGCCTGGTGGCATCCGAGTGGATGCTGCGCTCGATGGCCCTGACGCAGATCGCTGCGCGCACCATCGCCAGCGATAAGCACGCCATCCTCTGCGGCTACGGGCGCACCGGTCAACATCTGGCGCGTTTTCTCGAGCAGGAGGGCATCTCCTACGTCGCCCTCGACGTCGATCCGGAGCGGGTGCGCGAGGCCGCCGCCGCCGGTGATCCGGTGGTGTTCGGGGACGCCTCGCGGCGCGAGACCCTGATCGCAGCCGGCATTCACCGTGCCAACGTGGTCATCGTCACCTCCAACGATCCGCAGCTGGCCTTGCGCGTGCTGCACCATGCGCGCGCGCTGGAGCCGGGGCTGCCGGTGGTGGTGCGCGCGGCGGAAGAGGCGGACGTCGAGCGCTTCGCGGCAGCGGGGGCGGCGGAAGTCGTGCCCGAAGCGCTCGAATCGAGCGTCATGCTGGCGACGCACGCCCTGGCCCTGCTCGGTGTACCCATGCACCGGGTGATCAAACGCCTGCGCGAAGTCAGGGAGCAGCGCTATGTCCTGTTGCGCGGATTCTTCCACGGCGCCAGCGACGCCAGCGACCACCTCAGCGATGCGCAGCAGCCGCGCTTGCATTCGGTGGTGCTGGTCGATGGATCGGGCGCCATCGGACGAAGCCTGGGCGAATTGAAGCTGGAGGAAGCGGGCGTCAGCGTCTCAGCCATACGCCGCCGCGGCATCCGCGGCATCGAGCCGGGCGTTGAGACGCGCGTCGAGGCCGGCGACGTCGTGCTGCTGCTGGGTGTGCCGGCGGCGCTGGCGGCGGCCGAGGAGCGCTTGCTGCGCGGCCATTGACGCCATTCGGCGCTGCTCTCTGCCGCATCACAGGGTCTTGCACAGGGTGTAGAGCTCGCCGTCGTCGACCGCGTTGTAACCGGCGCTGTTTTGCACCGCCGCCGCGCGCGTCGGGTTGCTGCCGCAGCCGCGCGCCTGGCTGATGCGATTCTGGCTGTAGGCGCGCATGGTTCCGCTGCCCGGTTTGCCGTCGTCGAACTGGGCATCGAGCGCCGCCGCGATCTTGCCGTTCACGTTGCTGGCGCAGACGACCGGCCCGCTCAATTCCGGTGCTGCGCTGGCGCCGCTGCCGGTCTGGGCGCCGAAGATGCCGCCGATGGCGTTCGCCGGCTGTTCGCCCAGGTTCGCGTCACCGCCGAGCAGACCGGCCAGGCGCAGATGCCTCCAGAAGTAGACCGACTCGGCCGCGACCGCCGGATCAGCGCAGAATTCGCCGCCGATGGCGCCATTGCGATCCCCGTTGGGCACGCTCCCGCCCCACCTCGCCGAGGCGGCGCTGTCGTCGCCGGGCAGCGCCTTGAAGCGCTCCTGCTAGCTGTAGGCGGCGCTGGCGATGGCGCTGAAGTCGCCGGCGATGTTCCTGATCTTGGCGCTGGTGATCAACTCCTGGCCCTTGAGTATGCCACCCAGGAGCAGGGCGACGATGACCAGGACGATGGCGATTTCGACCAGGGTGAAGCCGA
>JAHFRE010000124.1 GCA_023258955.1 Sterolibacterium sp.
GGCTTCGCCTTGCGGGTAGACCCTCAACGTCGCCCCCTTCACCGCGCCCCAGCCGCCGTTGTCGAGAACGACGCTGAAGATCGGCAGAGCGTATTGCTTGGCGACCATGTACACCGGGGTCGGTCCCGAAAAGCAAAACGATGCATCGCCGGTCACGTGGAATACGGTGCGCTGTGGATACGCCAGCTTGGCGCCGAGCGCCGCACCGCCGCCGAAGCCCAGCCCGCTGCCGCCGTTGCCGAACAGGGTGCCCGGACGATTGCGCTTGATCTGCTGCAGCAGCGGCACCACGTTGGTGATCGCCTCGTGCACCAGGATGTCGTCGTCCGCCATGACCTCGCTCAACCGCGCCGCCACGTATGCCGCCGTGATCTTGGTCTGCGCCGCCGGCGTCAGCGCGGTGCGCGCCGCAGCGGCTGCAGCAGCGCGCTGCTCGGCCCAGGCGGCGACGCGCTGGCGCGCGGCGTCGAGGACTTGCGCCGAGGCGGTTTCCTTCACCAGCGCCAGCAGGCTCTGCAGCGCCTTGCAGCTATCGGCCTGGATGCGCAGATGGCTGGGGAAGCCCCACATCGGGATGTCCTTCTTGATCACGTCGACGTCGATGTGCACCCAGAAGCCGGCTGCGTCTTCGCGCGCGAACTTGGGCACCCAGGGGACATCGACGTCGACCAGCAGGCCGAAGTCGGTGTCCGCGATCGCGTCGGACGCGGCGTAGCCGCCGAAGCAGGGAGAGTCGTGGGGGACGTTGAGATAGATCGGATTGGATTCGTACACCCTCATTCCCGTCAGTTGGGCGAGTTCGTCGATGATCGGCACGCAGGCCGGGTTGCGGCCGGCGTAGGCGCTGATCAGCACGGGATGCTGCGCCGCCAGCAATCGCTTGGCGACGTCTCGCAGCGTCGCCGCATCGACGCCACCGGCAGCGACCGGACCATAGCGCTCGGCTGGAAAGCTCGGCACCTGCTCGCTCGGGCACTCCGCCGCCAGCACTTCGCGCGCGGCGCTCATGAACACCGGCCCCTGGGGATCGCTTTGCATCAGCGAGTGGGCGCGGCGCAGGGCCTCTTTGACCATGATCGGGGCGGGTAGATCGTAGGTCCATTTGACGTAGGGGCGGACCAGGCTCGCCATGTCGTAGGGTTCCTGGATGAAGTTGACGAAGGAATCGCGGCTGCCCGGCAATTCGCCGCGCAGGGTGTAGGGGGCTTTGCCGGCAAAGAGCAGCAGCGGCACGCGCGAACGCCACAAATTGTGCAAGCCCATGACGGTGTTGGCGGTGCCGACGTCGACGTGCACCAGCACCGCCTGACCCCGCCCCGTGGCCATGGCGTAACCGCAGGCCATATGCACGGCGACGTTCTCGTGCGGGCAGAGGATGATGGTTGGCGTCTGGCGTCCCTCGCGCTGCCAGCGCGCGACCTCCTCGATGATCGATACGTGGTCCGTGCCGAGATTGCAGAACAGGTACTCGACCCCGATTTCCTGCAGGCCCTCGAGAAAATAGTTGGCGGTGGTTCGCATCATGTGCTTGCCTCTTCGAACGCTGCGACCGGCGTTGCGGCGGGGGCCGGCTCTTTCCATCGGGCAAATAGATTGTGCTCGATCTCGAACTGATCGAGGGCCTTGCCCACCGTTTGCCTGACGATGTCGTCGATGGTCTGCGGCTTGTTGTAGAAGGCCGGCACCGGCGGCAGGATCACCGCGCCGAAGCGGGTGGCGTCGGCGAGCATCTCCAGGTGACCCAGGTGCAGCGGCGTCTCGCGCACCAGCAGCACCAGGCGGCGGCGCTCTTTGAGGCAGACGTCGGCGGCGCGGGTCAGCAGGTTGTCGTTGTAGGACGCGACGATGCCGGAGAGGGTCTTGATCGAGCAGGGTGCCACCAGCATGCCCGCCGTCCGGAAGGAGCCGCTGGCGATGGCGGCGCCGATGTCCTGGTGCGCATGGACGACGTCGGCCTGGGCCAGCACCCGCTCGAGGGTCCAGTCGGTCTCCTCCTCGATCGTGCGCTTGGCCGAAGGGGAAAGAACCAGGTGGGTCTCGATCTGCGGCACCGCTGCCAGCGCCTGCAGCGCGCGGATGCCGTAGATGGCGCCGGAAGCGCCGGAAATGCCGATGATTAGACGTCGCATATTTGTATATTGATATCCGAGATAATACGGGCCAGTTGATATTGTCAGTATGTTGTAGTACAGTCATAATATACCAAACAGCAGCACGTGGTATAATTAGTTGAGCGAATTTCCGGGTTGATCGGGTTGGCGAATGGGAAAGCGATCGGTGGCGATGGCGGGTGACACAGCGGCGGTCCAGGGAAGCAGCGGCAAGGTGCGTTGGGATGCCGTGGTCGATTGCCGCCCGGCAGCGCAGGCGCTGGAACCGGTCATCCCCCGCCAACCGGCAGCCGCCGCGCAATGCGGCGGCGATTCGGTCGCCGTCAAGGTCTGGCTCTACGGGACCCTGGCCGACGAGAAGCTGCCACGGCCGCTCGAACTGCAGTTGGCGGCGGCGGCCACCGTGGCATCGATCATCCCTGAACTCGGCCTGCGCCTCGGCGAAGATTTCCTCGCCAAGGTGCTCGATCGCGACGGCAGGAAATTCAACCAGTGCCTGGTGTTCGTCGATGGCGTGAAGCTCGACGCGCTCGACGTCCCGCTGCGTCGGGACAGGGCAGCGGTGGAGATGGAAATGATCCTGCTCACCGTCACAGAGGGAGGTTAGACGAATGAACGATATGACAGACATCAAGGCGCAGGGGACAGGCGACGCCTGGGTTCCGACCTCTTGCGCGCTGTGCTATGGCTCCTGCTCGATCCTCGCCCATCGCGTCGATGACGTGGTGGTCAAGATCGAGGGCAATCCGGAGAGCGTCGTCGGCAAGGGCCGGTTGTGCGGCAAGGGCGTGGCCGGACTGATGACCCACTACGATCCCAACCGGCTGACGGTGCCGCTACGGCGGACCAATCCCAAGAAGGGTCTCAACGAGGATCCGGGTTGGAAAGAGATCTCCTGGGAAGAGGCGTTGAGCGAGTGCGCCGACGTGCTGCGCCGCCTGCGCGCCGACGATCCGCGCAAGCTGACGGTGCAGCGGACCACCACCGTCTCCGCCAGCCGCATGCCCTTTCTGGCCTTCAACGCCGCCTTCGGCACGCCCAACCTGTCCGCCGCCGGCGGCGGCATGCATTGCGGCAACGGCGCCCACCTCCTGTCCGGCTTGATGCACGGTTCCTGGTCGGTTGTGCCCGACTTCCAGTACTGCAACTACGCGATCTTCTTCGGTGCCTCCAAGGGTCACGCCGCCGGTCACGCCTCCGCTTCCAACATGGGCATGGCGGCCGAGGCGAGGTCGCGCGGCATGCGCATGGTGGTGGTCGATCCGATGTGCAACTTCGCCGCCGCCAAGGCCACGGAGTGGGTACCGATCCGCGTCGGCACCGACGGCGCCCTGGCGCTGGCCATGTGCCAGGTGCTGGTGAACGAACTTGCTGTCTTCGACGAGGCCTATCTGCAGGCCAAGACCAACGCTCCCTACCTGATCGGTCCCAAGCAGCGCTACATGCGCGACGCGACGACCGGCAAGCCGATGGTCTGGGATCTGAAGCAGGGCGCGGCGCGACCCTTCAACGCCGTCGCTGCCGCCGACATGGCGCTGGACGGCGATTTCGAGGTCGATGGCGTCGCCTGCCAGCCGGCTTTCGAACTGCTGCGCCGACATCTGCGCAAATTCACGCCGGAGTGGGCGGAGACCATCACCACCATACCGGCCGCCAACATCCGCCGCATCTCCGCCGAGTTCGGCCGCGAGGCGCGCATCGGCAGCACCATCGTCGTCGAGGGCGTGACCCTGCCCTACCGACCGGTGGCGGCGATCGCCTTCCGCGGTTCGCAAGGCCACATGAACTCGGTCTACAACTTTTTCGCCATCTCCCTGCTCAACCAGTTGGTCGGCGCCGCCGACGTGGTCGGCTCCTGCCTGGGCTTCAATCCGGCCAGCAATGGCTTCGAGGAGACCGGCCGCCTGGCCTACAAACCGCACCCAGACGCCGACGGACTGATGAAGACCGGTACCTGGATGGGCTATCACCTGCCCTATCCGATCGCCGAGCCGAAGCTGCCGGAGAAATCCGGCCTGCAGGATCTGTTCGTCTTCGGCCTGACCTCGCCCTTTCTCGACTCCGACGATTCCGAAGCGCTGTGGCAGAAGCTGGAGCTGCCCTACCGTCCCGAGGTGATGCTCAATTTCGGCGCCAATCTGCTGATGAGCATCGCCAACAAGGAGTCGCTGGCCAACTCGCTGGCCAGATACAAATTCATGATCTCGATCGACATCTTCGCAACCGAGACCAGCGCCTTCGCCGATATCGTCCTGCCCGACTGCGGTCACCTGCAGACCCTCGATTCGCGCTCCAACTATCCTTTCATCTTCAGCCTGCCGGCCGGCATGGGCGAGTGGTGCTGGCCGATCCGCCAACCGGTGTTGCCGCCCGACGGCGAGCAGCGGCGCTTTCAGGACGTGCTGCTCGAACTGGCCGACCGCATCGGCATCCGCGCCGATCTCAACGCCGCCTACAACGCCTCGATGAATCTGGCGCCGCCCTACCGGTTGCAGGGCGACCGCAAATACAGCTACGAAGAAATTTGCGACGCCGAGCTGAAGAGCAACTTCGGCCCCGAGCGCGGCCTCGACTGGTTCAAGGAGCACGGTGTCCTCAAGTGGCCGAAGAAGCCGGAGGAGGTGTACTGGCGGCCGTTCGCCGACGTCCGCGTGCCCATCTACTGGGAGTTCATCGGACCGGTCTATGAAAAGATCGAGTCGCTCACCGCCCCGCGCGGTATCAAGGTGCCGGCCGAGTACTACCAGCCCCTGCCCGACTTCCTGCCCTGCCTGTCGCATCAGTGCAAGGCGCCGGGCTTCGATCTTTACGCCTTCTACTATCGCGACATCCTCCACACCAACAGTTTCACCATGGAGAACCCCTGGCTGGACGAGGCCGCCCAACTCGATCCGCTGTCCTACACCATCGCCATCAACGCCGATACCGGGCGCAAGAAGGGCATCGCCGACGGCGCCTGGATCTGGGTCGAGAACGAGAAGGGACGCCGGGTCAAGGGCCGGGTGCATCTGACCCAGGCCGTGCATCCGGAGGGCCTGGGTGTGGCCGCCTGCGCCGGACACTGGGGCGAGGGCATGCCGATCGCCAAGGGCAAGGGGGTGTTCTTCAACGATCTGCTCGAACTTGACTGGGAGCATACCAGTCCGATCAACCTCAACCTCGACCTGTGCGCCCGGGTCAAGGTGAGCCTGGCAGGGGAGGGACAGCGATGAGATGGGGAATGGTGATAGACCTCAAGCGTTGCATTGCCTGCTACGGCTGTCAGTTGGCCTGCAAGGCGGAACACGGCACGCCGCCGGGGGTGTTCTTCGCGCGGGTGCTCAAACACGAGGAGGGGCAGTTTCCGTCGGTGCGCCAGCTGTTCCTGCCGGTGCTCTGCAACCATTGCGAGGAGCCGCCCTGCGTGGACGTCTGCCCAACCGGCGCCAGTTCCAAGAACGACGCCGACGGCATCGTCTCCATCGATCCCGACGTGTGCGTCGGCTGCCGCAGTTGCATGATGGCCTGCCCCTACAGCAACCGCTATTTTAACGACAAGCCGCAGCACTACTTCCCGCAAGGACCGACGCCTTTCGAGCAGCGCCGCGGCGCCGATCATCAGCGCGACGTGGTGATGAAATGCAACTTCTGCAAGGATCGCGTCGCCGCCGGCAAGGAACCCGCCTGCGTCGCCAACTGCGTGACGGTGGCGCGCGTCTTCGGCGATCTTGACGATCCCAACAGCGAAGTCTCGCGCCTGATCAAGGAGCGTGGCGGCTTTCCCTTGCATCCGGAGCTCGGCACCAAGCCTTCGGTGTACTACCTGCCGGCCTGATCAGGAGAAAACCTATGGACGCAAACGCAAGGTACAACCAACTCATCCAAGACCTGCGCATGGAGCTGCGGCCGCAGCGCGAATGGGGCGACGGCAAGGGCCTCTATCTGGTCGTCGGCCATTTCTTCAACGGCCTGGCCTGCGGTGCCTGGCTCTTTTCGCTGCTCTTCGGGCAGACCACCGGCTTGCTTGCAGCCTACCTGATGGGCATCATCGGCGGCGTCACCCACCTGATGTTTCTCGGTCGCCCGGCGCGCTTTTGGCGCATGGTCCGGCAGCAGAAGACCGCCTGGGTGTCGCGGGGCTTTCTCGGCCTCTCCCTGTTCCTCGCCGGCGCCACCCTCTACCTGGCGCCGATCTACCTGCCCGGCCTTCTGTGGAGCGAGGGGTCGCTGCTGTCGACGATCGGCTACGTCGCGGCGATGCTGGGGATGATAGGCATCATGGGCTATATGGGCTTCGTCTACACCGCGTCGAAAGCCGTGCCCTTCTGGAACTCGCCGCTGCATCCGGCGCTGTACGTCAGCTACTCGCTGCGCGGCGGGGTGGCGGTGCTGTTCGTGACCAGTTGGCTGGTGCCGCCGGCGAAGGACTTGACGCCGATATTGCTGCCGCTGTGGGGCGGCATTACGGCCGTCGTCGCGCTGCTGTTCGCCCTGGAGATCCACGGCGCGCTCACCGGCGGCAACGAAGCGGCGCGGCGCTCGGTGCACGATCTGCTGGCCGGCCGCGTGTCCGGCTATTTCTACCTGGGCACCCTGGCGCTCGGATTGGTGCTGCCGGCCTATTTCATGTACGCAGGAATGTCCGGCGCGACGACGACCGGCCTCATGGCGCTGCTCGGGCTGGCTTCGGCCGTCGGCGATTTCTTCATGAAGTTCTCGACGCTGAGAGCGGGTGTGTTTCTGCCGGTATGGACCCACCTATCGCACCAACGCCGCTGAAGGAGGGCGATGCACGGTGGGACGCGGCGGCAGTCGACGACGGCTTCTGGTCGGAAGCATCGGCGCCGCCGCCGCCGCCCAGCGCAGTTCCGCTAGAGGTACGGGTCTGGTTGTACGGTTCTCTCGCCGCGGCAGATAGACGACGACCGATCGTGCTGCGGCTGGCGGCGGGCGCCACCGCGGCAGCGGTGTTTTCGAATTTGGGCCAGATCCTCGGCCCCGAACGTTTCGCCGATCTGGCGAGCGGGCGCGGCGACAAGCGCAGCACCTGCCGTCTGTTCGTCGACGGCAAGGAGGTGGAGGATCTGTCGCTTCCCCTGCTTGGGCGCGCTGGCCGCGCCGAGGTGGAAGTGATCGTGCTGGCAGGGATCGAGGGAGGTTAGGCCGATGCAGACGCACACCGCAGATTCGCACTCCGCGCCCGTGGCCGACGACGCCTGGCTGCCGTCGGCCTGCGCCCTTTGCTACGCATCCTGCTCGATTCGGGCGCACCGGGTGGATGGCACGGTGGTCAAGATCGAGGGCAATCCCGACTCGGTGGTGGGCAAGGGCAGACTCTGCGGCAAGGGCGTCACGGGCATCATGACGCAGTACGATCCCAACCGTCTAACCAAGCCTCTGCGCCGCACCAATCCCAAGAAGGGCCTCGGCGAGGATCCCGGCTGGAAGGAGATCTCTTGGGACGAGGCGCTCGACGAGATCGCCGCGGTGCTCGAGCGAGTGCGCCAGGAGGATCCGCGCAAGCTGGTGGTGCAGCGAACCACCACGGTGAGCGCCAGCGGCATGCCGTTTCGCGCCTTCTCCGCCGCGTTCGGCACGCCCAACGTGTCCGCTTCGGGCGGCGGCATCCACTGCGGCAACGGCGCCCACCTGATCAGCGGCACCATGCACGCCTCCTGGTCGGTGGTGCCCGACTTCGCCTACTGCAACTACGCCATGTACTTCGGCGCCTCCAAGGGCCACGCCGCCGGCCACGCCTCCGGCTCGAACATGGGCCTGGCGGCGGACGCCAGAGCGCGCGGCATGAAGATGGTGGTGGTCGACCCGATGGCGAATTTCGCCGGCGCCAAGGCCACCGAGTGGGTGCCGATCCGGGTCGGCACGGACGCTGCCCTGGCGCTGTCCATGGCGCAGGTGATGGTGCGCGAACTGGGCATCTACGATCGGGCCTATCTGCAGGCCAAGACCAACGGCGCCTATCTGATCGGAGCGGATCAGCGCTATGTTCGCGATGCGGCGTCGAACCAGCCGCTGGTGTGGGATACCGCAGCCGGGGTGGCGCGCCCCTTCAGCGAGGTCGCCGCGGCGGACATGGCGCTGGAGGGAAGTTTCAGCGCGGGCGGCCGCGACTGCGAACCGGCCTTCGCCAAGCTCAAGGCGCACCTGGCCAAGTTTACGCCCGAGTGGGCAGAAACCGTATGCACCGTGCCGGCGAAGAACATCCGCCGCCTCGCCGCGGAGTTCGCCAGCGAAGCCTGCATCGGCAGCACCATCGTCATCGAGGGGGTGACCCTACCCTATCGTCCGGTCGCCGCCATCGCCTTCCGCGGCAACCAGGGGCACTTGAATTCAAACTACAATTTCATCGCCGTCGACTTGCTCAACCAGTTGGTCGGTGCCGCCGATGTCGTCGGTTCCTGCCTGGGCTTCAATCCGGCCTGCAAGGGCTTTCCTGAGAACGGCAGGCTGCGCTACCTTCCCAAGCCGGATGCCGATGGCTTGATGGTGGCCGGCATGTGGCTGGGCTTCCACTATCCCTATCCGCCGACCGAGCCGCGCCTGCCGCAGAACCTCGGCCTGCAGGACCTGTTCGTGATGGGGCTGAACTCCATCTTCATCAACTCCAGCGACCAGGAAGCGTTCTGGCAGAAGTTCGACCTGCCCTATCGGCCGGAGGTCCTGATCAATTTTGGCGCCAATCTGGTCATGGCCATAGGCAACGGCGAGGTCGTCGCCAAGTCGCTGGAACGTTACAAATTCATGGTCTCGTTCGACCTGTTCCTGACCGAGACGTCGCAATTCGCGGACATCGTGTTGCCCGATGCGAGCTATCTGCAAATGACCGATTCGCGGGCCAACTTTCCCTTCATGTTCAGCCTGCCCGGCGGCATGGGCGAGTGGTGCTGGCCGATCCGCCAGCAGATCGTGCCGTTGGACGGCGAGCAGCGACGCTTCACCGACGTGTTGCTCGACCTGGCCGACCGGATGGGCATGCGCACCGACCTCAACGCCGCCTACAACGCCGCCATGAATCTGCAGGCGCCCTATCGCCTGGAGGGTGACCGGCCCTACAGCTACGAGGAGATCTGCGACGCCGACCTGAAGAGCAATTTCGGCGCCGAACGCGGGTTGGACTGGTTCAAGCAGCACGGTCTGATCAAGTGGAAGAAGCAGCCGCAGGAGGTCTATTGGCGCCCCTTCCTCGACGTCCGCGTGCCGATCTACTGGGAATTCCTGGGTCCGGTGTGGGAGGGCATCAACACGATCTGCGCGCCGCGCGGCATCGACATTGCGAAGGAATACTACGCGCCGCTGCCGGACTTCCTGCCCTGCCACTCGCATCGCTGCACCAAGCCGGGGTTCGACTTCTACGCCTTCTACTATCGCGACGTGCTCCACACCAACAGCTTCACCATGGAGAACCCGTGGCTCGACGAGGCGGCGAGCCTCGACCCCTTTTCCTACACAATCGCCATCAACGAGCAGAGCGCGCGTGAGCGGGGTTTGCGCGATGGGCAGAGCGTATGGGTGACATCAGAATCCGGACGCCGGGTCAAGGGTCGCTTGCGCCTGACCCAGGCCGTTCATCCCGACGGTTTGGGGATCGCTGCCTGCGCCGGTCACTGGAGTTCGGGGATGCCGGTGGCCAAAGGCAAGGGGGTGTTCTTCAATGAGCTGCTGGAAGTCGACTTCGAGCACGTCAGTCCGATCAACCTGAGCCTCGACCTGTGCGTCAAGGCGAGCCTGACGCCGGCGTGACGTCGAGTCCGAGATCTCTTGCAACCTGTGCCGTGGAAAGAACATCATGAAATTGCTCCGCTACAACGACGGTCACATCGGCATCAGCGATGGCACCAAGGTGGTCGACGTCAGCGCGCTGTGCTCGACCTCGGCGGCCGAATGGCCGCCGGTCGGCATCAACCGTCTGATCCGCGACTATCCGACGCTGAAGGCGGCACTCGAAGCTGAGCTGCGTTCGCGCGACGGTGTGCCGCTGGCCAGCGTCCGCCTGCAGACGCCGGTGCCCTGGCCCAACAAGCTCATCGCCTATCCGGTCAACTATCACGACCACGCCACGGAGATGGCGTCGCGCGGCCTGGCCAATCTCCAGGGGTTCTTCCTCAAGGCCAACTCTTCGCTGTCCGGCCCCGCCGATCCGATCGAGCTGCCGGCTCTGCCCGGTCGGGAGGTGCACCACGAATGCGAGATCGCCCTGGTCATCGGCAAGCAGGGCAGGCAGATCGCGGTCGAGGACGCCCTCGATCATCTCTTCGGCTACGCCTGTCTGATCGACGTCACCATCCGCGGCAAGGAGGAGCGGGTGATGCGCAAGTCCTACGACAGCTTCACCCCGGTGGGACCGTGGATCGTCACCGCCGACGAGATCGCCGACCCCTTCGACATCAATATGCGCCTCTGGGTCAACGACGAATTGCGGCAGCAGGCCAATACCCGGGACTTGATCGTGAACATCCCGCAGATGATCTCGATCGCCTCCTCGGCCACCACGCTCTATCCGGGGGACCTGATCGCCGCGGGAACACCCGCCGGTGTCGGACCGATCTGGGACGGCGACGTCGTCACGATCGAGATCGATGGCGTCGGCCGCATGCGCATTCCGGTGGTTGCGGGCAAGCGGGGCGCCAACCCGGTGTTCGCCAAGCCCTACGAGTTCAAGCGCGCCGGCCCATCGTCATGAGTCGGAGAGCCCCAGCAGCGAAGGACCCATCGCTCGTCGCTTTGCAGGCGGCGCACAGCCTGGAGGACCTGTATCCGGTGCTCGCCGCCAATCGTCTCACCGCCGGCTGGCACAAGAAGCGGCCTTCGCTGTGGAAGGAACCGCGAACGGCGTTTCAACCCCTGCACTGGCGCTACGAGGTCGGCCGCCTGGCGCTCGATCAGGCGGGCAGGTGGATAGACACCGACCTGGCGGAGCGAAGGAATCTGCTGCTGTTCAATCCGGTGGGCGACAACGACTACGACACGGTGCGGACCCTGGTGGCGGCCTACCAGATGATCAAGCCCGGCGAGCACGCGCGCGCCCACTGGCATACCGCCAACGCGCTGCGCTTCGTCGTGGACGCGCAGCCGGGTGTGTTCAGCGTGGTCAACGGCATCAAGCTGCCGATGGTTCCCGGCGACGTCCTGCTGACGCCGGGAGGTTGCTGGCACAGCCACTACAACGAGAGCGAGCGCAACGCCTATTGGATCGACGTGCTCGA
>JAHFRE010000327.1 GCA_023258955.1 Sterolibacterium sp.
CGGCGGCGAGGCGGGCGGAGGCCGCCGCCGCGGCCTGGCGTTCGGCCACCAGGCGGGCTTCGAGGCGGGCGGCGAGCGTCTGGTCGGTCTTGCTGCGGATGTCGGCCAGGGCGCGCGCTTCGCTCTCGGTCTGGATGCGCAAACGGTGCTCTTCGAGCACCTCACCTTCGGCGTCGAGCCGGTCGCGCGCCAGACGCTCGGCCTCGGCCTCGGTCGCCGCCCTTTCGGCGGCGAGCTGGCGCAAGCGGATGTCGGTCTCGGCGCGGCGGCGTATCGCGGCGGCGGCGTCGAATTCCGCCTGTGCCCGGCGGCGCGCCGTTGCCAAGGCCGCGACCTCGACCTGCTCGAGCTTGTCCGCGTCATCGGCCGCCTGCTGCTCGACCTCCCGGCGCACGCTCGAGCGCTCTTCAGCCTGGCGCTCGGCCATGAGTCTGGCTTCCGCCGACTGCTTGCTGTCGTGCATCGACGCCCTCGCCTCCATATCGCCGATCCACTATAAGGCTTGGCGATCGCGCGCCAGCCTCGAACATCGCGGGAAAAGCCTTCCATACCGGGCGAATGCCGGCTGTCGGGGAAGCGGAGTAAAATCTTCAACCATGTCCCATCTGCTGGTCCTGACCAATTTGCCCGACACGGCGAGCGCGCAGGCGCTCGCCCGTGTGCTCGTCGACCAGCGCCTCGCCGCCTGCGTCAACATCATGGCGCCGGCGAGTTCGCTCTACCGCTGGCAGGGCAAGATCGAGAGCGCCGCGGAGGTGCTGCTGCTGATCAAGACCATGGCGCAGCGCTACGATGCGCTCGAGGCCGCGATCAAGACCCACCATCCTTACGAATTGCCGGAAATCGTCGCCATCCCGATCACCCAGGGTCTGCCCGGCTATCTGGCCTGGATCGAGGCCGAGACCCGCGCGGCGGTTCAACCATGCTGATCCTGCGCGCCCTGTTCGCGGCGCTCGCCCTGTGCGCCTGGCTGCCGGCGCTGGCGGGCGCGGAGCCGCTGCAGGCGGAGCAGGCGTTCAAGCTCTCGCTGCGCGCGGTAGACAGCCAGACCTTGGAGGCGCGCTGGCAGATCGCCCCGGGCTATTACCTCTATCGCGACAAGTTCAAGTTCGCCACCGACGGCACCCAGGCCGGCGGCCCCAAGCTCGGCACGCCGCGCTACCCGCCGGGCAAGGTCAAGGACGACGAGTTCTTCGGCAAGGTCGAGACCTATCGCGATGAGGTGAAGATCCTGCTGCCGCTCGAAGCCGCCGGCGCGACGGCCCTGACGCTGATCGGCACCTCCCAGGGATGCGCCGACATCGGCGTCTGCTATCCGCCGTTGGAGCAGCGGGTGACGGCGCAACTGATCGCCGCCGGTGCGAGCAGCCCCGCAACCCTGCCACAGAGCGCGGCGCCGGCGCCGGTGGACGAGAGCTCGCGCATCCAGAAACTGCTGGCCAGCGCCAACCTGGCGACGCTGCTGCTGTTCTTCTTCGGCTCGGGGGTCGCGCTCGCCTTCACCCCCTGCATGTTCCCGCTGATACCCATCCTCTCCGGCATCATCGTCGGCCACGGCCACGCAATCAGCAAGGCGCGGGCCTTGGGGCTGTCGGCGGGCTACGTGTTGGGCGTGGCCATCGCCTACGCGCTGCTCGGCGTCGCCGCCGGTCTCTCCGGCACCCTGCTTTCCTCCGCCTTGCAAAACGCCTGGGTGCTATCGGCCTTCGCCGCCGTCTTCGTGGCCCTGGCCCTGTCCATGTTCGGCTTCTACGAATTGCAGTTGCCCGGCTTTCTGCAGTCGCGGCTGTCCGAGGAGGCGCGCCAGCAGAAGGGCGGCAGCCTGCACGGCGTCTTCCTGATGGGCGCCCTCTCGGCGATCATCGTCGGGCCCTGCGTCGCCGCGCCGCTGGCCGGCGCCCTGCTCTACATCGCCAGCACCGGCAACGCCCTGCTCGGCGGCACCGCCCTGTTCGTCATGGCCCTGGGCATGGGACTGCCGCTGCTCGCCGTCGGCACCTCGGCCCGCCACTGGCTGCCCAAGCCGGGTTCCTGGATGACCGCCGTCAACCAGGCCTTCGGCGTGCTGCTGCTCGGCCTGGCGATCTGGCTGGTGACGCCGGTGATTCCGGTCCTGCTACAGATGTTGGCCTGGGCGATGCTGCTGATCTTCTCGGCCATCTACCTCCACGCCCTCGATCCGCTGGCGCCGCACGCCAACGGCTGGGAGAAGTTCGCCAAGGGCCTCGGCGTGCTCCTCCTGCTGATCGGGGCGGCGCTCCTGGCTGGGGCGCTGGCCGGCAGCCGCGACCCGCTGCAACCCCTCGGCTTCCTCCGCGCCCAGGCGCAGACCCAGGCGCCGCTGAAGTTCGAGCGGGTCAAATCGCTGTCCGAATTGCAGGCGAAGCTGGCCGGCAGCGGGCGTCCGGTGCTGCTCGACTTCTACGCCGACTGGTGCGTCTCCTGCAAGGAGATGGAACGCTACACCTTCGCCGAGCCGGGTGTGGCCGCGCGCATGGACAAGCTGTTGCTGCTGCAGGCCGACGTCACCGCCAACGACCCCGACGACCGCGCCCTGCTCCAGGCCTTCCATCTGTTCGGGCCACCGGGCATCGTCTTCTTCGACGCCGGCGGCAAGGAAATCCCTGGCCTGCGCCTGGTGGGCTTCGAGGAGGCGCCGCAATTCCGGGCCCTGCTCGACAGCGCCGTCGCCGCACGCTGATCCCTTACAATACGCTTCCACCTTTGATCGCCCGCTCCCATGTTCTCAGGCATCGTCGCCGCCGTCGGCAAGATCTCCCACATCCAGCCGCTCGAGCAGGGCTTGTCCCTGGTCGTCGACGCTGGCAAGCTCAACCTCTCTGACGTTTCGCTGGGCGACTCGATCGCCTGCAGCGGCGTCTGTTTGACGGTGGTCGCCATCGACAACGGCCACTTCACGGTCGATGTCTCGCGCGAAACCCTGGCCTGCACCGTCGGTCTGGACGGCATGAACGAGATCAATCTGGAAAAGGCCCTGCGCCTGTCCGATCTGATCGGCGGCCACCTGGTCAGCGGCCACGTCGATGGGGTCGGCGAGGTGATCAAGTTCGCGCCCGTCGGCGAGTCCTACGAACTGCGGATTAAGGCGCCGCGCGAGCTGGCCAAGTTCATCGCCAGGAAGGGCTCCATCGCCGTCGATGGCGTCAGCCTGACCACCAACAGCGTCACGGGCGCCGAATTCTCGATCAACCTGATTCCGCACACCCTGGCGGCGACCACCCTGCACCGCCTCAAACCGGGCAGCGGGGTCAATCTCGAAGTCGACCTGATCGCGCGCTACGTCGAGCGCTTGGCCAGCGCCGAGCAGGAATTGCGCTGAGCCGCCCCACCCTTACGAAAAGACAACCATGACAGTCAGCCCAATCCAGGACATCGTCGCCGACATCCGCGCCGGCCGCATGGTCATCCTCGTCGACGAGGAAGACCGCGAGAACGAGGGCGATCTGGTCATCGCCGCCGAGCACATCAGCGCCGAGACCATCAACTTCATGGCCAAGCACGGTCGCGGCCTGATCTGCCTGACGCTCAACGAGGCGCGTTGCCGCCAACTCAATCTGCCGCTGATGGTGCGCGACAACCGCAGCCCGCACGGGACCGCCTTCACCCTCTCGATCGAGGCCGCCAGCGGCGTCACCACCGGCATCTCGGCGGCCGACCGGGCGCGCACGG
>JAHFRE010000125.1 GCA_023258955.1 Sterolibacterium sp.
ACCCGGCCGGGGACTGGGTGGAGCGCACCAGCAAACTGAGCTTGCAGGAACAGGAGGCAAAGAAATGAGATCCTACGCACGCAGGCTCCTAGTGGCCATCCTCCTGGCGGCGAGCGCCGCCCTGGCCCTGGCGCAGGGCGCTGCGGCGCCGGCCAACAGCATCGAGAACCTCGAGGTCAGCACCCAGGCCGGTGTGACCCTGCTCAAGCTGACCCTGAAGCAACCCTTGGCTGCCCTGCCGGGAAACTTCAGCATCGTCAGTCCGGCCCGCCTGGCCTTCGATTTCCCCGCCACCGAGAACGGCCTCGGCCGCAACAGCCAGCAGGTCAACGAGGGCGAACTGCGCAGCTTGAACGTGGTCCAGGTGGGCGACCGCACCCGTCTCGTGCTCAACCTCAACAAGATGACCACGCACGAGGAGCGCATCGTCGGCCAGACGCTGCTGATCACCCTGAACCCGCCACCGAGCTCCCTGGTGGCGGCGCAACCGCTGACCCGCTTCGCCGAAGCGCGGCCGCGCGAAACCCAGGAAAGCTTGCGCGAGGTGAGCTTCCGCCGTGGCAAGAACGGTGAGGGGCGGATCGTGGTCGATCTGTCCGATCCGAGCATCGGCATCGACGTGCGCCAGCAGGGTGGCAACATCGTCGTCGATTTCATGAAGACCAGCCTGCCGGAGCGGCTGCGCCGCCGCCTCGACGTCGCCGACTTTGCGACGCCGGTGAATACGGTCAGCACCACCAGCCAGGGCGAGAACGTGCGCCTGACCATCGTCCCGCACGGCCTCTGGGAGCACAGCGCCTACCAGAGCGACAACCAGTTCGTGGTCGAAGTGCGGGCCGTCGCCGCCGATCCGAACAAGCTGATCCAGGGTTCCCGCCCTGGCTATCAGGGCGACAAGTTGTCGCTCAACTTCCAGAACGTCGAAGTGCGCGCCGTGCTGCAGGTGATCGCCGACTTCACCAACTTCAACATCATCACCAGCGACACCGTCACCGGCAACCTGACGCTGCGCCTCAAGGACGTGCCCTGGGACCAGGCGTTGGACATCATCCTGCAGGCCAAGGGCCTGGACATGCGCAAGAACGGCAACGTGGTGCTGATCGCGCCGCGCGACGAGATCGCGGCGCGCGAGAAGGCGATGCTCGAATCGAAGCAGACCATCGCCCAGCTCGAACTGCCACAGACCGAGACCTTCGTGCTCAGCTTCCAGAAGGCCGACACGATCAAGGCGACGCTGTCGGACAAGATGCTGTCGAAGCAGGGCGTGATCATCTCCGACGCCGAGACCAACACCCTCTTCGTCAAGGACATTCCCTCCAATCTGGAAAAGATCCGCGAATTCATCCAGAAGGTGGACATCGGCGCCCGCCAGGTGATGATCGAGGCGCGCATCGTCGAAGCCGACGACGGCTTCAGCCAGAACCTCGGTGTCCGGCTCAGCTACAACGACCAGAGCGCCACCGTTCCCGGGGTCGGCGTCGGCAGTCGCGTCGGCGGCTCGACCTTCGCCACGGTCAGCGGCAATATGCAGGGCCTGGTCGACCTCTCCTCGCAGGGCAAGGGCGGCGGCACCGGCAGCGGCACAGTCACCGACATCAACAACACCCAGTTCGTGAACATGCCGGCCCAGGGCCTCAACGGTGTCAACCCCGGCACCTTCGCCATCAGCCTGTTCAAGTCCGGCCTGACCAAATTCATCAACCTCGAACTCTCGGCGCTGGAGTCGGATACGCGCGGCAAGGTCATCTCCAGCCCGCGGGTGGTCACCGCCGACAAAATCAAGGCGGTGATCGAGCAGGGTACGGAGATTCCCTACCAGCAGGCAACCTCCAGCGGTGCCACGGCGGTGGCCTTCCGCAAAGCGAGCCTGAAGCTGGAGGTGACGCCGCAGATCACGCCGAGCGGCGCCATCATCCTCGACCTCGAGGTGAACAAGGACACCCCGGGCCTGACGACGACCAGCGGCGTGCAGATCGACACCAAGCACATCAAGACCAAGGTGACGGTGGAAAACGGCGGCACCGTGGTCATCGGCGGCATCTTCCTGGAAACGGTGCGCGACGACACCACCAAGGTGCCGCTGCTGGGCGACATCCCCCTGTTCGGCAACCTGTTCAAGACCAACGCGCGCATCACCAACAAGACGGAGCTGATGATCTTCATCACGCCGCGCGTGATCGAAGACAGGCTGACGCTAAAATGAGCCGCACCCCCAATGGAACGATGACCATGCCCACCAGCCCACTGCGTCTCGCCTCGACCTTCACCCTGCTCGCCGCCACCGTGCTGGCCCTCGTCGGTTGCGGCGGCGGCGGCGCGACCGGCACGGCCACGACGACGCCGGTGGTGGTGAACAAGCAAAGCATCACGGTTGCCCTGGTCGACCTGGGCACGCTGGCGCCGACCACCAGCATCAGCGTCGGCACGCCGGCGCAGGCACAGGCGACGGTGCTCGACACGACGGGCAAGCCGGCGGCCAACCAGGTGGTGACCTTCAACATCACGCCGAGCGGCCAGGCCACCATCACGCCCTCGGTCGGCACCGCGCTGACCAACGACGTCGGCGTCGCCACGGTGCAGATCGATCCGGCCAGCGTCACTTCGGCCGGCGCCGCGACGGTCACCGCCTCGGTGACGCTGGGGACCGCCCCGATCACCGCTTCGACCAATTTCAGCATCGTCCTCGGCCGTCAACCGACGATCAGCGTGGCGGTGACCGATCCGGACAGCGGCCTTCCCCGCGCCACCATCAGCGCCGGCGCACCGGCGCAGGTGAAGGCGACGGTGATCGACGCCGCCGGCAAGCTGGTGGCCAACAAGATCGTCACCTTCAGCGTTACGCCCAGCGGCCAGGCCGCGATCACGCCGTCTGCGGCTACTGCGCTGACCAGCGATGCGGGGATCGCCACGGTACAGATCGATCCGGCCAGCCTCACCGCGGCCGGCGTCGCCACCGTCACGGCCACGGTGACGCTCGGCAGTTCGACGATCAACGCCTCGGCCAATTTCAGCATCGTCGCCGTGCAACCGCCGAAGATCGTCCTGACGGTCACCGACCCGGACAACGGCCTGCCCCGCTCGAGCATCAAGGTGGGCAATCCGGCGATCGCGACGGCGACGGTGCGCGATACCAAGGGCGCGGCGGTGGTCGGCACCATCGTCACCTTTTCCGGTACGCCAGCGCAGATCGGCTTCACGCCGGCCACTGGCACCGCTGTGACGGATGGCAACGGTGTGGCGACGGTACAACTCGACCCGGCCAACCTCAACGCCTCCGGCGCCGTCACCCTGGCGGCAACGGCGCAAGTCGGCGGCCTCACCGGCGCCGCCACGACCAATCTGACCATCGGTGCCAACACCCAGCGCCAGTTGAGCGTGGTTCTCACCGATCCGGCCTCCGGTGCGGCGCGCACCAGCATCAGTCTCGGCAATCCGGCGGTGGCCACCGCGACGGTGCTCGATATCTCCGGCAAGGCCGTGGCGCAGACGGTTGTCAGCTTCTCGACGACACCGGCCGGGCAGGTAAACATCACCCCCGCGTCGGGCACGGCGCTTACCAATTCCTTCGGTGTCGCCTCGGTGCAGATCGATCCGGCCAGCCTCGCCGCTTCGGGCGCCGCGACCGTCACCGCCACGGCACCGGTGGCGGGTGCCACCGTCACCGGTTCGACCAGCTTTTCGATCGGCCTGCCCAACCTCGATCTGTCGGGCATGAGCACCGGCAACGGGCCGCTGTCGGCCTACGGCACGCGCAGCGTCACGGTGAACGTCACCGGCGTGCCGTCGACCACCTCGGTGGTGGTCAACTTCTCGTCCCTGTGCACCGCAACCGGCAAGGCCTCGCTGCCGGCCAGCGTGCAGACCATCAACGGCGTGGCGACGGCCACCTACAAAGACAACGGTTGTGGCCAGACCGACACCATCACCGCCGGCATCGCCGGCACCACCAAGACGGCCTCGGCCAGCCTGGTGGTCGCGGCGCCGGGCACGGCCAGCATCCAGTTCGTCTCGGCGACCCCGACCACCATCGTCCTCAAGGGCACCGGCGGCGCCGGCCTGTCGGAGAGTTCGATCGTCGTCTTCAAGGTGCTCGACAACAACAACCTGCCCGTCGCCAATACCAACGTCACCCTGGACCTGACCACGCGCACCGGTGGCATCCTGCTCGACAATTCGACGACGGCGGTCACCAAGCAAACCGACACCAACGGTGTGGTGCAGGTCGCGGTGCAGGCGGGCACCAACCCCACCGCCGTCTGGGTGAATGCGACCACCGGCAGCTTCAACTCGCAGTCCACGGTGCTGCGCATTTCCACCGGCCGACCAGCCCAGGACCGCTTCTCCCTGGCCGTGTCCACCCACAACATCGAAGGCTGGAATTACGATGGCATCACCACCACCGTCACCGCCTTCGCCTCGGACCGGATGGGCAATCCGGTGCCCGAAGGTACGGCGGTCAACTTCATCGCCGAGGGTGGACAGATACAGCCCGGTTGCGTGACCAGCAACGGGCAGTGCAACGTGGTGTTCACCAGCGCCAATCCGCGGCCGAAGAACGAACCTGTGGTCGTGGACCGCGCCGGCGTCCCGTCGCCCAACGCCGCGGTCAACAGCGGGCGCGCCACCATCCTGGCCTACGCTCTGGGCGAGGAGAGCTTCATCGATAGCAACGGCAACAACATCTACGATGCGGGCGAGCCGTTCAACGACCTCGGCGACGCCTACCTCGACAGCAACGAGAACGGCAGATGGGATCCGGGCGAGCAGTTCATCCCCTTTGGCGCTGGCGGTTCCACCTGCGTCACCGGGATCCAGAACTCGACCGGCTTTGCCACCTCGCCCTATGCCCCGAGCAAGGACGGCAGCTGCGACGGGCGCTGGGGACAGGCGCACGTGCGGCAGCAGAATCTGATCATCATGTCCGGCTCGACCGCGTTCATCAACAACGCCCTGCCGCGTCCGCCCGGCGACCCGCTGGCGACACCGCTGGTGACGACCTTTCCGCTCGGTGGTGCCTGCCAATACACGGTCGGCTTCTACCTCTTCGACCTCAATCGCAACCCGATGCCGGCGGGAACCACGGTCAGCGCAAGCAACCTATCTACCGCCATCACTTCGGCGACGCCGGGCGGCACCCCGGTCACCGACAGCACGGCACCGGGGGGCACGACGATCTCGGTCACGATCAAGCTCGCCGACGCCTTCTGTCCCTTGACCAGAGGCGCGGTTTCGTTCGACCTCAACATCACCACGCCCAAGGGCCTGACCACGACCTATCCCATCGTCTTTACGCCCTAGGTTCTGAATACCCCGGGGGCCGGCCACAGCCGGCCCCCGCGGGTGAACCAGACGCGGGGTGTCGCTCCGCCTTCTTGCGAGCGTTGTTCGAGACACCGGCTACGGCCGGTTCTTTTGGGTCCGTGGCCGCAATTGCTACAATGGGCCGATGCGCAGCGCAGACAACATCTTCCTCGTCGGCATGATGGGCGCCGGCAAGACCACCATCGGTCGCCAGTTGGCGCAGCGGCTGAAAATGCGCTTTGTCGACTGCGACCACGAGATCGAGGCGCGCACCGGTGTGCATATTCCGCTGATCTTCGAAATCGAGGGCGAGGAAGGCTTCCGCAAGCGGGAAACGCAGGTCCTGGCCGACCTGACCCGCGAGCGTGGTCTGGTGCTGGCCACCGGCGGCGGCGCCGTACTCGTCGCCGAGAATCGTGCCAACCTTGCGGCAAACGGCCTGGTCGTCTATCTCGCGGTGGAGCCGACCTTGCTCTGGGAGCGGCTGCGCCAGGACAAGAAGCGGCCGCTGTTGCGCGTCGCCGATCCGCTGGGCCGCTTGCTCGAACTGCACCAACAACGCGATCGGCTCTATCGCGAGATCGCCGATCTGGTCATCGAAGGTGGGGCCGGCAGCTCGCAACATCTGGCCAAGACCCTGGAGCACGAACTGGAAAAGAGGAGAGCCGCTTGAAGACGTTGCAAGTTGCGCTGGCCGAGCGCAGCTATCCGATCCACATCGGCGCCTCCCTGCTCGATCGTGGCGAGCTGATCCTGCCCCACCTGGCCACGCCGCGCGTCGCCATGGTCAGCAATGAGACGGTCGCCCCGCTCTACCTCGAGCGCCTGGCGGCACCGCTGGTCGCCGCCGGCGTCGCGATCGAGAGGATCATCCTGCCCGACGGCGAACGCTTCAAGGATTGGCAGACGCTGAACAGCATCCACGACGCGTTGCTGGCAACCAGTTGCGAGCGCGCGACGACGCTGATCGCCCTCGGCGGTGGCGTCGTCGGCGACCTCGCCGGATTCGCGGCGGCAACCTACCAGCGCGGCATGCCCTTCATCCAGGTGCCGACGACGCTGCTGGCGCAGGTCGATTCCTCGGTCGGTGGCAAGACCGGCATCAACCACCCGCGCGGCAAGAACATGGTCGGCGCCTTCTGGCAACCGCGCGCGGTGGTCATCGATACCGCCACCCTCGAGACCTTGCCGCGTCGCGAACTGGCGGCGGGCCTGGCGGAGGTGATCAAGACCGCCTTGATCCGCGACCAGCCGCTGTTCGAATGGCTCGAGGCCAACATCGACCGGTTACTGGCGCGCGAGCCCGACGCCCTGGCCTACGCGGTCGAGCGCTGCTGCCGCAACAAGGCGGAGGTGGTGGCTGCCGACGAGCGGGAGGAGGACCGCGAAGGCGGCCGTGCCCTGCTCAACCTCGGCCACAGCTTCGGCCACGCGATCGAGACCGGCCTCGGTTACGGCGTCTGGCTGCACGGCGAGGCGGTGGCGGCGGGTACGGCGATCGCAACGGAACTGTCGCATCGCCTGGGCTGGCTGGCCGAGGCCGACGCCGAACGCGTGCGCCGCCTGATCGCTCGCGCCGGTCTGCCGGTGTCCGGGCCCAGGCTGGGCGCCGAGCGCTACCTGGAACTGATGCGCCACGACAAGAAGGTCGCCGCCGGCCGCCTGCGCTTGATCCTGCTCACCGGCCTGGGCCGGGCGGTGATGACCGCCGGCGTCGCCGAGGCCGACATCGCCGCCGCCATCAACGACTGCTGCGAGCGCGATGACTGAACTGGTCGCCTACGCTGTCAGCGCGCACAACTCCCGCGGCCGGGTACACGCCGAGGCGCCGCCGCAAGAGCGCGGCGAGTTCCAGCGCGACCGCGACCGCATCGTGCACTCGACGGCTTTCCGCCGCCTCGAGTACAAAACCCAGGTGTTCGTCAATCACGAAGGCGATCTGTTCCGCACCCGGCTCACCCACAGCATCGAGGTGGCGCAGATCGCCCGCAGCATCGCGCGGGCGCTGGCGCTGAACGAGGATCTGGTGGAGACCATCGCCCTGGCGCACGACCTCGGCCACACTCCCTTCGGCCACGCCGGCCAGGACGCGCTGAATGCCTGCATGCTGCGCCACGCGCCCACCAGCGGCGGCTTCGAGCACAATCTGCAGAGCCTGCGCACCGTCGATCTGCTCGAGGAACGCTACGCTGCCTTCGACGGGCTGAACCTCTGTTACGAGACGCGCGAGGGCATACTCAAGCACTGCAAGCGCGAGCACGCGGCTTCCCTGGGCGAGCTCGGCCGCCGCTTCATCGAGGACCGGCGGCCTTCGCTGGAGGCGCAGATCTGCGACCTGGCCGACGAGATCGCCTACAACCACCACGACGTGGACGACGGCCTGCGCTCGGGCCTGTTGACCCTGGAGCAATTGGACGCCATCGAACCGTTCGCCCGCCGCCGCGCCGAGGTCGCCGCCCTGCACCGCGAGTTGGGCGGCCGCCGGCTGATCCACGAGACGGTGCGGCGGATGATCGGCGCCCTGGTGCTCGACCTGATCGGCACCACCCGCGCCAACATCACCGAGGTCCGGCCCGTGTCGCTGGCGGAGGTGCACGCCGGCCCGCGGCTGGTGGCATTTTCCAGCGAAACACGGGCCGAACAGCGACGCTTGAAGGCCTTCCTGCACGAAAACCTCTACCGTCACTACCAGGTGCTGCGCATGACCAACAAGGCGGCGCGCATCATCACCGACCTGTTCGACGCCCTGATCGGTGATCCCCGCCTGCTGCCGCCGCAGTACCAGCAGCGGGCGGCGCTGGATGGGGCGGCGCGCGCCGTCGCCGACTACATCGCCGGCATGACCGACCGCTACGCCATGCGCGAGCACCGGCGCCTGTTCGCCGTCGGCGAAATCTGAGGCCGGCCCCCGGGGCAAAGCGCGACCGGCGATGGCCGGCCAGAGACAGCCAGGGCGTAGCCCCGCTTGGACCCCGGCTTGAATTTGGAGGCGTTTGCCGGTATATTTGCAGCCGGTTGTCGAAGCCGGAGCGCTACCTCCTTTGCAGTCGGGGCGCCCGGCTTTTTTACCGGCCGATTTCGGCCGCCAGTCGAGGAACGACCATATGGTCACATCAACCCGGGTCCTGCCTGAGCACCCCGCCGGGCGCTTGCCCGAGCGCCAAGGTCTGTACGATCCCGCCCACGAGCACGACGCCTGTGGCGTCGGCTTCGTCGCGCACATCAAGAATCAGAAGAGCCACGCCATCATCGAGCAGGGCTTGCAGATTCTCAAGAATCTGAACCACCGCGGCGCGGTCGGCGCCGACGTCAAGTCGAGCGACGGCGCTGGCATCCTGATCCAGATTCCCGACGCGCTGCTGCGCGAGGAGATGGCGGGGCGCGGCGTGAACCTGCCGCCGGCCGGCGAGTACGGCGTCGGCATGGTCTTTCTGCCGCGCGAGAGCGCCTCGCGCATGGCCTGCCAGGAGGAGATCGAGCGCGCCGTGCGCGCCGAGGGTCAGACCCTGATCGGCTGGCGCGACGTGCCGGTGGACAACACCGTCCTCGGCGATTCGGTCAAGGCCTGCGAGCCAGTAATCCGCCAGGTGTTCATCGGTCGCGGTCCCGACGTCCTGGTCACCGACGCCCTCGAGCGCAAGCTCTACATCATCCGCAAGAGTTCGGGGCACGCCATCCAGCGCCTGCATCTCAAGCACGGCAAGGAATTCTACGTCGCCTCCTGCTCGGCGCGCACCATCGTCTACAAGGGGCTGCTGCTGGCCGGCGATGTGGGCACCTACTTCATCGATCTGCAGGATGTCCGAACCGTCTCGGCCCTGGCCATGGTGCACCAGCGCTTTTCGACCAACACCTTCCCCACCTGGGATCTGGCCCACCCTTTCCGCTTCATCGCCCACAACGGCGAGATCAACGCCCTGCGCGGCAACGTCAACTGGATTCGGGCGCGCGAGAAGGGCATCTGCTCGCCGGTGCTGGGCGATGACATCCACAAGATCTGGCCACTGATCTACGACGGCCAGTCGGACTCCGCTTCCTTCGATAACGCCCTGGAACTCTTGGTGATGGGCGGCTATTCGCTGGCCCAGGCGATGATGCTGATGATTCCCGAAGCCTGGGAGAAGCACGCGCTGATGGACGAGAACCGGCGCGCCTTCTACGAGTACCACGCGGCGATGATGGAACCCTGGGACGGGCCGGCGGCGGTGGCCTTCACCGACGGCCGCCAGATCGGCGCCACCCTCGACCGCAACGGCCTGCGTCCGGCGCGCTATCTGGTCACCGACGACGACCTGGTGATCATGGCGTCGGAGGCCGGCGTGCTGCCCATCCCCGAATCGAGCATCGTCAAGAAGTGGCGCTTGCAGCCGGGCAAGATGTTCCTGATCGACCTGGTGCTGGGCAAGATCATCGAGGACAAGGAACTCAAGGACGCGCTGGCGAACGCCAAGCCCTACCGCGAGTGGATCGACAAGATCCGCATCAAGCTCGACGCCATCGCCATCGTTGCACCGCCGGAGCAAACCTCGGCGCTGCCGCTGCTCGATCGCCAGCAGGCCTTCGGCTATACGCAGGAGGACCTCAAGTTCGTGCTCGAGCCGATGGCCCAGGCCGGCGAGGAGGCCCTGGGCTCGATGGGCAACGACAGCGCGCTGCCGGTGCTGTCCGACCGGGCCAAGCCCTTTTACAGCTACTTCAAGCAGCTGTTCGCCCAGGTGACCAATCCGCCGATCGATCCGATCCGCGAGGAGATCGTCACCTCGCTGACCTCGTTCATCGGGCCCAAGCCGAACCTGCTCGGTGTGGCCGACATCAACCCGCCGATCCGCCTCGAGGTCAGCCAACCGGTGCTCTCCGCCGGCGACATGGCGACCATCCGCGAGATCGAGCGCTTCACCGGCGGCAAGCTGCGTTCCTACGAATTGGACATTTGCTATCCGGCGGAATGGGGCGCCGCGGCGGTCGAGGCGCGTCTCGCCTCCCTGGTCGCCGAAGCCGAAGACGCGGTGCGCTCCGGCCACAACATCCTGATCGTCTCCGACCGCAGCATGGACGCCGGCCACATGCCGATTCCGGCCCTGCTCGCCACCTCGGCGGTGCACCAGCACCTGGTGCAGCAGGGGCTACGCACCAGCGCTGGCCTGGTGGTCGAGACCGGTTCGGCGCGCGAGGTGCACCACTTCGCCCTGCTCGGCGGCTACGGCGCCGAGGCCGTCCATCCCTACCTGGCCCTGGCCAGCGTCGCCGAGATGGCGCACGGCGATGCGGCAAAAAGGACCAAGTACCTGCAGAACTTCACCAAGGCCGTCGGCAAGGGCCTGTGCAAGGTGATGTCGAAGATGGGCATCTCCACCTACATGTCCTACACCGGTGCGCAGATCTTCGAGGCGGTCGGCCTGCGCAGCGACTTCGTGGACAAGTACTTCACCGGGACTTCCAGCAACATCGAAGGCATCGGCGTGTTCGAGGTGGCGGAGGAAGCGCTGGCCATGCATCGCCAGGCCTTCAGCGCCGATCCGGTGCTGGCCGAGATGCTCGACGCCGGCGGCGAATACGCCTACCGGGTGCGCGGCGAGGAGCACATGTGGACCCCGGCGACCATCGCCAAGCTGCAGCACGCCACGCGCAGCGGCAACACCGAGACCTACAAGGAGTACGCGGCCCTGGTCAATGACCAGAGCCGGCGCCTGATGACCCTGCGCGGCCTGTTCGCGATCCGCCCTGCCGGGCCGCCGGTGCCGCTCGATGAGGTCGAACCGGCCAAGGAGATCGTCAAGCGTTTCGCCACCGGCGCCATGTCCCTGGGTTCGATCTCGACCGAGGCGCACAGCACCCTGGCCATCGCCATGAACCGCATCGGCGGCAAGTCGAACACCG
>JAHFRE010000328.1 GCA_023258955.1 Sterolibacterium sp.
CGGTCAACGCCCTCGACATGGCCATGCGCAAGGCGCTGGAGCGCTTCTACCCGGCGATCAAGGAGATCAAGCTGATCGACTACAAGGTGCGGGTGCTCGACTCCGACCAGGCCTCGGCGGCCAAGGTGCGGGTGCTGATCGAGTCCACCGACCACCGCGAGAACTGGACCACCATCGGCGTGTCCACCGACGTCATCGACGCCTCTTACCTGGCCCTGGTCGACGCCGTCGAGTACAAGCTGCTGCGCGACCAGGAGCGCAAAGCTACATCGCTTTGACCACCGCGTCGCCCATCTCGCTGCAGGAGAGCTTCTGCATGCCTGGCTCGAAGATGTCGGCGGTGCGGCAGCCGGCGCCGAGCACCTTCTTCACCGCCGCCTCGATGCGCGAGCCAGCGGCTTCGTTGTTGAAGGTGTAGCGCAGCATCATCGCCACCGAGAGGATGGTGGCCAGCGGATTGGCCAGGTTCTTGCCGGCGATGTCGGGCGCGGAGCCGTGGGCCGGTTCGTAGAGTCCCTTGTTGTTCGCGTCGAGCGAGGCCGAGGCGAGCATGCCGATCGAGCCGGTGAGCATCGATGCCTCGTCGGAGAGGATGTCGCCGAACAGGTTGCCGGTGACGATCACGTCGAACTGCTTGGGGTTGCGCACCAGCTGCATCGCGGCGTTGTCGACGTACATGTGGGACAGCGCCACCTGCGGGTACTCCTTGGCGACGTCGATCACGATCTCCTTCCAGAAGCCGGTGCATTCGAGCACGTTGGCCTTGTCCACCGAACAGAGCTTGCGTCCGCGCTTCATCGCCAGACCGAAGCCGACGTGGGCGATGCGGCGTATTTCCGGCTCCGAATAGATCATGGTGTTGAAGGCTTCGCGCACCCCCTGGTCGTTGGTGCGGGTGCCGCGCGGCTGGCCGAAGTAGATGTCGCCGGTGAGTTCGCGCACGATCATGATGTCGAGGCCGGCCACCACCTCCGGCTTCAGGGTCGAGGCGTTGGCGAGTTCGGGGAAGAGCACGGCCGGGCGCAGGTTGGCGAACAGCCCCAGGTCCTTGCGTATGCCCAAGAGACCGCGCTCGGGGCGCAGCTGAAAGTCGAGCGTGTCGTACTGCGGACCGCCGACGGCGCCGAGCAGCACTGCGTCGGCGGCGCGGCAGATCTTCTGGGTGAACTCCGGGTAGGGCGCGCCGTACTGATCGTAGGCGGCGCCGCCCAGCGGCGCCTGTTCGAGCTCCAGCTTGAGCCCGTCGCTGCGCAACACTTCGAGCACGCGCAAGGCTTGCTTGACGATTTCGACACCGATGCCGTCACCCGGCAGGACTGCGATCTTCATTTTCTCTCCGTCTTGTCTACGCGAACAGCCAGGGCTGCGCCGATTTGTGTTTCGTTTCGAAGGCGCGGATCTCGTCGGCGTGCTGCAGGGTCAGCGCGATGTCGTCCAGGCCCATCATCAGGCAGTGCTTGCGGTGCGGATTCACCTCGAAGGGGATCGCCTCCCCCGACGGCGTGGTCACCGTCTGCCGCTCGAGGTCGACCTCCAGCGTATAGCCTTCTGTCGCCAGGCACTCTTTGAACAGCCGGTCCACCGTCGGCGCCGGCAGCACCACGGGCAGCAGGCCGTTCTGGAAGCAGTTGTTGAAGAAGATGTCGGCGAAGGAGGGCGCGATGACGACGCCGAAGCCGTAGTTCTCGATCGCCCAGGGCGCGTGCTCGCGGCTCGAGCCGCAGCCGAAGTTGTCGCGCGCGAGCAGCACCTGGGCGCCCTGGAAGCGCGGCCAGTTGAGCGGGAAGTCCATGTTCAGCGGCCGGTTCGTGCAGTCCATGCCCGGCTCGCCGTGGTCCTTGTAGCGCAACTCGTCGAACAGGTAGGGGCCGAAGCCCGAGCGCTTGATCGACTTCAGGAACTGCTTGGGGATGATGGCGTCGGTGTCGACGTTGGCGCGGTCGAGCGGGAACACCAGTCCCTTGATGCGTTTGAAGGCCTTCATGATCTTTCCCCAAAGCTGCGGATGTCGACGAAATGACCGGCAATGGCGGCGGCGGCAGCCATCGCCGGACTCACCAGGTGGGTGCGGCCGCCGGGGCCCTGGCGCCCCTCGAAGTTGCGGTTGGAGGTCGAGGCGCAGCGCTCGCCCGGTTCCAGCCGGTCGGCGTTCATGGCCAGGCACATCGAGCAGCCCGGCTCGCGCCATTCGAAGCCGGCATCGAGGAAGACCTTGTCCAGACCCTCGGCTTCCGCCTGGCGCTTGACCTGGCCGGAACCGGGCACGACCAGCACCCGCTTGATGCTGGACGCCTTCTTCTGGCCGCGGGCCACGACCGCCGCCGCGCGCAGGTCCTCGATCCGCGAATTGGTGCAGGAGCCGATGAACACCTTGTCCAGCTTGATGTCGACCAGCGGGGTGCCGGCGGTGAGGCCCATGTAGGCCAGCGACCTGGTGATGCTCGCGCGCTTTTGCGGGTCGGCTTCCTGGCTCGGGTCGGGCACGCGGCCGCCGACCGCCAGCACCTGCTCGGGCGAGGTGCCCCAGGTCACCTGCGGCTCGATTTCCGCCGCTTTGATCTCGACCACGGAGTCGAAGCGCGCGTCGGCGTCCGATTTCAAAGTCTTCCAGTAGGCCACCGCCTTGTCCCAATCCGCCCCCTTGGGCGCGTGGGTGAGGCCCTTCAGGTAGGCGGCGGTCTTGTCGTCGGGGGCGACGATGCCGGCGCGGGCACCCGCTTCGATCGCCATATTGCACAAGGTCATGCGGCCTTCCATCGACAGGCTCTCGATGGCGCTGCCGGCGAACTCGACGGCGCAGCCTGTGCCGCCGGCCGTGCCTATCTTGCCGATGATGGCCAGCGCCACGTCCTTGGCGGTGACGCCTTTGCCCAGTGGCCCGTCGACCTTGATCAACATGGCTTTGGACTTCTTCGCCACCAGGGTCTGCGTCGCCAGCACGTGCTCGACCTCGGAGGTGCCGATGCCGTGGGCCAGTGCGCCGAAGGCCCCGTGGGTCGAGGTGTGGCTGTCGCCGCAGACCACGGTCATGCCCGGCAGGGTGGTGCCGTTCTCCGGTCCGATGACGTGGATGATGCCCTGGTTGGCGTGGCGGAAGGGGAAATAGACCAGGGCGCCGAATTCCTTGATGTTGGCGTCCAGTTGCTCGACCTGCAGCCGCGCCACCTCTTCCTTGATGCCCTGGTCCCAATCCGAGGTCGGGGTGTTGTGGTCGGCGGTGGCGACGACGGAGTTGGCGCGCCAGGCGCGGCGGCCGCTCAGACGCAGGCCCTCGAAGGCCTGGGGTGTGGTCACCTCGTGGATCAGGTGGCGGTCGATGTAGAGCAGGGTGGTGCCGTCGGCGTCCTCCCTGACGACGTGCGAACGCCAGAGCTTGTCGTAGAGCGTCTGTCCAGCCATGATCATTCCTTGAACGGTGCGGTTAGAGGGGAGATTCTAACGGACTTGCCTCGTCTAAGCACGCGCTGCAGGCGCTCTCGCGCCAGCGGAACGAGCGCAGGCAGCGCCCGGTTGTGGCATAATTTCGCCCTTTTGCAGCGCGCCGATTGCGACCCCAGACATGCCCCAAATTACCCTACCCGATGGATCGTCACGGGCCTTCGACAAGCCGGTGACGGTGGCCGAGGTGGCCGCCTCCATCGGTCCCGGCCTGGCCAAGGCGGCGCTGGCCGGGCGCGTGGATGGC
>JAHFRE010000329.1 GCA_023258955.1 Sterolibacterium sp.
TGAACATACCCACCGCCTTGACCAGGCCGCGCGCCTGCTCCTCGAGCGATTCGGCGGCAGCGGCCGCCTCTTCCACCAGCGCCGCGTTCTGCTGCGTCACCTCGTCCATCTGCCCCACCGCCTGCGTCACCTGCTCGATGCCCGAGCTCTGCTCGCGGCTGGCGTTGGCGATGTCGGTCACCAGGTTGGCCACCTGCTGGAAGCTCGTCACCACCTCGTCCATGGTGTCCCCCGCCTCCCGCACCAGCTTCGCCCCGCCCTCCACCTTGTCCACCGATTCGGCGATCAGCGTCTTGATCTCCTTCGCCGCCGTGGCACTCCTTTGCGCCAGATTTCTCACCTCTGTCGCCACCACCGCGAAGCCCCGACCCTGCTCACCCGCCCGCGCCGCCTCCACCGCCGCGTTCAACGCCAGGATGTTGGTCTGGAAGGCGATCGAGTCGATCACCCCGATGATGTCGGCGATCTTCTTCGAGCTCGTCTGGATGTCGCTCATCGTCGACACCACCCGCTTCACCATCTCCCCGCCGCGCGAAGCCACCGCGTTCGAGGTCTTCGCCAGATCGTTGGCCTGCCTGGCGTTGTCGGCGTTCTGCTTGACCGTCGTGTTCAGCTCCTCCATCGAGGAGGAGGTCTCTTCCAGGCTGCTCGCCTGCTCTTCCGTTCGCGACGACAGGTCCTGGTTGCCGGCGGCGATCTCCTGCGATGCCGTGTTGATCGCGTCGGAGGCCTCCTTGATCTGCTGCATCACCTCTTGCAACCTCTCCACCGTGGCGTTGGTGTCGTCCTTCAGCTGGCCGAAGATGCCCGAATAGTCGGCTTCGATCTTCTGCGTCAGATCGCCCTGCGCCACCCCCGTGAGCACCCGCGCCACGTCCTGCAGACCGCTCGAGGTGACCTCGGCGAGCTGGTTCAGGCCCTCCGCCAGCTGCTTGAAGAAGCCCTCCTTGCCCTCCATCTTCAGGCGCTGCTCGAAGTCGCCGTTCTTGGCACCATCGACGATCCGCGCCACCTCCTGTTCCACGGTGACCTCGCCGGTGCGATCCAGCCACTCGGCCACCGCCCCCAGCCGCGTATTCTGCTCGTTGATCACCGGGCTGGCCGTCACCCGCATGTAGCGCCCACCGATCTCCAGGTTCGCCGTGTAGGTGCTGGTGAAGCTGTTCAAAAGCTGCGCCTGGTGCGCCGGATTCTTGTGGAAGCTGTCGATGTTCACGCCCACCATCTTCTCGGCGTTGAAATTCGGCAACTGCTTCCTGATATCGGCCTCGGCGGCTTTGAGGATGGTCTGCACCGATTTGTTGGCGTAGATGATGGTCCGCCCGACGTCGGCGATCATCACCCCGGTGCTGACGTTGTCGAGCGCAATCTTGATGCGCAGCGTTTCGTCGGCGCGCCGTTTGGCCTCCGCCACCTCGAAGCCGAGCCGGGTCTGCATCGCCTGCAGGCCCTGCAGCATGCGGCCCAACTCGTCGTTCTTGGAGACGTCGATCAGGTTGCTGTAATTGCCCTGGGCGACGTTGTTGAGCGTCTTGGACGACTCGTCGAGCGCCCGCTTGATCGAGCGCAGCAGACGCAGCGCCGCCAGGCCGCAGACCACCAGCGCCAAAGCGAGGGTGGCGAGCATCGTCAGACGGGTGTGCTCGTAGCGCGTCTGCGAGGCCGCATGCTCCTTCATCGCGCTCTCGGACAGGTAGGCGAACAGCTGGTCGGCCTTGGGCGCGGCCTCGTTGTAGTTTGGATTGATCTTCTGCAACAGCAGCAGATTGGCGTCGGCAAAGCGGCCCTCGTTGAGCGCCTGGCGCGCTGGCAGCAGACCCTCGCTGACGAACTTCTTGCGCGCTGCCGCGTAGGCGTCGGCCATCTGGCGATGCCCGTCGCTGCGAATGTCAGCGTAATAGACCTTCCACAATTCGGTGATCTCGGCGATGTTCTTTTCTATCGCGTCGGTATGCAGACTCACCGGGTGATCGTGCAACTTGGCGTTGGCGCCCGACGGATCGTGCTGCAGACCGAGCATGACCTGGGCGCGATTGTCCGCCATCAGCTTGCCGATCCGCCCGATGTTGCGCACCGGTTCGAGCCGGCGCGAGTACAGGTCAAAGACCGCCTGGTTGGTCGTCGCCAGAGAATACAGGCCGTAACCCGACAGGCCCACCATGACCAGGCCAAGAAAGCCGAGCATGGACCACAGCCGGGTGGCCAGCGACAGGTTGGCGAGGCGGCTCTCGGCGCCCTTGACCACGCTGCCGTAGCGTATCCGCAGCTTGCCGGCGCGTTTTTCCCGGAACTGCCGATACACCGCTTCGGCCTCGTCGATCTGTCGCTGCGCTGCCCGCCGCCGCACCGACAGATAGCCGCTGATCTGTCCGCCCTCCAAAATGGGGGCGACGTTGGCCGAAACCCAGTAGTAGTCGCCGTTCTTGCAGCGATTCTTGACCAGGCCGGTCCACGGCCGGCCGGCCTTCAGGGTCTGCCACAGGTCGGCGAAGGCCTCGGCCGGCATGTCCGGATGGCGCACGATGTTGTGCGGCGCACCCATCAGTTCCTGCTCCGTGAATCCGGATATTTCGAGAAAGTCCCGGTTGACGAAGGTGATCTGGCCCTTGAGGTCGGTCTTGGAAACGATCATCGACGAGTCCTGCAACTGGACCTCGACGTTCGTCACTGGCATGTTGGTGCGCATCGCCGTGGCCCTCGCTCAGACGCCGGGTGCGGCATCGACCAGCGCCATTTCCGAGGACAGCATCAGCTTCTCTATGTCGATGACGATCAGCATGCGCTCGTCGAGCGTGCCCAGGCCGACGATATACTTGGTATCCACCGTCGCCGCGAACTCCGGGGTCGGGGCGATCTGGTCGTCGCGCAGCATGGTCACGTCGGAGACGCTGTCGACGACGATGCCGACCACGCGCGCGCCCATGTTGAGGATGATGACCACGGTGAAGGGGGTGTACTCCGCGACCCCGACGTTGAACTTGATGCGCAGATCGACGATCGGCACGATGGTGCCGCGCAGGTTGATCACCCCCTTGATGAAGGCGGGCACGTTGGCGATGGTGGTCACCGCGTCGTAGCCACGTATCTCCTGCACCTTGAGGATGTCGATGGCGTACTCTTCGGGGCCCAGGGTGAAGGTCAGGAACTCCTGGCTGTGACCGCTGGCTGGTTCTGCCTTGCCGCGGGTTGTTGCGCTGGCTTGATTTTGCAGCATATCGGTTCCTTCGCGAGAATCAGGCGGCCGCCGGCAAGGCGCTCTTGGCCATGCCCACCAGGGCAGCGACGTCGAGTATCAGCGCCACGTGGCCATCGCCCATGATGGTGGCGCCGGAGACGCCCGGCACCCTGCGGTAGTTCGCTTCCAGGCTCTTGATCACCACCTGGTGCTGGCCGACCAGGGCATCGACGAACAGCGCCGCCTTGACCCCGTCGGACTCGATCACGACGACGATGCCGGCGTCGAGCTGACGCGTCGCACCGGGGATGTTGAACACCTCGTAGAGCGCGACCAGGGGCAGATATTCGCCGCGCACGTGGAGCAGGCGCTCGGCGCCGGAGACGCTCTTGATCATGTCGCGCGTCGGCTGCAGCGACTCGATCACGTAACCGAGCGGAATGATGTAGGTCTCCTGGCCCGAGGACACCGACATGCCGTCGAGGATCGCCAGGGTCAG
>JAHFRE010000126.1 GCA_023258955.1 Sterolibacterium sp.
AGCGAGCAGCGGCGCCGCCGCGATGCGCGCCATCGCCGAGGCCGTTCCCGATATCGCGTTTCTGGATATCAATCTGCCCGACATCAGCGGCATCGATATCGCCGCGATCCTCAAGGATCGCAGCCAGGTGGTCTTTGTGACCGCCTACAGCGAATTCGCGGTGACCGCCTTCGAGCAACACGCCCTCGACTACGTGCTGAAGCCGGCGACCACCCGGCGCCTGGGTGACACCATCGCCAGGCTCAAGACGCGCATGGCCAGCCGCTCGGGACAAACCTCGCCCCACCCGGGTGTCTCCGCGGAACTGCTGCTCGAGCTGCGCCGACAGCTGCTGCCGCACGACCGGAAGATGAAATGGATCAACGTCTCGCGCGGAGCGTCCACCCAGTTGGTCCCGGTCGCCGAGGTGCTCTGCTTCAACGCCGACGACAAATACACCGAAGTGTTGACCGACAAGGGCGAGGCCCTGATTCGCAAACCGATACGTGAATTGGTGGATGAGCTTCCCGACGATCAGTTCTGGCAGATCCACCGCAGCACCATCGTCCGGGTAGATGCGATCGAACGTGTGGTGCGCGACGACGCCGGGCATCTGCACTTGCGCTTGCGCGGGCTCGAACGCAGCTTCATGGTCAGCCGCACCTTCGCCCACCGCTTCCGGCAAATGTAGGCGCAGTCGCCGCCCTGGTGACGACCACCCAGCGATGGCGTAGAATCGCTGCGCATTCCGGCTTGCGTTGACAGCGTGATCCCAGTGGCGATCTACAGACGCCAGCTCTGGCGCCAAGGAGGCTGAGCATGAGCGAATCCTTTGTTGGGCGAGTCCGGATCCTCGCCCTCACCTTGATTCTGGTCGCCACGGGGCAGTCCGCCTTGGCTTCCGGTATATTTTGCGCTAGCCAAAGGTCGATTTCATCCGGCCAAACCCTGACCGGCACGATGGGCAGCGCATCGACCTGCCGCTCCAATGGCTTTGGCTTCGAGGAGTACGCGTTCACTGCGACGCCGGGACAGCAGATCGCCATCAGCATGAATTCCTCGCAGTTCGATACCTTCCTCTATCTCTACGACGCCGAGACCGACGGCCTCGCCCATCAGATCGCCGCCGACCAGAACGGCGGTGGCGGCACCAACGCGCGCATTCCGGCGGGAAGTTCCTACTTCACCCTGCCCACCACCAACCAGAGCGGAACCTACTACATCCTGGCTTACTCTGCGACGACCAGCGGTGCCGGCACCTATACGCTGTCGCTCGCCGCGCTGGCTCCTTTTGCGATAGATACCACCGCCGCTGCGCTGACCGGCTTGTGGTGGAACCCCAACGAATCGGGCTGGGGTATCACCCTGACCCAGCAGGGGCCGATCATCTTCGCGGCTTGGTACACCTACGACCAGGCGGGCACCGCGCTTTGGTATGTGATGTCGAACTGCGCGATCAGCGGCAACGCCTGCACCGGTGACATCTATCGGGTGGTCGGCGGCACGCCGCTCACCAACCCGTGGGATGGCAGCGGCAGGGTCGTGACGACGGTCGGCACCGGCACGCTGACGTTCAGCGGCAAGGACAACGGCACGATCAGCTACACGATCAATGGCGTTGCCGGCAACAAGCAGATCACCCGACAGCTGTTCGGCAGCGGCACGACGGCGCCGGCGATCGACTATTCAGCGCTTTGGTGGAACGCCAACGAGTCCGGCTGGGGCGTGGCGCTGACGCAGCAATACGGCATCATCTTTGTGACCATATTCACCTACGACGCCAGCGGCAATCCGGCCTGGTACGTTGCTTCAAATTGCACGGTATCCGGCAACGGCTGCTCGGGAACCCTGTACCGGACGGCGGGAGGTAGCTCGCCGACGGCACCGTGGGTTGGCCCCATCCTGGCGACCCCGGTGGGCAGCGTGTCGCTGGCCTTCGCCGACGGCAGCAACGGCACCATGAATTTCGCGATCAACGGGCAGTCGGGCAGCCGGACCATCACCAAGCAGATCTTCTACACCGCCCCCGCGACGGGCACGGCCTCGGGACAGGTGGCCAACAACAGGGCGCTGACCCTGCAAACCAGTTCGGGCGCGAGCGCCAAGTTTCCCTTGGGAACTGTACCCGCCAGCGCCGGCACGATCACCGCGGCGTTGACGCTCGATGCCACGAGCAGCCCGACCTTGCCCGCGGGTGTGACCCGGGTCACCGGCGTCTATCGGCTGGCCCCGGCGGGCCAGCGTTTTCAAACCGGTGTCTCGGTGACCTTGCCCATCGCTTCGGCCCCGGCAGGTGCCAGCAATTTTGCCATGTACCGTGTCGATGACAATGGCACGATCACCAATCTCGGCGGTCAGTACGACGCGGCTGCACACACCATCACCGCGATCACCGATCACTTTTCCAGCGTCTATGGCGTCGTCGTCGGCAGCCTAACGGTGGCACCGACCGCTGACGGCTGCGTCCTCCTCGACAACAGTCAGGCGCCGCCCTATTCGTGGAAGAGCGTCTGCGTCAATCGCGCTTTGTCGATCAGCTATCCCAATCAAATACCGCCCGGCTTCGTCTTCGGCCCTGCCGAGGTCAGCCCGGACCCCTGCGTCAGCGGCTTCTGCAACAGGATCAACTGGGTGCTGCCCCAAGGCAGCTACGAGGTCTGTGTCGAAGAATGGCGCGCAGATTCGGCGCTGACTTCCGCGACATTGCGCGGTTCGAAGATCGTTTCGACCCCGGTGTCGGTGAGCCGGCCCTGGGATCCGAGCACCATCTGTCCGGGCTCGCTGAGCGTCAGCGGTTTTTCGAGCGTCTACCCGAACGCCCTGTCCGCCGGCGGTTGTGGCTGCCTCGGGCACGCCGCGTCGTCTTCGGGTACGGTCTATAGCGGCGCGTTTCTTGGCAACGGCACTTTCAGCAACGGATCTTGCAACTTCTATCTGACCCTGTCCGGCACCATCACCCAAACCATGACCAGCCAGGCCAACGGCAGCTACACCGGCAGTGTGCGCGTCGTCGGCAATTCTGCTGTGACCGCGGTTTCCTCCTGCGGCGGAACGGGTTCGTCGCCGTTCGATGTCAGCACGCAAATATCCGGAACGCTGCCCTACATCGCTTGGACGATCGCGCCGAATCTCACATTCAGTGGCACCGTCAACGGTTCGAGCATTAGCGGCACGCTCGTCGAATCCGATCCCTCGGTATCCGGTTCGGCATCGCAAAACGTCATTCTGACGTCGCAGTGAGCGCGGCGCCGCTTACCGCCGGGGCGCGAATCAGCCGGTGGTGATGCGCTTGAGCGCCAGCAGGGCCTGATCGCGCAGGGTCTTGATCAGGTTCATCTGGCGCTCGGCGACGACGATGCTGTTCGCCTGCTGCTTGTCGTAATAGATCAGCGCGACGGTCTTGCCCTTCTGCATCATGGGCATCAGGGCGAAGGTCTTGGCCCCGATGTTGCGATACCAAGCGGGAATCTTGGCGGCGATCTTCGGCTCGTCGATGTCGTTGATCACGATGTCTACGCCGTTGTCTACGGCCAGCCTGAACACGTCGGCTGGCCCCGACAGGGGGAAGCTGAGGCGGCGTACCGACTGGGTCGCATCCTTGCCGCGGCTCATCCTTGCCACCATCATGCCGGCCTTGTCGTCGCGGGTGCAGATGATGATGCGCTGAAAGTCCAGGGCTTCGAGCAAAGCGTGCTGCACGATGTCGAAGATGTCGTTGAGCGAGAGTTTGCTGGCAACGGCGGCGTTGAGTTTGCTGATGCCCGCGGCCAGGATCTTTGCCGCATCCTTGTTGGCGCTGGCCGACGTTCCCGGCGGGCCGGCCGCGGCCGCGCCCCCAGCCGCGGCCGGCGCGTCGCTGCCGGAAGCGACCCGCTCGCCCAGCCGCTGGATGAATTCGCTCTCGCCCAGCTTGACCCCCATGGTGCTGGCGACCACCTTGACTTCATCGAACGCCTTGAGCACCAGCAGATTCAAATCGGTTCTCGAGATCGTCAGGGTTTCCGCAAAGCGTTCGCTGAGCGCCGCCAGGACGTCGCCTACCTCAGTGCCGGGGCCCTGCAACAGCGCAGCGCAGACTTCGTTGCCGAAGCCGGAGAGGACCCAAAGCGTGTCGTCGGCGGTTTGCGGCCGCTCGATCACGCCGCTGGGCAGGTGGCGCTGGGCCTTGACCAGGGCGACGGGAAACAGCCATTGCTCGGTCACCCCCTGGCCCAGGAGCGAAAAGTCGACCCCCAGGACCTTGCGCGCGGCTTCCTGGTCGCTCAAACCCTGGTCGGCGACCAGGGCGCGGATCTGCAACATCTCGTCGGGGAAATGGATGATCGCGACGACCCTGCCGATGCTGTGGAGCAGGGCGCTGGTGTACACCTCTTCGGTCCTGCGCGGCAGGACCGAAGCGCTGGCTTCACGGGCGATCGCCCCGGCCAGGTAGGCTTGCAGGATGGCGTCCTTGATTTCCTTGACCAGGCGGGCGTTGTCCATCTGTTCGAAAAGCACCACCGTCAGCGCGATGTTGCGCACGGTGGCCAGACCGAGCACGCTGATCGCGCGCGACACGCTGCTGATGCCGTCGCCGCTCGATGAACGATAGGTCGGTGAGTTGGCAACGCGCAGGATGTTGGTGGTCAGGCCGAAGTCCTTGAGTATCGCCGACGAGAGCTTGCCCATGTTCTGGTCTTCGGCGCTGGTGAGCTCGTTGATCGCGCGCACCGATGCTGTCAGCGCGGGGAAGGCCTTGGTGCCCTGCAAGCGAGTCAAGAGGGGCGCCAGCGCTGCGGCGTCGCCGGCGGGGTGGGCTGTCGTCTTGTCCATGGGTGGAATTATCGCCAATAACGGCGCGATGTCAGCCACGGTAGCCGCGAATTTCCTCCAACTCCGCCAGGGCTTCCTCGGTGTGCTCGTTCATGTCCTCGGCGCTCAGGCCGAGGTATTCCTGCGCCGCCTCGCCGATGACCTGCCACTCGGCGTCGTCCCTGCCACCCATCGACGTCACCGCGATGTGCTCGGCCACCATCGCGGTGGCCACCAGGGCGCAGACGGTGGGGCTGACACGATCGCTGGCCGGTGCAAAGATGTCGCGATCGTGGTGCACCAGGATGGCCTGGCCGATGTGCTCGGGCAGAAACCAGTTGCGCGCCAACATGCTGCCGACCACGGCGTGGTTGGTGGAGTAGCTCTCGTCCTCGATGGTGATGACCAGTTCGGCCGAGCGATTTGCCGCGGCGAGCTTTTCCTTGTAGTCGGGAAAGCGCTGCATCAGGATGGGAATACCGCAGTCGTGGAACAGTCCGACGGCATAAGCATCTTCGCGTGAAACGCCGTGCAGTTTGCGCGCCAAATGGGCGGCCACCACCGCGGTCGCGTTGGAGCGGTCCCAAAACCTTTCCATCGTCAGCTTCTCGCCAGCCAACGCCTTTTGCAAAGCCGAACCCGTTACGATCTGCATCAGGTTCTTCAGTCCGAGCACCGAGACCGCAACCTGCACCGAGCCCACCTTCTTGCTCAGGCCGAAGAATGGCGAGTTGGCGGTCTTCAACATCGACGCCGCCAAGCCCACGTCACCGCTGATCAGCTTGACCAGTCTTGCGAAATCGCAGTGGTCCTTGCGCACCTCTTCCATCAGCGCCAACACCACCGCCGGGCAGGGCGGAATGTGGATGCTCTTCAGAATCTCTGCAGCCAGGTCGGTGCCTATCTGCGCTTGTTGTTCTCGATCGGGCATGACGCGGATCACTCAGAAATCACGGGGCGGCAGGAACTGGACGCGGGAGGCCAGTATAGATTATCCCTCGCCCGGAATTGAGCCCGGACAGAATCCGAGTATACGACTACACTATTATGGCAGCAAGCAAATACGCTCGTCTGCGCGTGCCGATCAAATCTCAGGAGGGAAGAAATGAAAAGCAAAGTCGCATTGTTCATCGGACTGGTGTTTGCCGCCTGGATGTTCAACGCCGCGGCCGAGGACGCCAAGGCGTACACCGAAGGGTCGGTCACCCAGATCTCCTACATCAAGGTCAAGCCGGGCAAGTTTGACGACTACATGAAGTACCTCGATACGACCTACAAGGCGGTGATGGAAGCCAGCAAGAAAGCCGGGCTGATCCTCGGCTATCGGGTGTTCTCGGCGCAGGCGAGATCGCCGCGCGAGCCCGACCTGATCCTGACCGTCACCTACGCCAACATGGCGGCGCTGGACAAGACCGATGAGGGAGACGCGGTTGCCGCCAAGGTGGTCGGCAGCATGGACGTTCGCAACAAGGGGGCGATCGATCGCGAAGCGTTGCGCGAACTGCTCGGCGGCGAACTGGTGCGCGAACTGATCCTGAAATAGCACGTGGTACGTGCTAGCGCCTGGTACGTGCTGGCACCTGGTATGTGCTGACACCTGGTACGTGCTAGCCGCTTCGCGCCATCTCCCCGGCGCTCACCTGCGCCGCGGTGGCATCAGGTCGGTGCATACCCCTTCGTGCGCCTCCGCGGCGAGGCCGATGGTCTCGCCCAGGGTCGGATGGGGATGGATGGTCTTGCCGATGTCCACCGCATCGCAGCCCATCTCGATGGCCAACGCCACCTCGCTGATCAGGTCGCCGGCGCCGGGTCCGACGATGGCGCCGCCGATGATGCGGTGGCTCTCGGGATCGAACAGCAGCTTGGTGAAGCCGTAGTCGGCGCCGTTGGCGATCGCCCGACCCGACGCCGCCCAGGGGAAGAGCGCTTTCTCGAAGGCGATACCCTTGGCCTTGGCCTGATCCTCGGTGCGTCCGACCCAGGCGATCTCGGGGTCGGTGTAGGCGACCGAGGGGATCACCAGGGCGTCGAAGTGCGATTTCTGGCCAGCCGCGGCTTCGGCCGCGACGTGGCCCTCGTGGGTCGCCTTGTGCGCCAGCATCGGGTTGCCGACGATGTCGCCGATGGCGAAGATGTGGGCGACGTTGCTGCGCATCTGGCTGTCGACGGCGATGAAGCCGCGCTCATCGACCGTGACGCCGGCCTTGTCGGCGTCGAGCTTGCCGCCGTTGGGGCTGCGCCCGGCGGCGGCAAGGATCATGTCGTAGTCCTGCGCCGTCGCCGGCGCCTGCTCGCCGGCGAAGGACACCCGCAGCGCATCGGGCAAGACCTCGACGGCGGTGACCCGGGTCTTCAACATCACCTTGTCGAAGCGATGGGCGTTCTGCTTCTCGAACACCTTGACCAGGTCGCGGTCGGCGCCGGGCATCAAGCCGTCCAGCATTTCGACGACGCTGATCTTCGCCCCCAGCGCCGAGTACACCGTCGCCATCTCCAGACCGATGATGCCGCCGCCGATCACCAGCAGGTGCTTGGGCACACGCCGCAACTCCAGCGCGCCGGTCGAATCGACGATGCGGTCGTCTTCGGGCAGGAAGGGCAGCTTCACCGCCTGGCTGCCGGCGGCGATGATGGCCTGATCGAACCGGATCGTCTTGCGTCCGCTGGGACCATCGACAGCGAGGTGGTGGTCGTCGACGAAACGGCCGACACCGGTGACCACGCCGACCTTGCGCGCCTTGGCCATGGCGGCGAGTCCGGTGGTGAGCTTGCCCACCACCTTCGCCTTGTGCGCGCGCAGCTTGTCGAGATCCAGCTGCGGCGCCGCGAAGGCGATGCCGGCGGACGACAGCCGGGTCGCCTCCTCCATCACGCTGGCGACGTGGAGCAGGGCCTTCGAGGGAATGCAGCCGACGTTGAGACAGACCCCGCCCAAGGTGTCGTAGCGCTCGACCAGCAGGGTCGTCAGACCGAGGTCGGCGGCGCGAAAGGCCGCCGAGTAGCCGCCCGGTCCGGCCCCCAGCACCAGCAGCTGGCACTCGAAGTCGGCGTTGCCGGCTGCCGCCTTCGCGCTTGCCGCCGCGCTTGCCGGCACGGCAGCGGCCGTGGATGCAGGAGCAGCGGCAGGCGCCGCAGCAGGAGCAGTTGCAGCTGCTGGCGCAGCGGCAGCCGCCACCGCTTCGGCTTCGAGCAACAGCACCACCGTTCCCTGCGACACCTTGTCGCCGACCTTGAGCTTGACCTCTTTCACCCGACCGGCCGCGGGTGCCGGCACTTCCAACGTCGCCTTGTCGGATTCCAGCGTCACCAGCGGGTCCTCGGCGCCGACCGTGTCGTCGGCCTTGACGTGCACCTCGATCACCGGGATGTCGTGGAAATCGCCGATGTCCGGCACCTTCACTTCGGTCGTATCGCTCATAGCAAGGTCCTGCGCAGGTCGGCGAGCAATTGGCTGAGCAGCGTGGTGAAGCGCGCCGCCTGCGCCCCGTCGATGACCCGGTGATCGTAGGACAGCGACAGCGGCAAGAGTAGGCGCGGCAAGAACTCCTTGCCGTTCCAGACCGGCTTGACCTCGCCCTTGGAGACGCCGAGGATGGCCACCTCGGGCGCGTTGATGATCGGTGTGAAGGCCGTGCCGCCGATGCCGCCGAGCGAGGAGATGGAGAAGCAGCCCCCCTGCATTTCGGCCGGCCCGAGCTTGCCTTCGCGCGCCTTTTTCGACAGCGCCGCCATCTCGGCGGCGATCGCCGCCAGGCCTTTGCTATCGGCGTCGCGGATCACCGGCACCACCAGGCCGTTGGGCGTGTCGGCGGCGAAGCCGATGTGCCAGTAGCGCTTGAGGATCAGCTGCTCGCCGTCGATCGAGGCGTTGAATTCCGGGAATTGCTTCAGCGCCGACACCACCGCCTTGATCAGGAAGGCGAGCATGGTCAGCTTGATCCCCGCCTTCTCGTTCTCCTTGTTGGTGGCGACGCGGAAGGCTTCGAGTTCGGTGACGTCGGCGCTCTCGAACTGCGTCACGTGCGGGATCATCACCCAGTTGCGCTGCAGGTTGGCGCCGGAAATCTTCTTGATCCGCGACAGCGGGCGGGCTTCGATCGGACCGAACTTGGCGAAGTCCACCTTGGGCCAGGGCAAGAGCTCGAGTCCGACACCGCCGCCACCCGTCGCGGTGCTTGCGCCGCCACCGGCCAGCGCCGCTTTGACGTAGTTCTGCACGTCCTCGCGCAGGATCCGTCCCTTGGGCCCGCTGCCCGACACCTTGCCGATTGCCACACCCAGCTCCCGGGCGAACAGGCGGATGGCGGGACTGGCGTGGGCGACGCCCGCCGTCGGCGCTAACGCCGCAGCGGTTTGCACGGCGGGCGCTGCGGCGACCGGTGCCGGGGCCGCCGCTGCGGGCGGGGTGGCTGCGGGTGCGGGCGCCGGTGCGGCTGCCGCCGCTGCGGTCGCCGCTGGCGCCGCGTCGACCTCGAGCAGCAGAACCACTTGACCTTCGGAGACCTTGTCGCCGAGCTTGAGCTTGAGCTCGCGGACCACGCCCGCCGCCGGCGCGGGAACCTCCATGGTCGCCTTGTCCGACTCGAGCGAGACCAGCGGATCCTCGGCCTTGATCGTGTCGCCGACCTTGACCATGATCTCGATCACCGGCACATCGTGGAAGTCACCGATGTCAGGCACTTTGACTTCTATTGTCTGGGCCATGTCTGGGTGACTCCTACACCGTCAGGGGATTGGGTTTGGCCGGGTCGATGCCGTAGCGGGCGATCGCCTCGGAGACCGCCTGGCGCGGCATCTGCCCCTCGTCGGCCAGGGCCTTCAACGCCGCGACGGTGACGAAGCGGCGGTCGACCTCGAAGAAGTGGCGCAGCTTTTCGCGGGTGTCGGAGCGGCCGTAGCCGTCGGTGCCCAGGGTCACGTAGCGGCGCGGCACGCAGGCGCGGATCTGCTCGCTGTGGGCGCGCACGTAGTCGGTGGCGGCGATCACCGGGCCGCGGGTGTCCTTGAGGCAGGACTCTACCCAGGAGCTGCGCGGCGGCGCTTCCGGGTTGAGCATGTTCCAGCGCAAGGCGGCCTGGCCGTCGCGACCGAGTTCGGTAAACGAGGGGCAGGCCCAGACGTCGCTCTCGATGGCCCAGTCCTCGCGCAGCAGGTCGGCTGCCGCGATCACCTCGCGCAATATCGATCCCGCACCGAGGAGCTGCACCCTGGGCGCGTTGCTCGCCGGTCCCTTGTGCAGCAGGTACATGCCCTTCAGTATGCCCTCGGTGGCGCCCTCGGGCAGCGCCGGATGCTCGTAGTTCTCGTTCAACAGGGTCAGGTAGTAGTACACGTCCTGCTGCTCGGCCACCATGCGCCGCAGCCCGTCCTGGATGATCACCGCCACCTCGTAGCCGTAGGTCGGATCGTAGGAGATGCAGTTGGGGATCAGGGCGGATTGCACGTGGCTGTGGCCGTCCTCGTGCTGCAGGCCTTCGCCGTTCAAGGTCGTGCGACCCGAGGTGCCGCCGAGGAGGAAGCCGCGGCAGCGCATGTCGCCGGCGGCCCAGGCCAGATCGCCGAAGCGCTGGAAGCCGAACATCGAGTAGTAGATGAAGAAGGGGATCATCTGTACCCCGTGGGCGCTGTAGGCGCTGGCCACCGCCATCCAGCTGGCCATGGCGCCGGCCTCGGTGATGCCCTCCTGGAGGATCTGTCCGGTCTTGCTTTCCTTGTAGAACATCAGCTGGTCGGCGTCCTGCGGCGTGTAGTTCTGCCCGACCGAGGACCAGATGCCCAGCTGGCGGAACATGCCCTCCATGCCGAAGGTGCGCGATTCGTCGGCGACGATGGGCACGATGTGTTTACCCAATACCTTGTCCTTGACCAGGATGCTGAGCATCCTGACGAAGGCCATGGTGGTGGAGAACTCGCGTCCCTCGCCGGAGGCCTTGGTCACCGACTCGAAGGCGGCCAGATCGGGCACCGCCAGCGACTCGGCCTGCTTGCGCCGCATCGGCAGGAAGCCACCCAGGGAATCGCGCCGTTCGCGCATGTACTTCGCCTCGGGCGAGCCCTCGGGCGGGCGGATGTAGTCGAGATTGTCGACCTGCTCGTCGGTCAGCGGCAGCTTGAAGCGGTCGCGGAAGGCGCGCAGCGAGGTGGTGCCCATCTTCTTCTGCTGGTGGGTGATGTTCTGCGCTTCACCGGCCTCGCCCATGCCGTAGCCCTTGATGGTCTTGGCCAGGATCACCGTCGGCTGGCCGCTGTGGGCCACCGCCGCGGCGTAGGCGGCGTAGACCTTGTGCGGGTCGTGGCCGCCGCGGTTCAACCGCCAGATGTCGTCGTCCGACCAGTTGGCGACCATCTCCTTCA
>JAHFRE010000011.1 GCA_023258955.1 Sterolibacterium sp.
AATAACTCCCGCACGTAAAAATAAGCTTAACCGTCCGGTCCTGCGGCGGGAAGTGGCAAAGATTCAACCCGCCCTGCCCCGCCTGGCTTCTTCGGCGGTTTTGGCGGTGTGGCACGTGGTGCAGATCGACTGCAGGTTTTCGTCGTCATCCGTGCCGCCTTCGAACTTCGGAATCTTGTGATCAACCTGCCTGGCAGGCCTTGGCTTGCCGTTCTTCAGGCAGGGTTGGCAGAGGCCTTTGTCACGCCGCAGGATGCGCTTGCGGGTTTGCTCCCACTCGGCACCGTAGCCACGGCTTTGTCGGCTGCCGCGATGTTCGTCGGCAAACTTTCCTATGTTGCGATCTGTCTTGTGCTTCTCGCAGTAGCCCGTGCCATCTCGGACCAGGACGCCGCAACCCGTATGGCGGCAGGGTTTGGCGGCAGCGTTAGGCATGGACAATAAAAAACCCGCTCACCTTGCGGCTGCGGGTTCTGGCTGGGCGCATTGATGCACCCTATCTAGTTGCGGCGTATTCTGGTCACATTGGAAATCCATGTCAAGAGAAATCTTTTCATGGGCGGCGGCCAGATACTTACCGAGGGTTAGTTTGTTGATGCCAAGCCTCGCAGCCATCGTTCGCAGCGATCCACCGCGTTGATATGCCTCGATTACGACAACGCGCAAGATCACTGGCAAGCGCATCACAGCCTCATCGATTGCGACAATATCCGTTTCAGCAAAGCCCAACGGAATCGATGCGCCGAACGAATCGCCTCTCGGGGCATCCTGAAACATAGGAGACACCGATGGATAGCCCAAGGCACCACTCGCTCGCTTGATCGCCCAGCGGCCCCACATCGACAGCAGCACTTCGATTGTCGCCTTCATCGTTGCCCTTTCAATTGACGGCCCATGGCCTGCTTTACCAACCGACGAATCCGCCTCGTCTTGCGCTTGCGTTCCCGTTCCTTGAATTCCTTTTCTTCCTTTTCCATCCTGGCCCGGGTGGCGCGCAGACGATCAAGCGTCTCTGCCGGGTCACCCCATAGCCAGGAGAACGGCACGGCCGCCATCAGCGATACCTCCCGCGCTTGCGGTTTGCCACGACCGGCTCGTTGGCTGCCTCATCGACAACCTCAAGCGCCATCGCCGATACCGGAACCACCACGCCGGCTGGCACATAGCGCCGCCCCATCTCATGGCCTGCCTCAGCAGCGAAGAAGCGCTGCTCTGGCTTGCAATCGGCGTGCAAGCCGCGCCGGATTACGTTGTCGATCTCATCGACGCCGAAGGCCGAGCGCAGATCGTCGATGAACGCCGTGACCTTCGGCATCTTCGATCGGTTGTTTGCCCGTGTCATGTTCCTAACCTTGCCGAGGTTGGGCAGAGGTTGGGAAGGCTGGAGGCCTTTCCTGCTGGCCTTCTTCCTAACCTTCCTAACCTTCCCAACATAAAATGGGTAGTGGGTGCGCGCGCGTGTGCGCGGGTGCGCCCGCCCCCGCGCCCGCCCTCGTGTGAGAGAAATAGGTTAGGAAGGTTAGGAAGGTTAGGCATCGCCTGTATTGGCGGGGCTTCCAGCCTTCCTAACCTCGGCTGAGAGGTGGGGAAGGTTGGGAACCTTGACGATTGAGCCGATGCCTCAAAATGGCACATCATCGCCCTCCCATGGCTGCTGCGCTGGCGTGTCGGACGTCGAGCCTGCCCCATTTGTCACCGGGGGCTTGTACCAGTACCGAATCATGCCGTTGCGTCGTTCAAAGCGTTCACAACCCAGCTTCCTTAAAGCAATGCCGATACGCGTCTGAATATCGCGCGTCAGCTTTCCTGCATCCAGCTTGAGACAATCGTGGGCCGCCTCATAAGCTGAGAAATCCGCGACCCGCGCGAACACCCAATCGTGCAGCGCATCGATCAGGCTGTCCTGCTGTTCGACCCGCAACTGCTCGATGTCGAACCACTGGCGCTGCTCATCGGCGGTCGGCCAATATCGTTCCCCGGCATCAACGCGCACCAAGGCCTCGGCAAACAACTGATCGCGCACGCTGCGCAGGCCTTCGTGATCGATCATGTCCAGCAGGCAATCAGCCGGCCAGAAACGCCGGCCGCCCGTTGGGTCCTTGTTCCACTCATGCTCGTTGGTGCTGCCGCCGAAGATCGACTGACGCGGCGCCTTAATTTCCCGCCGACCATAGACCGGGCGGTACTCATCTACACGCCGCGACAAAAAGGACTTCTGTCGGCGCTCCTCGGATCGCGCCAGGGCGCCCAACTCCGGAAACTCGTAGATCATCTTCCCGCGCAAGGCGCTCATCGCATCCTTGCTTTGCAGATCGAGCTCGGTGTCGCCATACCAGTCCCCGCCGAGAATCTCGAACACCGTGCTCTTGCCCTTGCCTTGCGGACCACACAGCACCAGGCAGTAATCGAACTTGGAGCCGGGCACGAATACACGCTTGACCGCGCCCATCAGCCACCAGGCCGACACGCGGGCAGAGTATGGCGTCAATTCAACCCCAAGGTATTTCGTCAACCAGCCGTTGAGCCGTTTGACGCCGTCCCACTTCAGGCTGCGCAACCACTCGCGCACCGGGTGCCAGGCATTCGCTCGGCCCAACACTTCGACCGCCTCGGCGACAAGGGCCGACGAAGGCGTGAATCCATAGACGCGCGACAGCCACATCGCCGCACGCGAATCGTCCTGGGCATCCCACTCGCCAACCTTGCCCTCATCGAATGGCGGCGCTTTGCGCTTGACGGTGCACAACGACATCTCGTCATAGGCCAGCACGCCCTTCCAGGCCGGATGATGGGCGAGGATCTGATACACGTTCGACAGGCAGCTCGCCAGCTCGCCCTTGCGGTAGATCAGCTCGGGAATCCACGGCGCCCTGGGCGGGTACTCTTCCCCCTGGCCTGCGCCAGCCTCGGAAGGGGTAGAAGACGGTTCCGAAGGTTTTCGCTCGGTGCGGTTTTCCTTGGCACGCAGGAAGTCAGCCAGGGCCGTGCCCTTGAGCCCATCCGCGATCGCGTCCGCGACATCCCAGCCGTCAGGCTTGTCACCAGGCGCGGGGATCTTCACGTCCCACCAGCGACACCCAAGCGCCAGGACATGCGCGGCGATCTTCGCCATTGCCGACACCCCAGGCTGCTTATCCTCGGGCAGCAGCGGCTTCGAGAGCTCGATCATGCCGGCTTGGCGATCGGCCGGCGTCAGACGCTCGCGTTTGGCATCGCAATCCGCCCAGGCCATCACCTTGCGCCCGGCAAGCGGCGACCAATCCACCAGATCGACGGCCTTGCTGCCGCCCGGCCAGGATACGACCACCAACTCAGGCAGCTCGGCTTGTGCAGCATCCGTGCATTTCTCGCCCTCGACCAGCAGCACGGTTGCCTCCGGTCTGGCAGCCAGACGATCGAGGCCATACATCGGGCGCGGCTTGGCAAAAGAAACGCCATGCCATTCATAGGCGCCAGTCACTGCATGGCGACACCAGCACAGCGGCAATACCTCTTTGCCGCCGGTAGATTTTTCGAAGCGCCACACATAGCCAAGCACCCGGCCTTCGGCATCACGATAGGTCCAGATATGCCCCGGCTTGCCGCGCTTGATGTGCGCTACCGGCGGCGCCGGCGCATCCTCTGGCACGGGAGAAACCGGCTCCCATTCCGTTCGCTTCTTTTTCTCCGGCCCTGCCGAGGCGGCAGCCAACTCGCCAGGCTCGGCAGGGTGTTCAGTTTCAGCAGGTTTCGCAGCTTGTTGGCTGCCTGTGGGCAGGGTGGTATTCGATTCAGGAACATCGGCGCCGAGGGCGCGACAGGCATCAAGGAAAGACAGACCCTCATATTCCCGCAAGAACTTGATCGCATCGCCGTGCGCATCGCAGCCGAAGCAGTGATAAAAGCCCTTGTCCGGATTTACCTTGAATGACGGCGTGGCCTCGTTGTGGAACGGACAGCAGGCTTCCCATTCGACGCCGCTCTTGGTCAGCGGCACGCGGGCATTGATGACCTCAACGATATCGACACGGGCCAGCAAGGCCTCGGTATCGATCGGCGGCTTGGCGCTACGCGCCGGCCTCTTCTTGTCGGCCATGATCAGCGGCGCTCAGACCTTTCCTTGATGGCATCAATGCGCTTTCGGCAGTGCGCCAGAACCTCCTCTTTATCCATGCTGCCCCAATCGGCGCGCCGATCGGCTGCGGAGAGATAAGCCTGCAGGCTGGCCAGGCCAAGACTGCTGAGGAACTTCATTTCATCCAATGTCGTATGGGCCTGAGCGACTTTCATGGTTTCCCCCTCAACTGGGCTTCAACCGCGACCAAGGCCTCTTGTTGTTTCCCGATCGATTCCGTGAGTTCGCGCTGCGCGGTCTCCAGCTCGCCCAGCCCGACACCGTCGACCAGTGCCGCCAGGGCTGAAGTCGCATCACCGTTTTCCTTGGCTATGGTCTGAATCAGGCGGCCGACATCGAAACCGGCCGCGCCACCCTCGATCAGTCGAACCGACAACCCGGCCTGCAGCAACATCTCGTCCATGCAGACAATGCGAAGATCGACGGGCAGCGCGGCGATCAGGAACGGCAGAAAGTTGGCCGGCAACAGGTTCGTATCCTTGCTGTCGTCATCAAGCCAGCGGAAGACGCGATCCGCGTTGACCTTCATTCGATCGACCATATCGCGCGTCTCCGGATCGAAGCGCAGGCCGATGGTTTGCGGCCCGCCCAAGCGCTCGAAGGTTTCGACGATCTGCTGGGTGACCGTTTCGCGGGACCAGTTCTCCCGCTTGCGCCAGGCCTGCACGGCTCGGCGGATGATGGCTATCAGGGTATGCGATTGACCGCGCATGACTTATAACTCCTCAAGGCGTAAGGTTAAAGCTGCAAAAAAAGGCCGGCGCGGGGTTTCGGCGTCGGCTGAAGCCCAGGCGAACCTGGGCGGGAGGAATAGGTGGAGGCTACTGACATGGCAAAATCCGATATCCCCATCATCATCAACCTTGAAAGGCGCCTCCATGGACAAAGCCACGGACAGCATCGACATCACCTGCCCGAAGTGTGGCAAGCAGTTCCCGCATCCGGTCGCAGGGCTGCCCGACCATGGAACGGCCATCTGTCCCAATTGCGGTTATCACGCATTCACCGATGGCGTCACTCAGAAGAAGTTCTTCCAGGCGATCGAGAAGCTGGAAGTGCAAAGGGAGCGGGAGGACATCAGCCGCCGCAGAAATCTCACGGACAAAACTTAGAACCGGACCGGGATCGGTCACGAATTGAGGCTCATTCATGCCGCCGCCTCTTGCGGTCTTTCGATCGGCGGCCAGATGCCGGCAATCACCTGGTTGGCGATTTCCGGCGGCAATGCGTCGGTCGGATTGGGATAAAGGTCGGAACGCAGTTGGTGCGGCGTCACTTTGTACCCGGTCAATTTGGCGACCGACAGCACTTCTCCGTCTGGAACCTTGTCCCATTGGCTGACTGCGCCTCGGCTTTTCCCCAGGGCGAAGGACATGGCCACGATGCCGCCAACGTGTCCTGCCGCCGTCAAAATGATTTGTTTGTCCATAATTCGGGAATAGTTTAGCCACATTCAACTACAAGAGTCAACTGTCGCTAAACCATTGGAGTTTAGTTAAGCTATATATTCCACACTATGAATACCGGATCTCGACTGAAACAACTGCGCAAGCACTACAAGCTCACGGGCGATGAAGTCGCCGAGATCTGCGGCGTTTCGAAAGGCCGCGTTTCACAGTGGGAATCGGGCAAGGGCGAACCTTCGATGGCGCAAGTCAGAATGCTCAAGACCGTGATGGACTTCACCTGCGATTGGCTGATTGATGGCCTCGGCACACCACCATGGGAAACAGATCAATCCCTCCAAGCGCTTTATGCGGTTGCTCAGAAGCTCCCGCACTACGCCGTCATCAAACTGACGAAAGAAGGCCTTTCATATGCTGAACTCATCAAAGAGGCGGGAAGCCCTGAAAGTAATGACGGGACACACGGCTAAGATATACACTCTGCCAATTCAACTCCGTTTCAATTTCGACTGATGCAATCCTTTTCAATAACTCACTGGATCATCCTCCTGGCAATTGTCGGCGTGCTGGCAAGGCCGCTTATTCAGGGGTTCAAGAGAGGGATGTCGGGGAATGCCGACGGCAAGATGATCTGCCCCAGCTGCGGCACCCAGGGCGATCCAGATACGGTCACGCGGGGCAGCATCTGGATTGAAATCGTTCTATGGCTTTGCCTGCTCGTCCCAGGGCTGATCTACAGCTTATGGCGGCTCTCGACGCGCGGCGACGTTTGCGGCGCTTGCGGCCAGAAAGGCCTTATTCCGGTAAATAGTCCCAACGGCAAGCGTCTGGCAAAACAATTTGAAGCTAGCTGACATACTGGTAACCCTGGCTATAGTTGCATTGATTTCACCGTGTCAGGTTGAAGCAAAACAGCACCGCAGCAGCTCCGCCAAGGCAACATTCAAGCGCGCCCACCCTTGCCCAGCCAATGGCGCGCGCCGTGGCCCTTGTCCTGGCTACGTGATCGACCACGTCATCGCCCTCAAGCGCGGCGGCTCCGATGTTCCTGAAAACATGCAGTGGCAGACCATAGAAGATGCGAAAGAGAAGGATCGATGGGAATGATAAGTAAATAGCAGATTGGAAAGTGCACCTCGAATCATGTTGATCACCCTAATTTTCCACGAACTATTCAGCGAAGAACTTAAGCAGTGCGAGCTGGGAAACAAAATTCGTTTCTGGTCCGCCCACGACAATGACCTCATTTATGCGTACAGACAAGGAACGTCATTCGGTCATGGGAAGGTAGCGACGCTTTTGAAGTCCAACAATTTAGAACTAGCGCGGATCATTGACGAAAGACACCCTGTATGGATGATCGTTGATTCCATTGCAGCCGGGAAATATTCGTTTTCGGTTCAGGCCGACCTCGATGTCGTAAAACCGTTACCAGCATGGCGAACTGAAGAAAAGTCAGAGGCTAAAGATATAAATCAATAAATCGTATCAACCAAAAGAACCCGCTTCGGCGGGTTTTTTCTTGCTCGAATTCTGTCGCATTAAACTCCCCACCGCGCCAATTGTTTAGCTACACTTGACAATTATAGATTAGTCAGGCTAAACTTTTTCCCGTTATCTGGTTTAACACCACTTACGGGAGGCTCCATGGATCACCTCAGCCAGCAGCAGCAAATCGACGAAGCCAAGCAGCTCGCCAGGGCTCACGGTCTTTTTTTCTCCGAGAAGAAGGTCGGCACGCATACCAACTATCTGCTGTTTCGCCGCACCAGGACCGGCAACGTTTTCCTCGGCAAGCGCTCGTCGCCTACCGGGCTGCGCTGCTTCGTCTCCAAAGCTGCCAGCGTCCGCAGAGCAGGCGACCCATCATGATCGCCATCCCCATCATCCCTGGCGTGCTGTATCGCATACGCGGCCTCGGCCACAACATCCTCGTCATCGCCGATCACGGCTGCACGGCATCCATGATCGTTGCGGAAATGCTGCTGCCATTATCGACGGGAAGCCTACCATGCGCGGCATAACTCAAATATCCCTGGTGCTGGCCTCGATCATCCTGCTGTTCGGGTTTTTGCAGACTCGCGACGAAAACGACCGGCGCGCGGATCTGATCGCGCAATTCGAACGTCTCTGCATTCCGCTGCAGCCCGGCGACCGCGCTGTGGCCGAATGGAAAGACGGCAAGCTCACTTGCATCACTTTTCAATCCCCAGGCTATGGCATAGCGCCGCGCATCGTGCGCGCCGATCAGCTGGCCTGGTCACCAAGCGCAGAAAAGCCGCTCTATCGTTTTCCCACCACCACCGAAAAGGAGTCGCAATGAAATCATCTGTTGAAGAAATCACCCCCCTCATTGGCACCGCCATGGACGGCGGCTATTACGCCGGCCGAATCAAGATCCGCGACCAGGTCTATGCCCTGATCGTCGCCCCCAAAGCCGAGGGCGAACTTAACGATACAGCCTGGATCGACGACTACAAGGACGTGCCCGACGCCAAGTCGTATTGCGATGGCCAAGCCAACACCATGGCCATGGCCGAGGCCGGCAGCAAGCTCGCGCTATGGGCGCTCAACCTCAACATCGTCGGCCATGCCGACTGGTATCTGCCCAGCCAGGACGAGATGGAGATCCTCTACCGCAACCTCAAGCCGACCACGCGCAAAAACGAACAGTGGGGCCGCTCCGGCATCAACGTTTCCGCCGTCCTACCCACCTATCCCTATACGCCCGAGCTGCCATTGCAGACGTCTGCAGAGCTGTTCCAGGAGGGCAACGCGCAGGCCTTCGAGGAAGCCTGGTACTGGAGCTCGACGCAGCACGCTTCTGACTCCGACTCTGCCTGGAGTCAGGACTTCCTCTACGGTTACCAGAGCGACTACCTCAACTTGGTCGTACCAAGGCAGAGCCCGCGCCGTCCGCAGATCACCCATTTAACCCTTTATCAATTTCTCAGGAGCAACCATGAGCAAAGCCAAAGCGCAATGGATCAAAGAAAACCTCAAGAAGGGCGAACAGTACGCCGGCATCCTGCTCGGCCAAGACGGCCAGCCCGACCAGCACATCATCCTGCTGCCAGGCGAGGCCGAGAGCGTCACCTGGAAAGCAGCCCAGGCCTTCGCTAAGAAATCAGGCGGAGAACTGCCCACCAGGCGCGAACAGTCGCTGCTGTTCGCCAATCTCAAGGACGAATTCCAGCCGCGCTGGTACTGGTCTGGCGAGCAGCACGCTTCTTTCTCCGACTGTGCCTGGCGTCAGTACTTCGACGACGGTTACCAGGGCTACGACTACAAGTCTTACCAAGGCAGAGCCCGCGCCGTCCGCAGACTGCCCATTTAGCCTTTCATCCCTTTAACCATTTCAGGAGCGGCAATGATCTCCCAATCCATCACCCTTGACTCACTCAAATCCGACTTGGGCGGACTCATTCTCAAGTTCGCCGATTTCGAAGCCAAACATCAGCAGCGCGTCATCACCACCGCAGTCGGTGAAATCAAGCTGAACTCCGGCGAAGAATACGTCGGCCTGATCGTCAGTGCAGACGCCTGCAAAAATCACCACATCATCTTGCTGCCTGGCGAACGCAACGACATCAACTGGAAAGATGCCAATGCCTGGGCGGAAAGCATTGGCGGCGAGCTGCCCGATCGCTGCGAAGGCGCCTTGCTGTTCGCCACCATGAAGGATCGTTTCCAGCCTGAGTGGTACTGGACCCGTGAGCAGCACGCTTCTTACTCCGACTATGCCTGGTATCAGTACTTCCTCGACGGTCACCAGTACCTCAGCTACGAGTCTTACCAAGGCAGAGCCCGCGCCGTCCGCAGAGTAGCCATTTAGCCCTTCATCCCTTTACCCATTAAGTTTTCATCAGCATGGCCCTTACCCACCAATTGCCGATATACAAGGTTGCCTACGATCTGCTCGACGTCATCACGGATCTCGCCAAGAACATGCCGCGCGATTTCAAGCAAAGCATCGGCGGCACACTCCGCGATGAATGCGTCAAGATCGTGGTCCTGATCTTCAGGGCCAATTGCGCCAACGACAAGGCACCGCACTTGACCGCCTTGATCGAGCGACTGCAGGTCACCGAGCTGCTGATTCGCCTGTCGCGGGATAAGCACTGGATCTCGACCGGCCAGTACGCCAGGACGATCGAACTGACCAACAGCATCGGCAAACAAGCAGGTGGGTGGCGCCGATCCGCAGCATCGCCTGTTGCATGATGGTCATGGCCACTATGCCCGCGCGATATCTTGATCTGGTCATGCCGCTGGCCCACGAGGCCACCGCTATGCGCATCACGGAAACCGCAGGCAGCCGCTTGGCCAGGTCCGGCGCAGTTTCCATGCTGATCGGTGAAGACCTTCGGCAGGGCGACGTGGATTGCATGAATGGACGCAGCACGCTTCTAACTCCGACTATGCCTGGAATCAGAACTTCAACAACGGTAACCAGAACAACAACAACAAGTCTTACCAAGGCAGAGCCCGCGCCGTCCGCAGACCAACCCGAGCACCACCATGCTGATTTTTCATTCGAGGAGCTGGTGCAAGCCTACCTCGATTGCCGCCAGACCAAGCGCAACAAGCCATCTGCCGTCGCCTTCGAGCAGGACCTGGAGCGCAACCTGTGCCAGCTGCGGGACGAACTCCAGGACGGCAGTTATCGCCCAGGGCGCTCGATCTGCTTCGTCATCACCAGGCCGAAGCCGCGCGAAGTCTGGGCAGCCGAGTTCCGCGACCGGGTTGTCCACCACCTGCTTTACAACCACATCGCGCCACGCTTCTACGCCTCGTTCATCGCCGACAGTTGCGCCTGCATCCCAGGGCGCGGCACGATGTATGGTGCCAAGCGCCTGGAAGCGAAGATCCGCAGCGTCACTCAGAACTGGAGCCGGCCGGCGCATTACCTGAAGCTCGACCTGGTCAACTTCTTCGTCAGCATCGACAAGCGGATCGTCTTCAAGCAGCTGGCCAGGCGTATCACCGAGCCCTGGTGGCTGGATCTGGCCGGCACGATCCTGTTTCACGATCCGCGCCAGAATTTTGAGCTGCGCGGATCGCAGGCCGAGCTCGACCTGGTGCCAGCGCACAAGCGCCTGACCAACCAGCCAGCGCACCTGGGCCTGCCGATTGGCAATCTCAGCTCACAATTCTTTGCCAACGTCCTCCTGGATGACCTGGATCAGCACTGCAAGCACCAGCTGCGGGCCAGGCACTACATCCGCTATGTCGACGACTTCATTCTGCTGCATGAATCGGCGCAGTGGCTGAACGCAGCGCATGTCGACATCGAGGCCTGGCTGCCGGCAAATCTGGGAGTCAAGCTCAACCCGTCCAAGACGATCCTGCAGCCCGTGGATCGCGGCGTCGATTTCGTTGGCCAGGTCATCAAGCCTTGGTACCGAACAACGCGCCGGCGCACGTTCAATGAAGCCTTGAGCCGTTCGGCATCGATTGACGCCAGCGAACTTTTCGAGGCCGCCAACAGTTATTTCGGCTTGCTACGCCAGGCCAGCCACAGCCATACCGACCGCGCCCATCTGGCGAACGTCCTGCGCAAGCGCGGCCATTGCATCAACGGCAATTTGACCAAGACCTATCGACACATTTACCCAGGAGATCACTCATGAATGCACCCTTACCACCCGGAGCCGCAGCAATGGCCTGCCTTCGAATCAGCGAAATCATTCCTTCGCACAGCAACCCACGCAAGCATTTCGACGATGACTACATTGCCGAACTGGCTGAATCCATCAAGAGCCACGGCGTCATCCAGCCGATCACCGTGCGCCCGATTCCTGAAAACGTATTGGCGTGCTTCAAACGCAACAATCACACCAAGCCGATCATCCTCGCCCATCCGCCGATCTATGAGATCGTCGTCGGCGAGTGCCGCTGGCGTGCGGCCAAGCTGGCCGGCCTCGTCGATATTCCCGGCTTCTGGCGCGAGCTCGACGACAAGCAGGTACTGGAGATCCAGGTCATTGAGAACCTGCAGCGTCGCGACGTGCATCCGATCGAGGAAGCCGAAGGCTATGAACGGCTGATGCACGATCACGGCTACAAGGCCGAGGAAATCGCCGCCAAGATCGGCAAGAGCCGCGCCTATGTCTATGCCCGCTTGAAACTCACAGCCCTGGGAAACCTGGCGCGCGAGGCCTTCTATGCAGGAAAGCTCGATGCTTCCACGGCGCTGCTGATCGCGCGCATCCCTGGTGACAAATTACAGAAGAAGGCAATCGACAAGGTGACCAATGGATACGACGGCAATTCGTTAAGTTATCGCGACACGAAATACTATATTCACAACGAGTTCACCATCAGCCTCAAGCAGGCCACGTTCAGCCCCGCCGACGCCATGCTGCTGCCAGTAGCCGGCAGCTGCACCGATTGCCCGAAGCGCAGCGGCAATTCCCCCGAGATCTGCGCCGATCTCGACGACGCAGACGTCTGCACCGACACAAGCTGCTTCGAGCAGAAACGCATGGCGCGGCGCGATCAGTTGATCGCAAATGCCGAGAAACGCAAGATCCCAGTATTGATCGGCGATGCCGGCCGCGATGCCTTCCATAGCGGTGATTACGTCGAACTGGACGATGTCGCCGAGGGAGACGACCAGGACCGCACCTACCGCGAGATTCTTGGCGATAAGGCACCCGTGAGCGCATTGATTGAGTTCGGCTTTGGCGAACATCACAAGCGCATTTTTGAGGTAGCCGAAGCCACCGCGATCGAGAAGGCGTTGAAGAAAGCAGGCTGGAAGGCCGCAGAAAATTCGGACGGAACCAATCAGAACTCCATCAGTGGCGACGACGATCGGCGTGCCAGGTTGAATGCCGAAGCAACCGAGCGCGAAGCAAAACGGGAAGCAGTTGAGGCTGAAAATGAATACCGCAAGGCTCTTTCAACTGCGGTGATCGGGCGAATCAAGACCCAGGCCAACGAGGGCGCCATCTCACTCAACACCGACGAACTTCTCGCCCTGATGGCTGCAGCCTGGCTGCGCTTCGACTTCACTTTCAACGATGAACTGGATGTCGGACGCCTGGGGCGCTTCGGCATTACGGTGCCCGTCGAGCCACTGGCAGAAGGACAGGATGATTACGATGATGGCGAGCAACTCGAAAAGGTTGCCGCGCTCGTCATCAAGTGGCCAGTCGGCACAGCGCTGGCCTTCCTGTTCGACGTCATGACCAGCGAGGAAACCAACTGCAATATTTGGAACTTCGATCCTGCAGTCGATCTTCCCCACACGCTGCTTGCCCTCGCTAAGCTCGTCGGTTTCGACCCCGAGACGCTGCGAAATTCGGCAAAACCGGCTTCTACCCCTTCGCCTGCTGCGCAAGCGGAGGGTAAGGCGCCAACTGAAGCTGCGCCGGCGAAATCGGAAAGCCCGAAGAAGTCGGCGGCGAAAAAATCAAAGGCCAAGTCAAAAGCAGATCCAGCGCCGGCTGCGCCGGCGAACGAACCGGCTGCGCCGGTTAAAACCGCCGAGCCGACAGAGCGGATGCCTTGGCCATTCCCGACGGGAGCAACGGCATGAGCCTGGTTCAGGTCTTTCGCGACGAGTTGCTCAGCCGCCATCATCTGGCGCTCAATGCGCTCGATCTTCAGGTGCCAGAGATCGACGCAGCAGAAGCGCTGGCCACCCGGCTGCGCGAGGCTGGGATCGACGCCAAGGCCTGCGGCAGTGTCGGTGATGACAACCGCGCCGAAATCCGCGTTCTCGCCAAGGCCGCCGCGCCAGTGATAACGGAAACACTTAATGCCATGGCCGTCGATTGCGATCACATCGGGCAATACGCGGTCGACAAGCATAACAACCCGGCGATCGACATCTACCGCGTCATCGCCGCCGGCCATGAAGTGATCCTGGTGACGCAATCATGAGCTGGATACTCACCGCCAGCGGGCGGCACTTCAGCTATCTCGATCCGCGCCCGGACGATATCGACATCCTCGACATCGCCCAGGGCCTGGCTAATGAGTGCCGCTATGCCGGGCACACGCGGGCCTTCTATAGCGTCGCCCAGCACGCCTGGCTCACCAGCCAGATCGTGCCCCGGCCGCTCGCCCTGGAGGCCTTGCTGCACGATGCCAGCGAAGCCTACTGCAAGGACATCCCGAAACCGCTCAAGGAGCTGCTGCCGGACTATCGCGAGATCGAAGCGCGGGTCGATGGCGCGATCCGCGCACGTTTCAATCTCCCGCTGCGGATGAGCGAAGACGTCCATCGCGCCGACTTGATCCTGCTGGCCACCGAGCGCCGCGACCTGATGCGGGCCGACAGCACACCCTGGGCCATCCTCGCCGGCGTCGAAGCGCTGCCGCGCAAGATTGTCGCTGTTCAACCATCGCGCGCTCAGGCGATGTTCATCAAGCGCTATGTCGAACTCACCATGGAATCCAGGAGGGCTGCCTAATGGCCAGCGTCAATAAAGTCATACTCATCGGTCACCTGGGCAAAGACCCGGACGTGCGCTACATGCCCAACGGCGACCAGGTCACCAACCTCACCCTGGCCACGTCCGAGACGTGGAAAGACAAGACCAGCGGCGAGAAGAAGGAAGCTACCGAATGGCACCGCGTGGTGTTCTTCCGCAAACTCGCGGAGATCGCAGGCCAGTACCTGAAGAAGGGCGCGCAAATCTACATCGAGGGCAGCCTGAAAACCCGCAAGTGGCAGGACAAGGAAGGCCAGGACCGCTACACCACCGAGATCGTTGGCGATGAAATGCGCATGCTTGGATCAAAGCCGGGCAGCGGTGGGCCACCTCCAGTGGGATCTGCTCAGCCACCAGTCAAGCCACAGCAGACGGCTGCTGGCGAAGCTGATTTTGATGACATCCCGTTCTGAGGATCAATCATGACGCGCCTGGTATCCATCGGCACCATGATCGAGCAGATCGACGGCCTACGCGACACCACCGGTCTCACCGAGTGGGAGCAAGGCTTCGTCACCAGCATCCTACAGCGCTATCTCCTGGCCAACAAGGATACCCAGACGCTCAGCGGCAAGCAGGTCGAGGTTATCGAACGCATCTATAGGAAGCACTTCTCATGAACACAATGGAAAAAACACTCGAACTAGATTACACGGCGGCGGAAATGAGCATGCTGGACTGGATCAACCTACAGATGCACGCTGGGAAATGCCCTACGAGAGGCAGCCTGGGCGAATGCGCTGTTATCAGCACATTACATTGCCAGGGCAGCCAGGAGCCGTATTACATCGCCTGTCTCTATTTGTGGGACAAGGATTTCAACGATTCTAAAACTGTGGCCAGCTGGTTCATTGAAAAGGGCGCCGAGAATGTTTCGGTCAGCGCGGTTCTCTATGATCCAGACAATAACGTCGCAAACGGTGCGAGCCTAGACGATGGCGTGAGACCTTGGGAGGTAACCTATTTCCTTCCCGAGAAGGTTCCGGCATGAGCGCAGATATCAATACCGTGATCAAAGCAAAGCGCGAGATGGAAAACACCATCACGCTGACGGTGTCCGAGGCCGTCAATAAATTCCAGAATGAAACCGGCCTAGCGCCACACGCAATCAAAATAGAAATGGTGGAATTTCTGCGCGTTGGTGACAAGTATAAACAATACGTCGTTGCCAATACACGCACCGAGGTAAGCATTGATGACTGATCACCAAATCCTCTTTACCGCACCGATGGTTCGTGCCCTGCTTGATGGTAGGAAGACGCAAACGCGGAGAGTGGCGAAGCTGCCGCTGAAAGACCGTGACTTTGGCTGCGAACTGGCTGGCAATGAAATTGGCCCGAAGGAAACGCACCGCCTCTGCCCATACGGCCAGCCAGGTGACCGACTATGGGTGCGCGAGACGTTCGCTGAGACATCTGGGAATGTCTGGTATCGAGCCGATCCAGGTGTCGAAGATTGCGTAGCATGTTCGACGCCTGGTTGGAAGTGGCGCCCATCAATCTTCATGCCGCGATGGGCATCGCGCATTAGCTTGGAGATCACTGGCATCAGAATCGACCGGTTGCAGGACATCAGCGAGACCGATGCGTTGGCCGAGGGCATTTCAACAATATGGCCTGACGGTCCAAGGGAAGACAAAGGCCAGAATCACTACACCATCAAGATAGGCAACGTGTCCTACAACGCGCCGACCGCTGCCGGCGTGTATCGAATGTTGTGGGAGCAGATCAACGGCAGCGGCTCATGGGCCGTAAACCCTTGGATATGGGTCTTAGAGTTTCGGCGGATCTAATCATGTTTCTCACCGACGACGAACTTGCCATCCTCACCGGCCGCAAGCTGAAACGTTTACAGATCGAGACGCTGCGCCGAATGGGCGTACCGTTCCTCATCAACGCATGCGGCAAGCCCGTCGTCACCAGGTCAGCCGTTGAGGGACGCGGATCGCCAGCACCCGCAGAAAAGACCACATGGCGGCCTGCCGTCTTGCAACACGCCACATAAAGGAGGCAAAATGCGCCACATGGGACGCCGCAGATCTACTCATCTCAACCTGCCGATACGCATGAAGGCACGCGTACGCGCGTCCGGAACGTACTATTACTACTTCAACGGCACAAAGGAAATCCCGCTCGGCAAGAATTACACCGAAGCCATGCGCCAATGGGCTGAACTCGAAGGTGGCAATGCCAGAAAGCAGATCATTGTGACCTTCCGCCAGGCGGTCGAAGCCTACCAGCGTGACGTGCTGCCAACCAAGGCGCCACGTACCCGCAAAGATAACCTGGCAGAGATCGCCAAGCTGCTTGAATTTTTCGATAATCCGCCGGCGCCGCTGGAAGCCATCGAGCCACAGCACGTCCGCCAGTTTCTTGATTGGCGCAGCGCCACAGCCAAGGTGCGCGCCAACCGGGAAAAGGCGCTGCTCTCGCATGTCTGGAACTATGCCCGCGAGCACGGATTGACCAGCCTGGCGAATCCTTGCCGTGGTGTGCGCGGCTTCACTGAGCATGGTCGTAAAGACGTTTATATCGATGATGTCGTCTTCGCTGCGGTCTATGCCTGCGCCAATACATCGCTCAAGGATGCTATGGATGTAGCCTTTCTCACTGGGCAGCGACCCGCCGATGTAATCAAAATGCGCGTCACGGACATTCGCGACAACATGCTCAGCGTGCGTCAGGGGAAGACCGGAAAGACCGTTCGTCTCAAGCTCGACAACGACGACGGTACCCGCAACGGCCTCGGTATAAAGGTCGACGAGATCAAGGAAAAGAAGCGTTCCGCAAAGGTCGCGGACACCGCCTTGATCGTTGCATCAGGAGGATCTGCGCTCACCTATTCCGGGCTGGATAATGCCTTTGAGCGAGCGCGGGAGAAAGCCGCCAAAACGGCGGTAAAAGAAGGGAAGTCCGAACTTGCTGCGATGATTCTTGGCTTCCAGTTTCGGGATCTACGCGCCAAGGCCGGTACCGAGAAAGCAGACCGCGTCGGCATCCTGGAAGCGCGCCAGCAGCTCGGGCACACCACAGTCAAAACCACCGAGCGCTATGTCCGGTTAGGCACGATCGCCAGCCCGACGCGGTAACGGTTTTTGTTCCCCAATCCACCCGGAAACCCGCGCCACTACGCGGTCTAAATGTGCCTTTTTGGGGAACGAAAAGTTAGTGTAAAGTGTTGATTAACTTGACTTGAGCCGGTAGCCTGTTAATCCGTAGGTCCCTGGTTCGAGCCCAGGTCGAGGAGCCAATAACTAAGCCAATCTACAAAGGATTGGCTTTCTTATTTTGTTCCCCAAAATATGGTTTGTTCCCCAAAAATTAGAACAAGCCGCCCAGCAACGCCGTATCCCAGTTCGTAATCACGAGCTCCCGGCTGGCTTGCCGCCCTGCTCTTTCAACGCCGACCGCATAGGTAATTTCCAGATCGTGCATCACCAGACCGACGAAGGCCTCGCGGATCTCCGGACGATCGTTGATGCTGACCATCATCTTGCCTTTGCAGGTCCGCATGGCGCTGGCCAGGGCCTGGTACTCCTCGAAAGGGAAGGGCACGCCATAGCCCTCGGTCTGCCAGTAGGGCGGATCTGCATAGAAGAAGGTGTGCGGGCGATCGTAGCGCGCCAGGCATTCGGCCCAGGGGAGATTTTCGACGGTGGTACCGTTGGCCAGGCGCAGATGCGCGGCAGACAGCGTCTCCTCGATCCGCAACAGGTTGATCGCCGGTGCCGTCGTGGCCGTGCCGAAAGATTGGCTCTCGACCCGGCCGCTGAAGGCATGCTGCTGGAGGTAGTAGAAGCGCGCAGCGCGCTGGATGTCGGTCAGGGTCGCCGGCTTGGTGTCCTGCAGCCACTTGAACACCTGGCGGCTGCTGAGCGCCCATTTGAACTGGCGCATGAACTCTTCGAGGTGGTGTTGCACCACCCGATAGAGGTTGGTCAGCTCGCCGTTAACGTCATTGATGATCTCGACGGGCGCCGGTACCGGCCGCAAGAAATAGAGCGCCGCGCCGCCGCAGAACAGCTCGACGTAGCACTCGTGGGGAGGGAACAGGGGAATGAGGCGATCGGCGAGGCGACGCTTGCCGCCGATCCAGGGAATGATGGGTGCAGACGCATGCATGAGAGCCCCTTCTGTCTTTATGGTAGGCTTCGCCCGCCACGCGCGTGGTGGGTAAGCCTTGGCCAAGGCTCACAGATGCATGTCTGTGGGTTACGGCGGCCGGCGGGGTGCTTCAACACCCTGCCGGTCGCTTACTTCTTCTAAAACGTCCAGCCGAGACGCAGCCGGGTTTCGATGCTGGTCGGGCCACTGGTGAATTGTCGAGCTTGCTGGATCTCGGCGCCCAGGCGGACGCGCTCAAATAAATCTCGCTCCACCCATACGCCGCCGGTCTGCAGAACCGGGTTGTAACTCACGCCAGCGGCCCATTTTTTCGGCTCGGGAGGTGGCTCGGCGGTCTCGACCGGGATGTCGATTGCCTTGGTCACCTGGCCATCCGGCGACGAGACGATGACGCGCTTGCTGCCGTCCTTGTTGCGGATCAGGGTGGTGTCGATCGACACCGGCGGACAGGGGATCGCGTTGCCTGCAGGTGTGCCGCCCTGGACCGTGATTTCGCCGGTGCGCTCGACCTTGGCACCCTTCGGGACCTGGTGTTTGGGCCTGGCCTTGGCGTCTGGCCGGCGTTCGGCAATGGTTGAACCGTCCGCCTGCATCTCGGCTGGCGCGGCGTTCTCCGCGACCACGGCGGGACGGTTCAACCACCATCCCAATCCGACGCAAGCGCCGGCCAGGGCCAAGAGGATCAGAGTGATTACCAGGAGCTTGCCCTTATCCATCACGCCCCCATCGCCGCGACGTACTTCGCCCGACGCACCTGGATCACATTGCGGACATGTTCTCGGTTGATGTCGCAGGCCGATCGACCGCCATAGAGCGGCTGGCGCGACTTGAGGCAGTGACGTTCGACATTCCAGAACCACAGGCCTGGATCGCAGCCCTGCGTTAATGTGCAGGCCCGCCGTTCCTTCTGGACGCCACTGACCCCGCCGTTATAGCCGGCGTCGCCAAACGCCAGCATGGCCGGCGCCTGTGAAAACGAGTGCGCTGCATCCTTGCTCATTAGCACCAAGGCACGCAGTTGCAGGTCGGGCCGTGTATATACAGTGCCCCAGGAAAGCTCCTGTAGGTCGGCGTACTGAGATCGGAGATCCGCCAAGGCATCGAAGCGCAGCGACCCGTCGGCGCGGTAAGCCCGAGTGATCTGTCCCATGCCTGCGCCTTCTTCCCGCGCGCTCTTGAGCCTGGCACCAGGATTCCAGCAAAACCTTGACTTGAGGCTGGTACATGACTCTTGTTCAACCAGGGCGGCTAGGAAAGACGGTGCCGGATGGTTAGGCCAGTAGTGTTGCTGCTCGGCTTTCAGGACCATGCCGTACTTGGCAAAACCGGGCGGAAGATCGGCGGCATGCGCCCGTGGAGCGAAGACCATCAGCAGGCCGACGAAGATGATGGCAATGGCCAGCAGCGCCAGGCCCGATCCAGTGGGGTCACCGCGCGCACTGGCGAAGAGTGTGCGCATGTCGGCCTCGGGATAATCCATCAGCGCCTTGCGCGCCCAATGCGAGGCGGCAACGGCCCATACGCCCTGGATCAAGGCCAGGCCGCCCAGGGCCGTGGAAAGGCCGCTGTCCGGGTCGGAGTAAAGCGAGAAGCCCAGCGCCAGGAGGATGCCGCCGAACAGAAACAACGTACGGTAACGTTTGATCATGGTGTTTTCTCCATCTTGCGCAGATCTTCGGGAGACGTTAGCTTGTCCGTCGCGATGTGCGCACGCATTTCCGTGACGGCCTTGATCACTTCATCGACTTCTGCGTTGATCCGGTACCCGATGACCGTCCAGAAAACAGATACTGCCGCCACAAACCCGGTGGTAAACCAGAGGTATCGGTCGTGTTCGCCGGCTTTTTTTTCGATCTGCTCAATCCGCAGGAATGCCCGTGCGATCGTTTCGGTATGGTGACCGTGATTGGTTTCCAAAACCGCTACCTTGGAAAGCGACAGGGCGATGCCTTCCACTTTTACTTCGATCCGAGTCAGCGTGTCCTTCACCGCCTCGTATTGATTCTCCAACGTGGCGATGCGGCCGATTTGTTCGCAGGGTTCCGACATTTTTAGTTCCTTTCTCACCTATCCTGGCGGGATGCTCTTAAAACCTGAATTCAGGCCGGCAGCGGCCACAATCTCGCCTGCTCTTGACCGGAAAGAATCAGCGCCTCGGTGAGCTCGGCCAGCGTGACCACCGTCACCGAATTGTTAGCCAGCGTCCACTCGGTCGAAGTCAGGCCCGCTAATTGGGCTATCTGAACGGCACGAGACATTCGGCCCTGGCTGGTTTCGTCGCCGTCGAATTCCTTGCCGGATGTGACCGTGACCTTGATCGCATTCACAGCAGCTTGCCGCGCCGCTTTGAGGTCGTCGCGTGTGGGTGGTGCGGGCGGTGGTGCCGATTCAGTCAAGCCCAATTCGGCCAGCGTTTTTCCGAGTTCGGTAATGGGTGTCAGTTGTCCGGTCGTCGTCGCATAGGCGGTGACACCGCGCAAGTCTGGAACGATGGTCCACGAACCATCGGAGAAGATGGCGGCCTGTCTGGTTGCTACCGATGGGGGCTGAATTTCGGTAGCGAAAGCAGGGAGTAGGTAATCGGGCTGCCCTTCTTCGCCCGCAGCCGGGTTCGGCCTGGCCGCGCCTTGGCTGCGCAATTCGCCGGTGGCCACATCATAGTGATAAATCTGCATGGTCTGTCCTTAGTATTTGATGATCATCATGCGGTTGGTGTTCACTGGGCGGGTTTCGTTTCCGCCGGTCGCACCCGTATTACCTGCTGCGGCTTTATAGTTGGCGTTATCCGAGAAGGCAGCGCCATTCAGAACAGTCGCGGTGTGAACGTGAGATTTGAATTCGTCCAGCTGCTCGGTTCCGACATGATCCCCGGCGCTCATCGTGGCGCCTGTCGCAGTCACCGCAGTCCGCGTTGCTCTATCTGGATCTACCGCAGCGCCATGATCCCATCCACGGATAAACTTGCCGCGTGCATCGGGCAGATTGAAATGAGAACCATCAGCCGCGCCATAGACCGTTCCGATTGCAGCGAACAGTTCGGCGTAAGTCCCGGACCGCAGCAAAGAGGCGCCGTTTTCTTCGAGCCAGCCGGCCGGTGGCGTTTCGGTCGGCCACATCACTTCCATACCGACCACGGCGCCGGTCGGGCCGACTTCGCCCTTGTCACCTGTCCGCGTGAATTTCAGAACAATCGAATCACCGTTGACGAAGGGGTTGGCCGTGCTATACGCGACACAGGCCACCACGATGTTTTTATAGCCACTCGGACTAGCCACCGCACTGACGTCGAAGGTTAGCCACTTGGATGCGTCACCCAGTTTTATTAGAGTGATCTGCCCTGTGACGGCGCTGGTCGAATCATCGAAGGTGTCAATGACATCCGTTACCGTTGAACTGGCAGCATCAACCAGATCGGCGCGAATCGTCGTGGCTATGTTCTGTGTTCCGTTGTCTAACCGGAGGTTTCCGACGCCAGGGTCAGAATCGGTAGTGGTGGTGCTGAAGACGTAGGGAATGGAAACCGCCGTTCCTGCGGCAATGTTGTTGAGTTCGCCAGCCAGGGTATTGGCCTGCGTGGCAAAGGCCGGCAGCGCGGCCATGAAGGCATCGGCGCGGGACTTGAAACTGGCCGAGTCGTCCCTGCTCGGCGGTGTCGGCAATGCGGCAATGATGGTCATACGAGCCCCTCAATGGTCAAGCGTTTTTCGGAATAGTCCCGGTAGATGATGGTGGCACTCCAGTCCTTGACCCAGCCATAGACCTGCAGGCAGTCATAGGCGCTGTCGAACGACCACACCACCGGGATGGCGCGGATTTCTGCGAACTTGGTGGAGATATAGTCGAGCTGGGCATTGGTGATCAGCACATCGGCCTCGATGCGTTTGGCGAAGGCCCGCTCAAGGATCGAGGTGACACCGTAATCGTCGGTGGTCTTTTTGGAGTAGTCGATGATGCCGACCTGGACGCCGGCGCGCAGGCTGCCCACTTCCACTCCATTGCCGACGACCATCGTGCCGCAGCGCGCCGTCGTCGCGGCATTGATGGTGACGCTGACATAGCCATTGCTGTAGGCCGGCAGGTCATTAACGATCAGGGTGGTGGCTGGGGTCAGCGGGGCAAAGAAGTAATCCCACCAGGAGGCGAGCGTGGCGTCGTCGGTGATGTCGTAGGACTTGCTATAGACCGATGGGCCGGCCAGGCCGTCGGTCATGCTCACATCCACCGACGTCCCATCGAGATCGAGCAAGGCCAGAGACGCCGTGATGTCTCCCGGATGCAATACGACGGTGAGCGGCGTGGCTTGCGAGGTGACCGAGCCGACGGATTGATCGAACATGCACCAGCGATTGGTGGCCCCGATCGCCACCCACCAGGTGCCGGCGTCGGTGGCGGGATCGTGATTGAGGTTGCCGGCCTGAACACTCTGATAGATGCGATGCGTGCTGACCAGAATGCAGCGATCTCCGGCGGCATAAGTGGTAGCACCAGACCACGCCGTATAGTCGTTTTCTGCACGCGTGCTGGAGACAAAGACGCTATCGGTAATCGCTACCGGGCTGATGAAGATGACGGTCATGCGACGGCCCTCATGTTCACGGCATCGCCGTCGCTGGCATCACGCAATACCCTGGCCGCCATGGCGGTATGCCCTGCAATGGCGCGGTTTTCTGCCGTGTTGTCTGAGCGCAGATCGGCTACTTCTTTCCTGAGCGCCTTGATCTCGGCCAGCAGTTCGTCATTCCCCATCATGCGGCGCGTTTGATCGAAAGAATAAATCCGCGCCGAACCAGTCACCTCCATTTCCGGCCCATGCTCACCGACCAGACGAACGCCGCCGCCGAACAGGCCACCGGAGGCGAAGGCGGGCACCGTGACGCCAAACGACTTGTTCAGCACCGAGAGCGTGGATTGCATGGCCGCCAGCGTGCGGGCCGTCAGCAGCGATTGTTCGACGCCGGTGGAAGTCACCCCTTTACCCAGCTCGACCAGCGCACTGGCCAGCGCAGGGAGGTTATTGGCGGCTTCGAGATTGCCCGAGTTGGTTTGATCGATGGCCGTATTGAAATCGCGGCTGGCCTGGGCGTAGTTCTGCGACGGGCTGGATAACTGCCCGCGCAATTTCTTCATCACCTCACCGATGCTGTCGGCGGTTTTCTGCCAGCTGTCCAGCAAGGATTTCTGCGCGGCCGCCTGTTCCTTGGCGGCATCTGCCGCGACCTTCGAGGCTTCGGCGGCGTCCGTCGCGTCAAATATCTGCTGCTGAATGGCACGCAGCGAGACGTCCAGCGCGGCCATGATATCGGCACGTTTCGCGGCCAGGGCCCCGGCGGTATTGCCGACCGCCTCCATAAGCTGAATCTGTAAATCGTGCCCTTGGCTGGCAATGGCCGCGTCCTTTACGGCTTGATCGCGTCGGGCTTGCTCGGCGTTGGCCGCAATGGTAGCCGCGATCTGAGCCATCAGTTGATCTTGGCTATTCTTGTACTGCGCGGATTGAATCTGATCGAACAGTCCACGATTGCCGGGATCGAGTGCGTCACGCTGCTTGGCGGTAAGCTGCTGCGGAGTCATCACCAGTGCGTCGAGCTGGTTTTGCAATCCCTGCCGTTCGTTGGCGATGGCGGTTGCGCTGGCAATCGCATCCTGAGCCGCTTTGGATTGCGCTTGTGCCGCTATGGATTGCGCTTGAGCGAGTTGGTCATTAGCGGCCTTTGCATCCTGCGCCGCATAGACCTGTTTCATTATTGCCTTGGTGCTTTCATCGGTAGCGTCCCGCAAGGCTATCGAGCGATCGGTTTCAATGCCTTGCAGAATGGAGAGTTGATCCGTCCATCCCTGGTTTGTCGCCTTGAGTTGATCGGCTGCCTGTTTCTGCGATGCCGCCAAGGCGTCTGCCGCCGCCGCTGCGTCGGCGGTTGATTTTGCCAGCGCGTCGGTAGATGCCTTCGCGACGGTGGCCACTTGCACCTGGTCGAACAAGGCGCGATTCGATTCGTCGATGGCATCGCGCTGCTTGGCCAGCAGCTGGGTACTGGTCATCGTCAGGGCGTCGTATTGATCCTGCAAGGATTTCCGCTCGCTGGCGATGTCAGCCAGGGAGCGTTTTACGGTATCGACCGCTTCGGATGCCTGCCCGCTGGCCGCCGCCAGGTTATCCAGCGACGTGCCAAGGGCTTGCCATTGGGCCAACTTGTCAGGAGCTATCCCGGCATCAATCGCGGTGACAAAATCGGTCTTGAACGTGGTGGCGCTGGTCGAGAGTGCCGTTGTCGCCTCCTTCACCTGGTCCTGAAGAATTTGCAGCGGCGTGCGGGTTTCGGTCAGGGCATCGCGGACGGATTTGAGTTGCGCGGCGTAGGCTTCGACGCTGTTGATCTGCTCCAGTGTCATACCGCTAGCGGTGAGGCCGTCAAACAGCTTGGACAGGTATGAAGGAAGCTCGGAGCCTTGCAGGGCGACAAAGACGGCGCGGGATGCGGCAAGTTGCAATCCGGCGGTATCGGACTGAGCCACTTCGCCGGAATAGTAATTCTTTGAACCTGCCGAGCCATATATCCCGGCCATGGGATTGCTAGCGTTGGCGCCGTTGTTCGTCGCTACCGTGAAGCTGTGAGCGCCCGCCGTAATCCCCATGGCGATTGCCTGCTGCATATAGGAGGCCTGCAGGGACGCTACGTTATTTTGTGCGTAAGTCGAGGCACCGTAGAGAGTTCGTGCCGTGACTGCCCCGCTGGCAGAAGAATCCAGCGACATATCGCCAGTGTTCGAGGATGGCGTGCCGCCGTTATTCATGATCTTGCTGAGAACGGCCACAGCGGCAACGAAAGCGGCCACGTAGGGAACTGCTGTTGCTATTGAGGCGCCCGCGCCCACGCTCCCACTGGCATATGCCGCACTTGGCCCGACGAATGACGAACCAATTGCGGCTTGCGATGCCATGGACGCGGCCCCGGCATACATCCCGGAGGCATAAGCGCCTGCCGTGGTGGATGCCAGGTAACTGCCGAGCATGCTGCTGCCCGCTCCGCTGGCCATTCCACCCGCCGCGCTTCCCGCAACTCCCCCGGTCACGGACGAGTAAATCTGGAAGGCGATCGGCTTGAGCGTGGCTTCGTAGATCGCGGAGAGCAGCGCCTTCTTGAGCGTGTCGCCGATCTTTTTGGCGGCGTTGCTGCCGTCCATGGCCCAGTCGGTGAAGACCTCGCGGCCGAGGCGGTCGGTTTCTTCCCAGCCGCGCTTCCATTCTTCTAAGGATTGCTTGGCGGCGGCATCGGCGGCTTCGGCCATAGCGCTCGACGCCTTGACGCTGGAGATTTCGCGCAGCACCTTGGCCTGCTCGCGCGCGGCATTGGCGGCGCGCATGTAGGCATCGGCATAGGGGCCAGCATAGAGGGCGGCGTTTTCCAGGGCCTGGGCGTATTCGTCCTTGCCGGCCGCTTCGAGTTCGCGCTTGGAGCCAATCAGCGCTTCCTGCTGCTCCTTGGTCTTGCCGATGCTGTCGAGATGATCCTGGGCAGCCGTCAGTTGATCGGCGAGGGTCTTGGTTTCCTTGTCGAGGGAGGCCGTCCAGTCGGCTTCGGTCTTTTTCATCTCCTCGCGGGAAGCGAACAGCTTCTCGTTGGCGATAACCAGCTTCATCTTGATCTCGTAGGACGCCCGTTCGGCCACGGTGGCCTTGACCGTGCCGTCGTCGATATCACGCAGGCCCTTGACCAGGGCTGCTTCGGATGAGGTGAGCTTGGCGTTTGACAAAAGCTGGGCCGAGGAAACCGCATCCAGGTCGATGGCGGCATTCATGAGCTTCCGGAATTCGGTGAGCTGGCCAGCCACCTTGTCGGCATTGATGAAGTCGTCGGCAGCAGCGGAGGCTTTTCTCTGTGCCGCTGTCATCCTACCCGACGAGGTCACAACTGCTTCGGCAACTGCGGTGGAGGTCTTGCCGGCCTCCAGCATTTTCTTTTCCCAGGCGTCGAACGCAGCGCGGGAATCCTCGGCATCTTTCTTGAACATTGCGCCAAGCGCGCGCGAACCGGCGAAGTCGCCCTTGGCAATCAGTTGCACGTTCTCGATCGCGCGGGCGATGTCCTTGCCCATGGTGGTGAAGGTAAAGCCGACATTGCCGGCAAGAATCACCGTGGCACGCAGCACTTCCGCCAGCGGGCTGACCGAGCTCTTGAACTTGTCGGTGTTCTGCTGCGCGTCCAGCATGTCGTCGGCCAGGGCGGTCAGCAGCGGCAGCGTGGGTATCAGCATGCGGTTGAACAGGCCGCCGGTCTGCGTCAGTTCCGCCCACTTGTCGTTGAACTCGTCGGACGCCTTGGCCAGGTCTGTGGTCATGCCGGACAGCTTGGTGCCCTTGTCGACCATTTCACCGATCTTCTTGCCGCCTTCGGAGAGCAGCGGCGCCATTTCCTGCCAGGACTTGTTGAGCACGGCCTGGGAGAGCGCATTCTTCTTTTGCAGATCCGGGATGTTGCCGAGCAGGTCGGCAAATTGCTGAAAAGCCTTCAGGCCGTCCTTGTCGGTGATGCCGAGCTTGGCGAACTTGGCCGGGTCCTTGCCCATCTCGACCGACATCTTGCCGATGGCCTTGGCGACACTGTCCAGCTCGGTGCCGGTCTGCTTGGCCGCCAGGCGCAGGCCGGATAACTGCTCGACCGTGATGCCGGTCACCTTGTTCAGATCCTTGAGGTGGTCGGCAGCATCGATGGCGCCCTTGAGGCTGGCGACGATCGCGCCGATCGATACCACGGCGCCGGCGGCCTGAGCAAGATCGGAAAAGCTCTGCCCCAGATTCTTGTTGGTATCGCCCAGGGACTTGTTGGCCTTTTCGGCATCGGCCAGCTTGGCGATATAGGGTGCCAGCGCACCGGCGTTGCCGTCGATGGCGGCCTTGGCGGCGTAGTACTCGGAGCGGGTCTTGCCCAGGGCCAGTGCCTGTCGTTCAATGCTGGCGATAGTGCGCTTGGTGGCCTGGTCGAGCTTGTCGGCAGCAGCTGCGCCGGCCTTGCCGATGTCGTCGATACCCTGGGCGCCGCCCTTGCCGGCCTTGACTGCGGCATCACCCAGGGAGTCGATGGATTTCTTGGCGCGAGCGACCCCAGCGTCGACGCCGGAGGCGTCCACCCCGAGTTCAATCTGCGCAGCACCTATCGTTTCCGACATGACTAGTCCTATTTGTTGATTTCTTCGAGCGCGGCAGATGCCATGACCTGCAGGCTGTCGAGCCACAGGTCGAAGGTTTTGTCATCGAGCTTCATACGATCCATCAGGGTCATCGCCAGCGTGTAATCCATGCCCGACGGCCGGCCATTTGCGCCGATCCGCCATTGATCGCCCAGGCGAGAAAACAGCCGCACCAGCGGCCAGTTGTCCGGCCAGATTTCAACCGGATCGATTTCATAATCCGCCGCCGTGAATCCAGATCCGGCCAGCTCTGCTTCCGAGGGAATCCGGTAGTAGAGCGCCCTGGCGGCGGCTTCTAGTTTCCCAGCTTGGCGCTGCAGTTCTGTTTCAGGTAGGTTTCAAAAATGGCGGTGAAGCTGCCCATGCGCTTTTTGAGCAGTTTGGTGATGTGCTCGTGGTCGAACGGGTCGTCAAGTTCCCAGCCAGTAGTAAAGGTCAGGATGAAATCGGCACCTTCCTTGTCATGGTTGGCTTCCCACCATTCGTTGTATTCGTCCGAATCTCGGCCGATAAAGGTGAATTCGACCGGGACAGGCTGGGCACCGGCAATGGGAATGGGGGCTTTGGCCTTGAAGCTGGCGCTTTCCGAAAAGATGACGCTGGATTTCTTGGACATGGTTTTTTCCTTTTATGGGATGAAAAGCGGCCCCGGAGATCAACCCGGAGCCGTGCTACAGGGTGCGCAGCGAACCGCTGGCGAGACCACTTACGCGGCGTAACGAACCGGACGGCTGGAGCCGTTGAAGCTCACCTTGACCTTGTTGATCTGCCCATCGGCCATGGCGACCGCCTCGTTCAGCGCACAGGTGCAGGGGATCAGGTTCAGCGAACCGCTGCGGGTCACGATTTTCAGGATGGTGTCGGTCTGCACATCGGTGAGGGTCTTGAGCGCGGAGTAGCCGGCCGTGCCGATCTGGTCGGCATCCAGATCCAGGGTGTAGTTGGTGGCCGAGAAGCCATCGTTGATGGAGTACTCGACATCGGACTCGACGAACTTGTAGTTGACCGTCTTGGGTTCGCCGCCGCTGGATTGAGGCGCCATGACGCCGGTGACCTGGGTAAAGGTGGAGACCTTCTTGGCCGTACCGACCCCCGTACCTATCGGGAAATAAGTGGTGTTGCTGGTATTCGAGCCTTCCAGCTCGAAGGTGTCGGTGGTCTTGTTGGCGACACGGAAGGCGGAGCGATTGATGCGGCCCCAGCCGGAGGTGATGAAGACGATGTCGCCATTGCTGTAGCCGTGCGCGGCGGCCGTGACGACGCAAGGCGAGGCATTGGTCAAGATAGTGGTGGTTTCGGGTGCGGCGATGGTCGAAGCGATGAAGAAGGTGCTGCCGGTAGGTACTTGAGCCATGATGTTTTCCTTTATCAAGGGCGCCCGAAAGGGGCATAAAAAAACCGCCTCGGCGGCGGTGGTCTTGCCCTTTCGGGCATAAAAAAACCGGCATCACGCCGGCTCGTTTATTCGTTACAAAATCAACTACACGTCAAACCAGATGCTGAAGAACTGGCGCATGCCATACAGCTGCGTCTCGGGTTCGTAAATCGCCACGGGCGCGGCCAGGGGCTTGGCACGCAGCGTGGTGGAAACCACTAAAGCGCTTTCGGCCTGGCGCGCCAGGTCGGCGGCGACCAGGCGCGTGGTGGCCCAGGTGTTGATCTGGAAGCGGGCGTTGCGGATGTTCGGCAGGGCAGTCTCGATATAGGACACCACATCCCCGCCGACCTGCTGGTAAGTCAGGTAGGGTTTGTCCGCACCGCTCGGGGCCACGTCGGGATAGACGCAGTTGGCGACCAGGCTGCCAAGGCAGGCGAAGATGTCGGCTTCGACGGTCATGCGATTTCTTTCAGTTCTGTCGCCATGGCGGTGTTGGCAACATCGACGAGGCGGCTCTTGTTGTGTTCATAGGCCGGATACAGGAACGGATGCGCCGGCGCACGCGAGGTGCCGAATTCGACCAGGTGGCCATGCGGCGCCTTGATGCGATTCCACGACACATGGTATTCATGGCGGCCATGAATGCTCTTGTCCTTGGAATGTACCTGGTAGATCGCATTTCTGAGCTTCCCGGTCTTGTCCTTGAATGCGGTTGTCTCTTTCGCGGCGTCATAGACTACCTGCGCCATGGCCTGGGCGCCGACGGCGGCCAGATCCTTGGCTTTCTCGGCAAACTTTTCGAGTGCGGCATCGAGGTTGCCGGTCATCCTGGCGGAAAAGAATTCGCCCATCACGCTACCCGTTCACAAACCAGATCGACATGCTGACGACTGGCTTCATCCGGCAGCACGGCCTTGATATCGTAAGTGCTCGCGCCATCGACCACGCGCATGTCGGCGGTGATGTCGCTGCGCTTCCTGATGCGGATGCTGGCCTGGACAGTGGAGACGTCTGCATCGGCGCGGATGGTCTGCACGCCGTTCTTTAGCAGCACGCTGGCCCAGACGGTGGCCAGCAGCGTCCATACCGTTCCCGGCTGGCCGATGGCGTCCTGGCCGGCGGTCAAGTGCTGGATCTGGACCCGCTTGTTGAGCTTGGCGGCGCGCATGTTATTCGACCAGATCGGCCATCAAGTCGAGTTCAACATTCAGCAGCTCAAGCCTGACTTTCACCAGATCACCAGGTTGAACCGGCAATATTTCGATCTTCGTTACTCCATCAATTTGAACATCAATGCCATTCTCGCGATTGCATGCGAATACCTTTGTGCCTGCAGCAGTGCCATTGCTGAGGATTCTGATTTTGTTGCTCATCAGTATCTCCCCGTCCGCTCCGGATCGAGCAGTGCATCAATGAATCTGCCCTGGATCTCTTCGCCGTTCCAGAGTTCTTCGATCTTGACCAGCATCCAGTCCTTGATGCACGCTGGAACATCGGCGGCGGTACCGTAACCGGCGACGAAACGCACCTTGACGGCGTTTTCCAGGTCGCGCGTGGCGGGCCAGGAGAGGCCATAGGCGGGCGCAATGCGCGCGGGCTTGCTGTTGGCATCGACCACATATTGATTGGCTGCCAGCGTCTGCGTAGTACCGTCCGTGTCGACGTAGGTGATGGCGGTGACGGTTTGCAACGGAGGCAGCCGAAGAGTGCGATCCGGGAAACGCGGGTTGGCGTAGGTCGGAAACGCGTTCAGGTAAAGGTCAAGCGTCTGCGTGACCAGGTAGCGGTTGAGTTCCTGTTCGGCCAGCAGCCGAGCGGTGGTAATTAACCGGCTGAGGCGCGGGTCGTCGGTGGTGTTGGCGGTCGGCGCTTCGCTGCCCAGAGAGACATCGGCGATGTTCAGCGTCGCGGTGGTGTCCGTATTGTTCGCCAGCGTGGCGGCATAAAGATAGGTCGAGCCGCCGGCTGCTGTCATGTATAGCTTGCGGGCGGTCACCAGGGCGCCGCCAATCGGGATGTTGCTCACAGCAATCTTGCCGTTGATGCCGGCATTGACGACCGTGACCGATACCGAAACCGCGCCGGCCTGGGTTTCTCCAGCCGCAGTGACGAAGGTGGCCAAGCAACGATGCACGCCGGCATTAACGTTTCCGGCAGCAGCCGGCGAAGCCAGCGCCACCGTGACCGCGCCAGGCGCCGGTTCCTGATTGGTTTCGTCCAGGCGCAACTGCGCCAGGACTTCGGCAATCGAGAGCGGCTCGGACGCCGGCGGTGAATAGACGACGATGGCCATTATTTCGCGCGGTTCCGGCGCGGCTTGTCGCCATCGGTGGCAATGGCCTTGTTGTCGATGATCGGTGCGGACTGGCCGCCATCGACGACAGTCTCAGCGGCGATCGGCAGCTCGGGCTGCGCATCGACAACGCGCACATGATCGGCGGGCAAACAGGAAACGAGATATTCGGAGAGATCGGCTTGCGTACCGGCGGTGAATTGCTCGGTAAAGCGGCCGTCCTGCGAGCCTTTGAAGTCTTTGAGAATGTCGTATTTCATCATTACTCCTTAGTTTTGCGCATCAAACACCCGCTATAACACCCACCGCGCAGAATCACAAAGCACATGAGGCCCATGCCGATGAGCACGCCAACGTCTAGGACTAGGAGGGCGATGAGGATGTCCATCAGGCCCAAACTACCTTGGGATTCTTCGGCTCAACCGCGAACGGCGTGAGATTCTCCGGCAGTTCCCCGACGAAGTTCATATGCCAGCCATCGATTGGCGCGGTCAGCTTGGTTTCGATACCCTCCACCATCACGACTTCGCCGGTTTCTGCATACAGCGTGCCGATGGGATCGAGCGCGTGCGTGTGGGAGGCGAGCATCCATTGATCCTCGACGCGGTATTGCGGCATCAGGGCGACGACGGTTTGCTCGTCTGGGAATTTTAGACACGTACTCATACCGAAAGCCCCGCAAGAACCGATGCAGATAGTGCCTTCTGGTAAGACGAATCTGCGGTAATCCACCCGTTGAACACAGACGCGTTAGCCGAGTTCTCACCTAGTCGATAGGTGGTCACCGTCGGCAGTGCCGCTGGCGTACCCGTGACCACAGCAGCGCCATTGACACTCAGAGCCGCAAGCCCAACGGTATAAGAGAATGCCGCCTTGAAGGTAGTGTTTGCCGTCACTGCCCCGCCGTCAATCGAGGCTTTACTGACTCCACCAACGACAATATCCAGCATGACGTGACTGGAGGCGTTGACCGAGAGCGTGATGCGGTTGTTCTCTGTGCCATCGTCAAGCTGCGCGATAACCCCGGCAGAGGTCACGGATGATTTTCTGGCTTGAAGCACGAAAGACTGCGCAGTCTGCGAGAGCCAGGTTATATCTGTGGTCGAATCGACTTCGAGCGCCCTCGTCGCTGCTGCGCCTGATGTTGCTATCACTGGGGAGGCTGTCGACCCGGCTGTCGGGACGAGTTCGAGTTGGGGCATGCCGATTCTTAAGGTGATGTCTATCGCACCTGATGTCGCAGTCGTAAAACGAATAAACGGGAATATCGTGGCCGCTGTTGCATCGGCTATTGTTCCTGATTTTGTGATCTGTTGGGATCGAAGCGCCGCACTTGTCGGCGTAAAATTTTGCCCAATTGGCGTCGATAAAAATGCCGGAACTGAGTTATAGGTCGTTCCGGCAAGTAAGAAAGAAGCGATGTTTGCTGCGCTTCCTGCGACAATCCGGATATAGGTTGAAAGGTTCCAACTTTGACCATTGGATGCAGCAACACCCGGATACGCCTCAAAATAGGTATCCTGCGTTCTGGCAGCAGTAACTGTGCCGAAAAACCTGACATCGATGTAGGTAATACCATCCTCAGTACCCGTTCCTACTATTGTCTTTGTAACCTCAGTCGCAGCAGTGATACCCCAGTTGGTGGGATTCGTCCCCGGCGTCCCCGCCACCGCCCCCACCATCGTATTATTCCGAATCGAGTTCGTCCGCGCCTCATGGATACTCAGGCCGAGCGCCTGATGTGTCACTGGGTCGTAGTCGAAGCAGGGGAGGTTCGCGGTCTGCGTCTGGAGCGTGCCTGCGGCGTCGAAGTAGGTCTTGCTGCTGGCGCGGGTAAAGGTAAGCGTCGGCCCTTTCCGTGGCGTCAGGCTGTAGTCCTTGGCAAACTGGAAGTCCAAAGAAGGACCGTCTGCATTGGCAGCAAATCCCGCAAGGATTGCGGCAGGAATTACCGCACGCGGAGAGGATGAGGCGATCAGGGCCATGGATTAACTCAATGTCGCGGCGATGTCGAGCGTAGCTCCGCTGCCCGCGATGCTCGCCACGAGTAGATGCACGCCGCCGCTCCCTCGCGCTTCGATTCGCAGTCTCTGCGGATTGGCGTAGTACGCGCCCGACTGCCCGCCGAAATTTACCGTCTGCACATCGCCCGCGAAATAACTGAGCGTGCGCGAGTTGTAGAACATCGGGATGACCTTGAGCGCAGGGGCAACCGCGCCGCCCGTCCTCGAAAACAACAGGTCGAAGTCGACGTATTGGAAGCCGGAGCAATCGACCGGAGCCGCTGCGGGGACCGCGTAGGCATGATTCTGCGTCAGTTGGCCGCCATTCACGGCCAGGCCAGTGCCGGGGACTTGGACATCAACCGCGCCCGCCGTACCGCCAGCGCCTGTCACGCCGACTGCGGTAATCAGGATGCCGCTTGCACGCTGCGCCTCGGTGATGCGCCCGACCCATTTAGAGGCTGCGCCATCGACTGAACAGTAAATATCATAGAACGTGGCGCCAGTCACTTGCGCAAAGGCAGCGCGAACCGTCAGGTTCGTTGTCTCCGTCGTGACGGTCGTGTTGCCCTGGGTGGCAGTTGTTCGACCATAGCCATTACCAGCCACAGCGAATACCGTGTATGTTCCAGCAGTTGCCGAGCCTCCCGCCTGCTTGGTACATGTCACCGTGCCAGGTGCGGCGATGACATCGGCGGCGACTACGGCGGAACGATAGGCTATCGCATCATTGGCGTAGGCTTTTTGCAATACATGCTTTGCGCCGTTCGTGCGGAGAAACAGGCCTGCCCAATCTATGACATTCATGTCGATTCCTTCCAGTTAATGTTGCCGCAGCGTCCGTCCGTTCCTTGCTTAATCGGGAACGGAAAAAACTTGGTCAATCGTTCGATGTCGCCGTTGTCCATTGCCAGCGGCGGCAAGTTCGCCGCCACTTTTCTGACGATGACGCTGAGGTTGTAGCCATACACGCCGACCCGCGCCTCTCGACAATCGAAGCCGGCCAGGATCAGGCGATACAGCAATAACCCTTCATTCCACAGCGAGACATGCCCGCCAACCAGGTTGTGCTTGGCCGGCGGCACCGTGACGGCCAGCACGCCGCCATGGTGCAGATCGGCAAAGCACTTCTTCAAAAAATCTCCGACATTCGGCATGTGCTCCAGCACGTGGCTGGCCCAGATGCCGTCAACCCGCCCGGTGCGGGTGGTCATGTAATCGCAAATCCAGTCCGCCGGCGGGCGCAGCGAGATCGTGGTCACGTTCAGCCCGGCCTCGCGCATGATCTGTGCGTGCTGGTTGTCACCGGCGCCGACGTCCAGCACGGTATAGACGTCTGCACATTTGACGAAGCGCGCCAGCGCCTGGTCGGCCCACATCAGGACGCCTCTTTCGTGCCCAGGTGCTGCCTGGCGACCGGCGCCGAGTGGTCGTAAAGCGCCTCGATCTGTTCCGCCGTCGGCAGCGTGTCGCGCGGCGTGAATTCGAGCTTCAGCACACCGTCCGGCTGCACGTCGAAGCCGATGTCCAGCGTGTCGTAACCGTACAGCCGCGAGGTGCGCGGATAGCACGAGTCCATCAGCGTGGTGGTCGCCGGCAGGTTGATCTTGACGCCGCGCGCGTGCGCCTGGCCCAGCCAGAATTCGACGCAGGCGCGGCCTTTTTCCGCGTCATGCACGTTCGGGTAGGTGAAGTCCATGCCGAAGATGCTGATCTGCTCGGCGCCCATGTGGATCGCGAAGGCGATGGCGTAAGCCGCCGTGCTGTTGAAGTAGTCGTGGCCCAGATGGTTCAGCACATCTTGCAGCGGAAACTCGGCCAGCGCCGGATAGTCCGGGTGCGCCCGACTGGTGATGACCGGGATCTGGCTGTGCTTGATCCATTTCAACATCGCCGCGATGTTGCTTTCCGGCTTGGCCTTTGCGCGGATCTCCTGTATCCGCACATCGTCCATGTGAAAAATCAGGTCGCAGGCGAACACGTCGCCGAGTGCGTTGATTGCCCAGGTTTCGTCGCAGAATTGGTGCCGGCCACCTAAACGCTTGGTGATCTCCAGGTACTGATCGAGGCTCGGTCCGAGCCCCAGGATGGCCACGTGCGGGCCGGCTTTGGTTTCTTCGTTCATGGCATTTCCTCATCCGAAATGAAAAGTGCCGAGTTTCACGGCGCCGCATGGGATGAGCACGCGACCTATACCCCAGGAGGAGGAGGGTTAGGGGTTGGTGGTCGGTTCGTTGTAAGCGCAGTGCAAAATCGCCGTCACGCTGAGGCTGGCCGTTGAGGTCGTGCCAGCATTGATGGCGTCGACCGATACGTAGCGCTTGAGGCCCGTGTAGCCGACGCGCTTCGAGACTTCCTTGCCGGTGCCGGCGACGCGAGCGCCGGCGGCCAGGCCGGCCAGCGCCTCGGTGCCCAGCAGATCGGCGTCGGCGACACTGGTCAGCGTGCCGGTGACGTCACCTTCCTTGACCACCAGGGCGACACTAGAGCCCGTAGTGGTCACGGAACCGTAGGAGGCGATAAATTCCACGCCACCGTAGCCCTGGCGGTCAATCACCAGGCCGGTTTTTGTGGCAGGGGCGCCGATGGCAACGGGAGTGATGACCGCTTTCGCGCGCATGCAGTTATGCAGATCGTTCATGATTTTTCCTTTCGTTGGGTCGGACGTTTGCCGCCCGCAATGTTTCTGGAATGAAAAAGGCCACCCGGAGGTAGCCTGTCGCTTGCTGTCGCTGGCTGGTTACGAAGTGGCGAACTTGAGCAGCTTGATGGCTTCGAAATTGACGATGCCGCCACCGAAGCGCCGGCGGAAGTTGAACTTCGTCTTGCCCTTGGCGGTGATGTTGTCGCGGATCAGCGTGGTGCCGGCGCGATTGACCACGGTGTAGCCGCGCTTGAAGTCGCCATAGGCCACCGACAGCGAGCCGGCGCCGAGGTCGGCCATGTTGTTATCGACTTCCACCGGCGAGCCGAGGAAGCGCCCGCCGAACGCGCCGAGCGGATCGGGATTCCAGAGGTAGTAGGTACCGCTGCCGTCCTTCATCTGGCGGGCGACGCCCAGGGTGGTGTCGTTCATCAGCCACATCGCGCCAGGGCGATACTGGGCCTTGAGGGCGTGCTGCAGCGAGACGATTTTATCGGCGGGAGCAACCGAGGCGAAGGCCGCCGACTTGCCGGAAGCGATGTAGCCGATTTTTCCCCAGGCATACGACGCATTGGCGATGATGTCGTAAGCGGCGATGCCGCGCGCGCAGCCGACGCCGTTGCCGGTGATGAATTCCGCACCGGACCCTTCCGCGAAAGCGATGGCGGCTTCGTTGGCGAGGTCAGCTTCGAGGTCAATGAAGGCATCCTGCAGGGTTTCGTTGTGCACCCAGGGTTCGACTTCGGCGGGGAACGCTTCGATGGAGATTTCCGCATAGGTCGGTTCGGTGGTTTCGCCGCCCGTGGCGCCGTTGGCCACACGCCGCATGGCCATGCCGGTTTTCTTGACCAGCTTGGTGTATTTCTGGGTGCCGATCGTGATGACATTGGCCAGGCGATACATGGCGCTGATGGTCGGGACCACGCGATCGATGACCTTGTCCATCTCTTCCAGAATCAGCACGCCGCCGTCCGGATCGCTGTAGCTGTTCATGGCCTTGCGCTGCAGCTCGGCCAGGCCGGTGTCTTCACCTTTTCGCAGGAAGACGTCGAATGCCTTGCGATGCGCGGCTTTTTCTTCGTTATTCTCCGCAGCGCCGGCGACGGGGCGATTGGCCTTCTTCTCGAATTCCTCGAAGGCCTTGCGCTGCTCGGCCATGTCGGCATTGATCTTGTCGAGTTTGACTTGCAGATCAGAGAACGCTTTGCCGTCAGCCTTCGCAGCAATGATTTGTTCGTTGGTTTTCTTGAACTCTTCCCAGGCGCGACCCTGATTTTCGAGCATAGTCTTGATTTCTTCGACCGGGGAAATTTCGCCGAGCATGAACGGCGCGAAACCGAGCGCGCCCAAGCCAGACATGATATCAGGCGAGACGATGGGATGTCCGGCGAATGCCGATACGGCCACGAGGGCCAGGATCGCGACGAGCGCGTACTTGATGTGACTGAGCTTCATGATGTTCCTTTCAAGAATTGGTGATTTAAGCTGCTGCCAGTTGGCGGCGAGCCATTTCGACTATCTGCTTCAACTCACCGTCAACAGAATCGCTCTGAGACAGGCATTTCACGCGGGCGATAAACGCCACGGCTTCACGACGGGACAGGCCTGAATCTCTCAGGTACTGTTCCGCCGACTTCAAATCTTCAAGTATTTCGATGTTTTTCACGCCCTGCACGCGGGCGGCATCGTTGGCCGGGAAGGTCACCGGGGACACTTCCCACAAGTCGACCTTTTTCAGGGTGCGAATGCCGGTCACTTTGTCGTAGCTGTCTTCGCGCGGAACGAAGCCAATCGACAGGCCGCTCAGCGCTTTCATTTTCAGCAGTTCGTAGGCTTCGGCGCCGCGCACCGTTTTCATGGCGAGCTGGCCAGCCACTTTCAAACCGATGTGATCTTCGACCATGCTGGTGTAGATGCCCAGCGGTTCGGCGGATCGGTGTTGCCAGAGCATCGCCGGCATGGTGCCGGCGGCCTTGTGCGCAGCCAGGGAATCAGCGAAGGCGCCTGGTGCGACGATTTCGTCATAGCTGTCCTTGACGCCAAATACGCTGCCATAGCCTTCAAAAGTTCCGGTTTCGGACAGCGCTTTCAGTTCGAAACCGAAATCAAGGGTGCGTGTGCTCATGCTGTGGTTCCTTTCGGTTTGGCCGGCGGCAGATAGCCGACGATATTGGCCGGGATTCTGAGTTTGTCGCTGGCCGGATCGGGGTCCGGATTCTGGTCAAGCTTGGCGCGGCCTTCGTTCGGCGTGAGGAGGCCGCCATTGACGTAGCCCAGGATGGTGTCCTTGGTATCCACAGCCGAGCCGCGCAGCAGGCCTTCTTCAACGAAGTTGGCATACAGCCCTGCGGCGCGATCAGCGGCGGTCAGCAGGTTGGCGTCGATCGACTGCTCCAGGCGTTGGTACCAGGGCGCCAGGGTATGCACCAGGTGCGCCAGAAACATCTGCTCGGCGCTGGCGTAGGTGGTGGCCTTGTCGCTGTAGCCAACCATGATCGGCATGACGCGCGCGAAGCGGCAGATTTCTTCGATCTGGAAGCGTCGCATTTCCAGCGTCTGGGCATCGAGGCCGGTCATCTGCGTGCCGATCCACTTGGCGGCGCGGTCGAGGATCATGGCCTTGCCGGTGTTTTCGGCGCCGGCGTTGTGCTTATTCACCCATTCGGAGAGGGCTTCGTACTGGTCGGTCTTGAGCGTGCCTTCAACCGAATACAGGCCGGAGGGGCGCACGCCATTCTTGTGAAGCGCACCGGTGGCTTCTTCGGTAGCCATAGCCAGGCCGATGGCTTCGCGCGCCAAGCGCACGGCGTCTAGGCCTTGCCAGCCATCCCACGAGGGACCGCGCACATGCCAGATGGCCTCGGCCGGAAAGGTCTGCGTGCTGCCGTCCTGGGCGCGCACGTCATAGGTCAGGGTGCGATCCGGAGCGCGCTTGACCGTGACCTGGCCCGGTTCGAAGGGCACCAGCTCGTAGATCTTGCCGAACACGGAACGGTTGATGAAGCTGATATGCGTGCCGGTCAGGACTGCGTGCCAGGCGATCATCTCTCGGTATTCGAAGCTGGTCTGCCAGGGGTTTGGCTTGTAGGCCAGCAACGGATAGAGCGGGTGATCCTTGGCCGGCAGCCGCGTCTTGCCGTCCGGCGTTTCCTTCATTAGTTTCAGCGGTACCTGGGCAATGCCCTCGCCGATCACGCGGCAGCAGGCAAAGACGGTGGCGACCTGCAGGGCCGTCTTGGCGGTGACGTTCTTGCCGGTCGAGGTCGCCATGCCGGCGCGGATCAATGCGTCGCGGATCAGATCCGGGCCGGATGATTTCTTTGCAAGTGCTTGGGCCAGGTATGCCATCAGTCTCTCGCGATCTTGATGCCGCCCAGCAGCGCCAGGACGCCGCCAACGATGTAGCCGGCAGGTGGCCAGGCCAGCCATGCGCCGAAGGCAACAGACGCGGCGCCGGCGACGATCAGCAGGTCGGGTAGATAGTTCTTCATGCGGCGAGCTTTTCCCAGAACGATTCTTCTTCGGTCTCGACGACCATGGCGCGCGAGGTGGCGACGATGGTGGCGATCGCGCCGTCGATCTTGTTCGAGGCGCGCAGCTTCCTCGGGAAGATGTTCTCGTTGCGGTCTTCCTTGACTTCGACGTTGCTCATCATCCAGACGTAGCAGGGATTGCCGTCGTGATGGAAGCGGCCGGCGTCGGTCAAGGCCTGGATCTGCTTCATCGGCTCGGAGAGGTAGCGCACTTGCTGCGGAATATCGACAACTTCGAGTCCCTGATTGGCCAGGTTGGCGCCGAGCTGCTGGCCGCCCCACGGGTCTTTGGCGATCTCGCGCACGATGACGCTTTCGGCGCTGCTGAAAATGTCTTCCTCGATCTGGCTGAGGTCGATCATGTTGCCGGGCGTGACGATCAGGTGCCCGGAATTGACCCAGCCCTGGTAGTGCGCGTTTTCTGGCTTTTCGACGGCGGCAGCCGGAACATAGTTGCGGCTGATGACGTAGTAGTGGTCCTCGCCATCGACGTTGCGCTTGAATTCCCACACGGCGCTAGCGATGTCCTGCTTGCTGGCCAGATCAAGTCCGACGACGCACTCTTCGCCAGCGAAGGTTTCGAGCGTCAGGCTGGGATCGCCGGCGAGCTGCAGGTTGTAGAGGTTCAACCAGGGCGAGGCAGCGGCGACCCAGACGTTGAGATGCTTGGTCTTGAAGGTGTTCTGCTTGCGCGGATCGCCGATCGCATCGCGCTGCTGGGTCTTGAGGTAGTCGGCATCGACCGAGACACCGAAGTTTGGGTTGGCCTTGATCAGCACGTCCTCGCTGGTCCAGTCGTCGCCCTCATCGATGCCGAAGATGATGCCGAAGCGCTGATCGTTTTCGATGACGCCTTCGAGAATCTTCTGCAGCTCGGCCTGGTGCAGGTAGCATGGCCCGGAGATGTCGCTGCCGGCGGTGGTGATGACCAGCATCAGCGGCTGCGAGCGCGCGCCCATGCCGGTCTGCATGGTGTCGTAAAGTTCCGAGGTTTTGTGCTCGTGGTATTCGTCCACGATGGCGCAGCTGGGCGAGGCGCCGTCGCCAGGCTTGCCGATCACCGGCTCGAACTTGGCATTTTTATCGACGACCGCGATGTTGGAGGCGTTGGTTGCGACGCCGTATTTCTGGCGGAAGATCGGCGTGGCCTTGGCCATCAGCAGGGCCGGCCGAAAGACTTCCAGCGCCTGGTCCTGCGAGGTGGCGCCAGAATAAACTTCGGCGCCGAATTCGCCATCGACGGCGAGCATGAAGTTGCCGATGACGGCGGCTAGCGTGCTCTTGGAGTTCTTGCGCGGCACGAACAGGTCGGCGACGCGGAAGCGGCGCTTGCTGGTGACGTTATGCACCCAGCCGAAGATGCTAGCCAGGATGAAGACTTCCCAGTCTTCGAGCTTGATCAGCTCGCCACGCCCGGCCCAGTCTCCCTTGATGTGCGGCATCAGCTCGGCAAAGCGGCAGATCCGTTCGGCCGGGCGATAGACGATCTCTTCGGCGTCGGTCAGCTCGGGGTTGAACGCATAGGGAAAGTTCGCGCTGCCGATGCGTTCGAGATCCTTGAGGTGACGCGCGCAAGCAAGCCGATGCCATTTGCAGGCGGGAATGTCTCCCGCCACGACGGCGCGCGCGTATTGCGTGGCGCGGTCGGCAAAGGACAGGCTTACAGCTTCCATGCGTCCATCCCTGGTTGTTCGAACAGTGCGGCCTGGCGGTTGTCGCTGGTCTTGACGCGGCCGCGCGATGCGGGCGACAGACCGAAGCTCTGCAGGTACCAATGAACCTCTTGCGCGGCGCGACGCTGGACCACCCAGTGGTGCGAATAGATCAATGATCCGTTGGGACTGGGGACCATGATGCCGTCGCCGCCCTTCCAGTCTTCGCCGCGCGCCTCGGCTTCGATACGCTTCTCTTCGGCCAGCTGCATTGCCCGCGACAGCATGGTCTCGGCCCACACCAGCTTCGCCCAGGCCTGGCAGTACAGCACCAGGGCGGCACGATCGAGCTTGGAGATCAGGCCATAGCGCTCAAGCTCGGCGCCGATCCGCCGCCATTCCTTGCGCGCCTCCGGCCAGATCCATTTCGGCGCGCTCGGGATCTCGACTTCCGGATTGAAGTCGTCAAACAGCTCGGCATCAGATTTTTTGGACGGATTTCCGCGTAGGCGATGCACGTTGGCCGGCAGCGGCTGCGGTCCTCGTGATCCCATGGCGACTCCAGAAATGGAAAACCGCCCGGAGGCGGTTCAGTGTTCGAAAGTGCAGACGTCTAAACGAGAGGAGATGACCACCCCCCCTCCCCAATAACTCCCGCACGTAAAAATAAGCT
>JAHFRE010000330.1 GCA_023258955.1 Sterolibacterium sp.
CAATCGCGGCAAGGTGCGCGACATCTACGGCGTCGATGACGAGCGTCTGTTGATCGTCACCAGCGACCGCCTCTCCGCCTTCGACGTGATCCTGCCCGATCCCATACCCGGCAAGGGCGCGGTGCTGACGGCGCTGGCCAACTTCTGGTTCGCCCGGCTCGCCCACATCCTGCCCAACCACCTGACCGGAATCGACCCCGAGTCGGTGGTCCAGGGTGAGGACGAACGAGCGCAGGTGCGCGGCCGCGCCATCGTCGTGCGGCGCTTGCAGCCCCTGCCGATCGAGGCGGTGGCGCGCGGTTACCTGATCGGTTCGGGCTGGAAGGACTACCAGGCCGCGGGCAGCGTCTGCGGCATCGCTCTGCCCCCCGGCCTGCAACAGGCGCAGCGGCTGCCGCAACCCATCTTCACGCCGTCGACCAAGGCCGAGATGGGAACGCACGACGAGAACATCGATTTCGCCAGCGTCGAAGCGACGCTGGGCAAGCCGCTGGCCGCCCAGGTGCGCGACTTGACGCTGCAGCTCTACAGCGAGGCCGCCGAGTACGCGCGCGGCCGCGGCATCATCATCGCCGACACCAAATTCGAATTCGGCCAGGATCCGGCCGGCCGCATCTACCTGATCGACGAGGCGCTGACGCCCGACTCCTCGCGCTTCTGGCCCGCCGACCAGTATCGGGTCGGGGTCAGTCCACCCTCCTTCGACAAGCAGTTCGCCCGCGACTATCTGGAGACCCTCGATTGGAACAAGAAGGCGCCGGGACCGCGCTTGCCGTCCGAGATCATCGCCAAGACCGCCGCCAAGTACGCCGAGGCGCTCGCCCGCCTGACCAAAGCCGCGGTCTGAGCTCGTGAACCCGCTGCTCGATTTCTCCGGCCTGCCGCGCTTCGACGCGATCACCCCGCAGCACGTGGCGCCGGCGATCGGCGAACTGCTGGCGGAGAACCGCGCCGCGGTCGAGCGCCTGTCGGCCGCCGCGGTGAGCGCGACCTGGAAGGATTTCGTGCAGCCGCTAACCGACTGCGGCGAGCGCCTGTCGCGCGCCTGGGGCATCGTCGGCCATCTGCACTCGGTGAACGATCTGCCGCCCTGGCGCGAGGCGTACAACGCCATGCTGCCCGAGGTGACCGCCTTCTATTCCGACCTCGGCCAGAATCTGGCGATCTTCGCCAAATTCAAGGCGCTGGCCGCCTCGAGCGAGTACGCAACGCTCGACGGCGCACAGCGGCGGGTGATCGACAACGATCTGCGCGACTTCCGCCTCTCCGGCGCCGAGCTGCCCGAGTCCGACAAGCCGCGCTTCAAGGCGATACAGGAAAAGCTGGCCGAGCTCGAGACCAAGTTCGAGGAGAATCTGAAGGACGCCACCAACGCCCACAGCGAGCTCGTCACCGACGAGGTCCTGCTCGCGGGCATACCGCAGGACGAGCGGCGGGCGGCGCGCGCAGCGGCGGAGAAGGAGGGATTGGCGGGCTGGATGTTCAGCCTGCGCGCACCGTCCTACCAGCCGCTGATGCAGTACGCCGACAACCGGGAACTGCGCGCGCGCATGTACCGCGCCTACGCCATTCGCGCCTCCGAGCTCGGCGATCCGCGCTGGGACAACAGCCCGCTGATCGACAAGATTCTCACCCTGCGCGAGGAGGAGGCGCAGCTGCTCGGCTACGCCAACTACGCCGAGCTGTCGCTGGTGCCGAAGATGGCCGAGTCGCCCGCCGCGGTCGCCGCCTTCCTCCGAGAAATCGCCGTCAAGGCGCGGCCCCACGCCGAGCGCGACATCGCCGAGCTGCGAGAATTCGCCCGCAGCGAGCTGGGTATCGACCAGCTCGAGAGCTGGGACCTGGCCTGGGCCGCGGAGAAGCTCAAGCAGCGCCGCTACGCCTTTTCGAGCGACGAGGTGAAGCAATACTTTCCCGAGCACCAGGTCATCGCCGGCCTCTTCCGCCTGATCGAAAAGCTGTTCGGGGTGAGCCTCGAAGCGGACACGGCACCGACCTGGCACCCCGCGGTGCGCTTCTTCCGCATCCGCCGCCAAGACCAGGTGGTCGGCCGCTTCTACCTCGATCCCTACGCCCGCGAGGAGAAGCGCGGTGGCGCCTGGATGGACGAGGCGATCACGCGGCGGCGCATCGGCAGCGGCCTGCAAACGCCGGTGGCCTACCTCAACTGCAACTTCTCCGGCCCGCTCGGCGACCGCCCGGCCTGCTTCACCCACGACGAGGTGCTGACCCTGTTCCACGAGTGCGGCCACGGTCTGCACCATCTGCTGACCCAGGTCGAGGAGCTGGCGGTCTCGGGCATCCACGGTGTCGAGTGGGACGCGGTCGAGCTGCCCAGCCAGTTCATGGAGAACTTCTGCTGGGAATGGGAAGTGCTGTCGGGCATGAGCCGCCACGTCGACAGCGGTGAGCCGCTGCCACGCGACCTGTTCGACAAGATGCTGGCGGCGAAGAACTACCACAGCGGCATGGACGCGCTGCGCCAGGTCGAGTTGGGCCTGTTCGATCTGCTGCTGCACAGCGAGGCACCGCGACCGGGCGGCGTCGCCGCGGTGCTGGCGCGCGTCAGAAGCGAGGTGGCGGTGATCACCCCGCCCGAGTGGCAGCGCTTCCAGCACAGCTTCTCGCACATCTTCGCCGGCGGTTACGCCGCCGGCTACTACAGCTACAAGTGGGCGGAAGTCCTCTCGGCTGACGCCTTCGCCGCCTTCGAGGAGGCGCGCCAGAGCGGCGGCAGCGTGCTCGACCCGGCGACCGGCGAGCGCTTCTGGCGCGAGATCCTGGCGGTGGGCGGTTCGCGCCCGGCGCTCGAGTCTTTCCGCGCCTTTCGCGGTCGCGAACCGAGGGTCGACGCGCTGCTGCGCCACAGTGGTATGATTTCCGCATAGACAGCGCGCGGGCGCCGTAGGTGTGCAAATGATCGCCAGGAAATCCATCACCGTCGCTTTGGCCCTCTGCCTGGCGCTGCCGCTGGCGGCGCAGACCACCTACCGCTGGGTGGACCGGGACGGGAAGATCAACTACTCGGACCAACCGCCGCCGCCCGAGGTGAAAAAGGCGGAGGAGAAGCAGCTGGGCGCGCCCAATTCCATCGCCAGCGGCGGCCCCGACTACGCGACACGCGCCGCCGCCCAAAGCTCGCCGGTGATCCTCTACGGCAGCGGCGACTGCGCTGCGGGATGCAAGGCGGCGCGCGACTTTCTCAACGAGAATCGCATCCCCTACAGCGAAAAGACGATCAAGACCCCCGACGACGCGGCCGCCTTCAAGAAGGCCACCGGTAGCGAGGAGATGCTGGTGCCGACGCTGCTGGTCGGCACGGTGGCGCAAAAGGGTTTTGAAGACGGGGCCTGGCGCAAGCTGCTCGACGCCGCCGGCTATCCGATCGGCGCTGCTAAAGCGACGACGCAGTAGCCTGCCAGTCGAAGCGCTTGCCGGCGCTTAGCAACTCCGTCAGCGCCTGCGGCGCCAGCGGTTTGCTGAAATGGTAGCCCTGGGCGTCGTCGCAGGTCCAGCGATGCAGCAGCTGCGCCTGGGCGCTGGTCTCGACGCCCTCGGCGACGGTTTGCAGCCACAGGCTGCGCGCCAGGCCGATCACCGTTCTGGCGATCGCGGCGTCGCTGCGGTCGCAGGCGATGCCGGCGACGA
>JAHFRE010000331.1 GCA_023258955.1 Sterolibacterium sp.
ACCGGCGGTGGCCTACCTGACCCGCGCCCTGCGCCTGCAGGCGGGCGTCGTCGTCTCCGCCTCGCACAATCCCTATGAGGACAACGGCATCAAGTTCTTCTCCGCCGACGGCAGGAAGCTGCCCGACGAGGTCGAAGCCGAAGTCGAGAAGCGCCTCGATCAGCCGATGGGCTGCAGGGAATCGGCGCGCCTGGGCCGGGCGCGCCGAGTTGCCGACGCCGCCGGACGGTACATCGAATTTTGCAAGAGCACCTTCCCCAACGAGCTCGACCTGCGCGGCATGAAGATCGCCGTCGATTGTGCCCACGGCGCCGCCTATCTGGTGGCGCCGGCGGTGTTCCACGAACTCGGCGCCGAGGTTGTCGCCGTCGGCGTCGCGCCCAACGGGCTCAACATCAACGACGGCGTCGGCGCCACCGCCCCGGAATCGCTGCGTCGTGCCGTCGCCGACAGCGGCGCCGACATCGGCGTCGCCTTGGACGGCGACGGCGATCGCCTGCTGATGGCCGATAGCGAAGGCCGCCTCTACGACGGCGACCAGCTGCTCTACGCGATCGCCCGCGAACGCATGCGCTTGCAGGGACCCGGCTTCGGCGTCGTCGGCACGCTGATGAGCAACCTGGCCTTCGAACACGCGCTCTCACGCCTCGGCGTCGAATTCGCGCGCGCCAAGGTCGGCGATCGCTACGTGCTGGAGATGCAGCAGGAACGCGGCTGGCCGCTCGGCGGCGAGAATTCGGGCCACATCATCTGCCTGGACAAGCACAGCACCGGCGACGGCATCGTCGCCGCCCTGCAGGTGCTGGCGGCGCTGCGCCGGCGTGGCGAGACGCTGGGCGAGGCAACGGCAGAGGTCGCCCTCTATCCACAACGCCTGATCAACGTCGAGTTGCGCGCCGGCTTCGACTGGGCCGCCGACGAGGGCATCGCGCAGGCGGCCGAGGCGGCGCGACGCGACCTCGATGGCCGCGGCCGGGTCTTGTTGCGTCCCTCCGGCACCGAGCCGCTGCTGCGGGTGATGGTCGAAGGCGAGGACGGCGCGCTGGTCAGCGCCCTGGCCGAGGCTATCGCGGCTTCGGCGCGGCAGGCGAGCCAGCGCGCGTGAGCGTGCGCTTGACCCACTTGACCCGCCGCTCCAGCGGTACCGGTTGCAGGGTCAGGTGGCTGATGCCGAGGTTCTTCAAGGTCTGTTCGAGGTCGCCCAGCACCTCCTCCCAGTAGCCCAGATCGTCGATCACCAGATGCGCCGAGAGCGCCACCTGGCGCGAGGACACGCTCCACAGGTGCAGGTCGTGCACCGAGCACACGTGTGGGCGGGCGACGATGGCGCGGCCGATCGCTTCGAGCGAGAGGTGGCGCGGCACGCCCTCCATCAGGGTGTGCATGGCGTCGCTGAGCAGGCGCAGGGTGGAGCCGAGGATCAGCGCGGCGATGGTCAGGGTGAGGATAGGATCGATCGGTGTCCAGCCGGTCAGGCTGACGACCAGGCCGGCGACTAGGGCGGCGACCGAACCGAGGAGGTCGCCGATGACGTGGAGCAGGGCGCCACGCGTGTTGAAACTCTGTTCGCTGCGCGACAGCCACCAGGCGACGAGCAGATTCACCAGCAGTCCCAGCAGCGCGACGACGCTGACCACCTCGCCGGCGACGGCTTGCGGCGCCAGCAGCCGATGCACCGCCGCCACCGCCAGGGCGACGATCAGGGCGAGCATCAGCAGGGCGTTCACCAGACCCATCAGCACTTCGCTGCGCTGCAGACCGTAGCTGTGGCGCGGCGAGGCGGGGCGCGCCGAGAGCCAGGCGGCGAATCCGGCCAGGGCCAGCGACAGGCTGTCGGTCGCCATGTGGCCGGCGTCGGCGAGCAGAGCCAGCGAACCCGACCACCAGCCGGCGACCGCCTCGATCGCGGCGAAGGCCAGGGTCAGCGCCAGCGCCGCGACCAGCGCCGGCAGGGCCCGCGTGGCGCCGTGCGGGTGGTCACCGTGATGATGGTGATGGTGGTCGCTGTCGCTCACCGTCGCCAGCCTCGTTCCGGGCGGGCGGTCGAACTGCTGCCACGATCGTTGGCTGGAATACCGGAGCTTCGCATCACCGCCATCACCTTGGGGGAGGTTGCCATGATAGCCGAAGCCCGCCGCCTTGCCGGACGGCGGGCTTCGGCTGAGTGGCGCTGAGTGGTATAATCGCCGGCTTCTCTTGTCGTCTTGCTGCCATGCGCCAAAAACTCGTCGTCGGCAACTGGAAGATGGTCGGCAGCCTGGCTGCCAACCTGACCCTGCTCACCCGCATCAAGCAAGCGGCACCGGCGCTCGCCTGCGAGATCGCCGTGTGCGTGCCCTTTCCCTATCTGGCCCAGGCGCGCTCGGTGCTTGCCAGCAGTCCGGTCGCCTGGGGTGCGCAGAACGTTTCCAAGCAGCCGCAGGGTGCCCACACCGGCGAGGTCGCCGCCGACATGCTGATCGAATTCGGCTGCCGCTACGCCATCGTCGGCCACTCGGAGCGGCGCGCCCTCTACGGCGAGACCGACGACAAGGCGGCGCGCAAGTTCGCCGCGGCTGCGCGCGCCGGCATCACGCCGATTCTGTGCATCGGCGAAACCCTCGAGGAACGCGAGCGCGGTGTCACCGCCGAGGTCGTCAGTAGGCAGTTGCACGCCGTGCTGGCGCAGGTCGGGGTGGCCGCATTTGCCGCCGCGGTGGTCGCCTACGAGCCGGTCTGGGCGATCGGCACGGGCAAGACGGCGACGCCGGCGCAGGCGCAGGAGGTGCACGCCCTGATTCGCGCCTGCGTTGCCGCGGGCAGCGCCGAGGTGGGCGCTGCTCTGCGAATTCTCTATGGCGGCAGCGTCAAGCCGGGCAACGCCGGCGAACTGTTCGCCATGCCGGACATCGACGGTGGCCTGATCGGCGGCGCCTCGCTGGTGGCCGAGGATTTTCTGGCGATCTGCGCCGCCGCCTCCTAATATCGACTAGGAACTATCATGGATGGAATGCTCTTTCCCCTCGTCTTGACCCTGCATCTGCTCGTCGGTGCCGTGGTCATCGGCCTCGTTCTGATCCAGCACGGCAAGGGTGCGGACATGGGTGCCGCCTTCGGCAGCGGTGCTTCGGGCAGCCTGTTCGGCGCTTCGGGTTCGGCCAACTTCATGTCGCGCACCACGGCCTGGTTTGCCGCGGTGTTCTTTGCGACGAGCCTGGGTTTGAGCTACATGGCCAGCAACCGGCCCAAAGCCGCTAGCAGCGTCATGGATACGGTCAAGGTGCAGACCGCGCCGATCCCCGCCAAGGTCGAACCGCCGGCGCAGCCAGCGCCAGCAGACTCGAAGGCCAAGGACATCCCCAAGTAAGCGTCATTCAAGGTCGGGCGGCTTGACCTAAGTCAAATCCGCTCCCCGGGTCACCAGTAACATAGCGGGCCATGACGCCACCTCCTCCAGCAGCGCAGCGCGAGAAATTGCGCGAACAGCGCTTCTCCTCGATCTGGAAGAAGGATCTGCACGACATCTTCGTCGACGTGGCCCCCTACTACGATCGTGCCAACAGCGTCGCCAGCCTCGGCCTCTGGTCCTGGTTCAGCCGCTCCTTCATGGACACCATCAAACCGCAGCCCGGCGAGCGCGTGCTCGA
>JAHFRE010000332.1 GCA_023258955.1 Sterolibacterium sp.
GCGGCGCCTGGTCAGCGGCGTCGATGTCTGGCTGAACAACCCGGTCTATCCGCTGGAAGCCTCGGGCACCTCGGGCATGAAGGCGGCGATCAACGGCGTCATCAATCTCTCGGTGCTCGATGGCTGGTGGGAGGAGGGCTACGACGGCACCAACGGCTGGGCGATCAAGCCCGCTTCCGACGTCTTGAACGAGTACGATCGCAACGCCGAGGAGGCGCGCACCCTGGTCGAAATCCTCCAGGACAGCGTGATCCCGCTCTACTACGAGCACGGACCGATGGGCTTCTCGCCGCGCTGGCTGCAGATGGCGAAGCGCTCGATCGCCAGCACCATGACCCGTTTCAACAGCGAGCGCATGGTCAGGGACTACCTGAAGAAGGTCTACATTCCCGCCGGACGCCAATGGCGCAGCTACAGCGACGCAGATTTCGCCGGGGCGCGCCGCCTGGCCGACTGGAAGGCGCGGGTGCGCGGCGGCTGGGCTGGCGTTTCGCTGCGCCGGATTGACGACGCCACGCAGCGCATCGCCTACGGCGACAGCATGCGCTTCGAACTGGCGGTGAAGCTCAACGGTCTGCAGCCGGGCGACGTGGTGGTCGAGCTGCTGGTCGGCCGCGCCGGTTCGCCCGATGCGACCAAGGGCAAGCTGCAACAGCCGCTGGCCTTCGTGCGTCGGCTCGACAACGAGGAATGTCTCTACGCCCTGGATTTCACCCCCGCGCTGTGCGGCCGGGTCGACTACCGCTTCCGCATCTACCCGGTGCACGAGCTGCTGACCCATCCCTTCGAGATGGGCATGATGGTATGGCTGTGAGGCCATGACGCTCACCCGCCTTCCCTCCTGGCGGGCACTGGCCGGCGAGGCCGAGGCCCTTGCCGGCGTACATTTGCGCGAGCTGTTCGGGCGCGATCCCGACCGCGTCGCCGCCATGCATCTGTGCGCCTGCGAGCTGCTCGTCGATTTCTCGAAGCAGCGCCTGTCGCGCCTCGCGCTCGATTTGCTGCGTGCGCTCGCCGGCGAACGCGCGCTCCCAGCGCGGATCGCCGAGCTTTTCGCCGGCGAGCTGGTCAACAGCACGGAACGCCGGCCGGCCCTGCACATGGCGCTGCGCGCGGCGACGGGCGATGTCTATCGCCGCGAGGGACGCGACCTGGTCCCCGAGGTGCTGGCCGAGCGGCAGAAGCTGCGCGGCTTTTGCGCTGCCATTCAAGGGGGAAGCTGGCGCGGCGCGGGCGGCGAGGCCATCAGCGACGTGATCAACATCGGCATCGGCGGCTCCGACCTCGGTCCGCGCATGGCGGTCCAGGCCTTGGCGGCGCAAGCGCAGCCGGGCATCGCCGTGCATTTCGTCTCCAACGTCGACGGCGCCGATCTCGCCTCGCTGCTGGCGCGGCTCGACCCCGCGCGCACCCTGATCGTCGTCGTCAGCAAGACGTTCACCACCCAGGAGACCATGGCCAACGCCGCCTCGGCGCTGGCCTGGCTGGCCGCGGCGCATCCGCGGGCGAGCCGCGCCGACCTGCTCGCCCGCCACTGTGTCGCCGTCACCGCCAAGCCCGATGCGGCGGCGCGCTTCGGCCTGCCGCCGGCCAACTGCTTCGCTTTCTGGGACTGGGTCGGCGGCCGCTATTCGCTCTGGTCGAGCGTCGGCGTCGGCGTCGCGCTCGCCGTCGGCATGGATGGTTTCGAGCAGATGCTCGCCGGCGCGCGCGCCATGGATCAGCACTTCCGCGCGGCGCCGCTGACCGAGAACCTGCCGATCACCCTGGCGTTGGTGGACCTCTGGAACGGCAACTTCCTCGGCGCCGAGACCCACGCCATCGTCCCCTACAGCCGCTCGCTGGCCCTGCTGCCCGCCTACCTGCAGCAACTGGAGATGGAGAGCAACGGCAAGTCGGTGGACCGCGCGGGGCACCCCGTCGCCTGCCGCACCGCGGCCATCGTCTGGGGTAGCGCCGGCACCGACGCCCAGCATTCCTATTTCCAGCTGCTGCACCAGGGCGGACGGCTGGTGCCGATCGACTTCATCGCCTGCGCCCGCGCCGACTTTCCGCTGGACACGCACCACGCCATGCTGCTCGCCAACTGCTTCGCCCAAAGCGAAGCGCTGATGCGCGGACGCAACGAAGCCGAGGCGCGGGCGGAACTGGAGGCCGCCACCAGCCCGGCCGATATCGCGCGACTACTGCCGCACAAGGTGTTCGCCGGCAACCAGCCCTCGACCACCCTGCTCCTGCCCGCGCTCACGCCGCGCACCCTGGGCGCCCTGATCGCGCTCTACGAGCACAAGGTGTTCGTCGCGGCGACGATCTGGGGCATCAATCCCTTCGACCAGTTCGGTGTCGAGCTGGGCAAGCAGTTGGCCGATGCTTTGCTGCCGGCGCTGGGCGCCGCCGCGATCGAAGCGGTCGAGATGAGCCCATCGACCCGTCTGCTGATCGGCTACTGCCGCGACCACGCCAAAGCATGAGCAGCGCGATGCGGGTGCTGTTCGCCAGCTCGGAGCTGGCCCCCTGGGCCAAGACCGGGGGACTGGCCGACATCTCTGCGGCGCTGCCGCTGGCGTTGCAGCGCGCGGGCGTCGAGGTGCGCGTATTGCTGCCCGCCTACCCTGCCCTGCTCGCCGCCCATCCGCAGGCGCGGCTCCTCGCCGAACTGCCCTCGCCGGGCGCGGCCCTGCCCGCGTCGCGTCTGCTGCAGGTGGAGACCGCCGAAGGCCTGCCGCTGTGGCTGATCGATTGCCCCGAGCTCTACGCGCGCGGCGGCGGCCCCTATCACGGCCCCGACGATGCCGACTGGCCGGACAACCACCTGCGCTTTGGCCTGCTCTCGCGCCTGGCGGCCTGGCTCGCCAGCGTGCACACGCCGCTTGGCTGGCGCGCCGATCTCCTCCATTGCAACGACTGGCAGACGGGGCTGGCGCCGGCCTACCTCGGCTATCTGCACGGCGCGACCACGCCCTCGGTGATGACCATCCACAACCTGGCGTTCCAGGGGCTGTTCCCGCAGCGGGCCCTGGCCGAACTGGCGCTGCCGGCGCCAAGCTGGTCGATCGATGGGGTCGAATTCTATGGACACCTGTCCTTTCTCAAGGCTGGATTGCAGTTCGCCGCTCAGATCACCACGGTCAGTCCCAGCTACGCGCGCGAAATCCAGACGGCGGACCTCGGTTTCGGGCTCGACGGTCTGCTCGCCTGGCGCAGCCAGGATCTGACGGGGATCCTCAACGGCGTCGACAGCCACTGGAACCCGGCGGCCGACCCGAATCTGGCGCGTCGCTACGACGCCAATCGGCTCGCCGCCAAGCGCGAAAATCGTCGGGCGCTGCGCGCCGAACTGGGTCTGGCGGAGCAGGCGGGGCAGCCGCTGCTCGCCATCGTCAGCCGCCTGACCCACCAGAAGGGCATGGATCTGGTGCTCGCCGTCGCCGACCGCTTCCTCGCCGCGACGGCCACACCGCCAGCGCAGTTGGTCGTGCTCGGCCACGGCGAAGCGGCCATCGAACAGGGCTTCCGCGCGCTGGCCGGCCGCCATCCCGGCCAGGTGGCGGCCCTGATCGACTTCAACGAGCGGATGGCGCACCGGATCGAGGCCGGGGCGGACATCTTCCTGATGCCCTC
>JAHFRE010000333.1 GCA_023258955.1 Sterolibacterium sp.
CTCGGCGGCCGAACCCAACGTTCTGCTCATGCTCGACACCTCCGACTCGATGAACCTGCCCGAGGGCTGGCGCGAATACCCCGGCGGCTACGACTCCCACGTCGAGTATCTGTGGAACGACAATTCCATTATCGCCCCGTTCGCTGTTTGCCTTGAACTGATTGGCGGCATCCAAAGGGGTTGCGGCTATCCCGACTCCCCCCCGCCGAATGCGACCACCCCCTTGGGCTATTGGGGGGGGGACACGCTGGCAGCCCGCGAGGCCCTCCGGACGGCTGCGAGAAATTATGTGATGGCGACCGAGCCTGGCGATGACGGGCAGCGCTGGATATTCCGCAATTACAAGGAGCGCAACGCCCTCTACTGGCTGCCGGCGGGCAAAAAAGAAAGCTACGATCCGACCGATCTCGCCTCGACGGACTACAAACGCCTCTACTCAAATGGCTTCAACCGCTTCTTCGGCGCCGATGCGCTGACGACCTTCGGTGGCAGGGTGGAGATCAATCTAGGTGACGGCAAGCCGCACCTCATCCGCGGTGGCATCGACTTCGGCGTCGTGCCGGCCAAGTACTACGGTCCCAACAACCAGTGCCAGGACTCGCTGGCAACCCTGACCCCGTCCACGGTCTTCGCGCCGAGCACCGCCCCCCCAAACAGCGGCAAGTATCTGGGTCAGAAATGGCAGCGCTACGAGCGCTATCTCAACCTCGACAGTACGCGGGCCGCCTCCTATCCCGGCTTCGTCGGCATTTCCAAGGCCACCGACATGGACGGCGCCTACTACATCGGTTACCGCGACGGCAACCGCGACATCAGTTACTGGGTCTCCCCCCCCGGCCCGCCCCTCTTCGGCCCCTTCGTCCCCTACAGCCCCCTGCCCGTAGTCGTGAAGCAGGCCGCCTCCTACGCCGGTTGGACCGACCTGCGCCCGGACTCGGGAGGCTTCAACCATGTCGATCGCATCCGTGAGACCGTGCGGGCCCTGGACGGTTCGATCGGCTATGGGTGGGCCCCTCTCCAGGCCTTGATCTCGATCTATGGCGGAGACGCCAGCGGGATCTCCTCCGAGAACGAACTCTACATCGCCGGCTACAAATACCTGAAGGTGCCCGGATACTACGATACCCCGGGGACGATCAACATTGGCGCCCCCAACATCACCAAGACGCGCGCTTGCAGTTGGAGCGGTCCGATCGGCGACGGACCCGACGCCATCACCCAGACCTTCTCCTACGGCGGCACCTGCAGCGACGGCGGCGTCAGCTGCAGCGGCACTGCCGCGCAATGCGCCGCGCTCGCCGAGCCGCCAGCCTGCGCCCAGACGGTCACCGGACCCTACTACACCCGCGACTTCGCCAACTGCCACTGGGACGGACGGCAGACGCTGCCCTCCAGAACCTATTCCGACTGCAAATGGGAAGGGGAAAGGAAACAGCACACCTTCGATCCCAAGGAGGCCTACAGCGGCGGCACCTACTTCTATGGCGGACACTGCCGTGGGAAATGCACCGGTCCCGACTGCGAAAAGAAAGTTGGCGACGGCGCCAACTATTGCATCGACAGCAGCATCGACTCGTTCAAACCCCCGGGTGGTTTCACGATGCACCAAGTCGTGCAGAGCGACGGCAGCAACAGCATCGACTCCGGCTGCGACAACCGGACGGACAACGGCCCCGTCTATTATTACGGTGGCAGCTGCGTCGGCAACTACCGCGACCCGCCAGGGACGACTTGGACCACGGACACGACCGACGCCTGCGTCAAGACCGCGACCGCCACCCAGACGATCGGCGGCACCGACTACCACGACGTGCGCACCGATGGCGGCGGCTGCAGCAACAAGGTGGACACCACCCAGACCTGCGACCAGCGGCACCCCGGCGGCCTTTGCCCCTACCTCAACTGCGCCAGCCGCAGTTCCTCTGCGGGCGTGGGCGGCACCCCCTACACCGTCTTCGATCGCGCCGCCGACCAGGAATGGACCATGGTGCACGACTGCGTCGGCGACGAGGGCAGCGCCGGTCCCTTCATGACCAAGCAGCCCCGCCCGTTCGGTGCCAACGGCAGCCCCTACGATGGCCGTTTCAGCAGCGCTGCCGGCGACACTACCGCAGCGGGCAACACGCTGATGTACGACACTTCCAGCGAGCAACGCATCAGCACCGCGCCCGCCTACGATGTCTACTCCACCAATTATCTGAACTGGAAATACGGCCCGAAAGGACCCAACGGCCATCCCATCGGCCGCCGCACCCGGCTGCAGATCGCCAAAGATGCCCTGGTGCAGTTGGTGCAGGCGCAAAACGGCGTGCGCTTCGGCCTGATGGTCTTCAACCAGCTCGACAATAGCTACAACACCGAGGGCGGCAACATCGTCTTCGCCATGCAGCGCATGGGTACCAACGACACGACCGATCCAGGCTACGCGTCCGCCGAAAATACGCTGGCCCTGGCCAGCCGTCAGAAGCTGGCCGACAAGATCAACAGCCTCGTGGCGACGGCGCAAACGCCGCTCACCGAGTCGCTCTACGAGGCCTATCTCTACTTCAACGGTGCCGCACCGCGCTTCGGCAATCTCACGACGACGTCCAAGAATGGAACAACCAAGGTGGCCGCCGGCTGCGATCGCAAGGCCTTCACAACGCCGGGCGACGGATCAGACGGCAGCGACTGCCTGGGCAATGGGACCCATGCTGGCTCCTCGGGCAACTATCGCTCGCCCATGCTCGACTTGAAGGGCAGCGACGGCCTGCCGGCCAGCTGCCAGAAGAACGTCGTGGTCCTGGTCAGCGACGGTGGATCGGAGAACGACTGGTCGGCCAACGACTTGATCAAGGCGCTGCGCTATGAAAAATCCTCGACCGAAGTCATCTCGCCGAGGACCGACGTCAATACGCCGACGCAGAGCACCAGCTTCAACCAGTTCGTCCAGACGAGCGGCGCGCCTTTCGGTCCGGTCGACGTTGGCTCCACGGACAATGACGGTGGCTACGTCTGGCTCGACGAACTGGCCTACTACATGGCCAACGCCAAGGTGTCGCCGGCGAGCATCCCCGGGGTGCAGACGGTCGCCACCTACACCATAGGCTTCGCCTCCGCCAGCACGGCGGTGCTCGCCAACACCGCCGTCGCTGGCCGCGGCCAGTACTTTTCCGCGGAGGATCCGAGCCAACTTTACAGCAAGCTCATCGGCGCGCTCGACGCCATCCGCTCCTGGCAGCCGATCGCCGGCGGTGGCAGCGTCGTGCCGATTTCGGCGCTCAACCGGGCGGAGAACTCGAACAACGTCTATCTCGGCTTCTTCGGCCCCTCGCTGCAATCGCGCTGGGACGGCTCGCTGAAGAAGTACCTCTTTTCAACCGTCACCACGCCGGGGGTGCCCGGTTACTGCGGCACCACCCCCGATGGCGATGCGGTGAGCCTGTGCATGATCGGGCAGACGCCGGTGACCAACAACATCGGCGAGTCGGTCTGGAACATCGAGTGGATCAGCAAGGACAAGGACCCCTCCACCGGCCTGCCTGTGAGCAAGGTCAATGACAACGCCCTGAGCTTCTGGAGTCCGTCGACCAGCACGCCCGACGGCGGCAGCGCGCGCAAG
>JAHFRE010000127.1 GCA_023258955.1 Sterolibacterium sp.
GCAGCGCTGCGGAACGGGCGTTACTCACCGCGCTATTGGTGTAGCCGCTCAAGCCGAAGGTCCCGGAAGCCGGAATCGCCAGCGGCCTGGTGCTCTTGCCGACCCCGAACAGGCTGGTGCCGGAAATCGACGCCACCATGGGAAACTGTCCCGCGCCGGCGCTGGCGAGCGCCTTGTCGGCGATGCGCCCGCCCCATCCGGTCAGGCTGATCGAATTGGAGACGGCAGATTGCCACTGCGCCACTTGGTCGGAATGGGAGAACAGCTGCAGCGGCAGATTGGCCGACGCGTATTGCGCCTTGACCAGAGGTCTTGTCAGGGTGCCGACGTTGGCCAAGATGGCGAGGCGGTTCTGGGCGAACAAGGACTGCAGTTCCGCCAGGGACGGATGCAGACCGAAGGCCGACGGGGTGGAAGCGGGTTGTATCGGCAGCAACGCCGACTGTGCCAGATTGATCCCGGACGACGGCGGCCGCGCCTTGGCATAGGCGCCATAGCCGACCGAGTCGAGCGGAACGATGACGTTGTTGCCGTCGACCCCACCAAACAGAAAAACGCACACCAGCGCCCGGTAGTCGTTCACCGCGCTCTGCGCGTTCGCCGCAAAGCTGAGCAGATCGAGGCCGCTGACCAGCCCAGCGGCGGAAAGTGCGGTGGCCCGGCGCAGAAAGCCGCGTCTGTCCAGTCTGGTCTTCATCTAGCGCTCCACCTGAAATTGGGGCGATGCGGCGACCAGATACACGGCTGTCCGGGCGCGGGTCAAGCTGTCCGAAGCGGCGACCGCGCTCACCGCGGAAACGATCGCGGCGCGCAAGGTCCCCGACATCGTGCCGTTGAGCAGCAGACCCGACAGATAGTCGGCGAGGGCGCCGGGATTGCCCGCCAGCGCCTGCAGCGGCGACCAGTTCAATTGCGTCCCGGTGGCGCCATAGACGTTGGCGCTGGCAGCGATCTGGCCGAACAACATGCCATTGGCGAGGTTGATGCGGGTGATGGCGCTGCCGGTGTCGAGCAGCCCGAATTCCGGTCCCAGCGCAGTGGTGCCGGGCACCACGTAGTCCGGAGAGAAATAGTTGAACACCGTCGGCGAGTAGAACAGCGGTTGTCCCAGGTTGCCGCTCTGCTGCTGAAAGTACACGCCGTCGGAAGTGGCGTTCAAGGCACGCGCCAGGGCCGTCATGTAGAGTATCGGTTCGCGCAACTTGCCGTAGAGCGGGTCGAGCTTCACCGCGCCGCGCGCTTCCGGATCGAGCAGTATCGCGGTGATCACCGCTTTCATGTCGCCGCGCACGCCCTTGCCGTTGTCGTTGAACCTGGCCGCGACGCGCGCTACGTAGCCGGGTGTCGGATTGCCGTTGACCAGGTGCTGGATCAATCGCCGGCCGATGAACGGGCCGACGTTCGGATGCATGAAGATCAAATGCACGGCGCCGTTTAAATCGCTACGGGCATCGAGTCCGGGCGGGGCGACCGTGCCTCCGAGAAGTATCTTGGCGCTGGCGTCGTGGCGGGACTCGAGTGGCACCAGAGGGCCCGTGTAGGTCTTGGAGGTATTGAAGTTCACCGACGACTGCGCCGTTCCCGGCGCGGCAGGGTAGGTCCAGCCGGTCAGGACGTGGGCAAGATTGGTCACCGTCGACTGGTCGTAGGTCGGCAGCGCGTTGCCCTGCGCGTCGAGCAGCGGTGTGCCGTCGGGCGCAAGCGCGACCAGGCCGATGGTAAACAGCTGCATCAGTTCGCGCGCGTAATTTTCGTTCGGGTTGTAGCCCTTGGTGGCATCCGGCTTGTCGTTGTTCGCCATGTTCAGATAGTCGCCCATCATCGCGCTGAGCGTGACCGACTTGAGAATGTCTTCGTAATTGCCGAAGGCGTTGGCGAGCAATAGCTGCTGGTAACCGGCCATGGCGTAGTTGAGCGAATTTTCTACGCCCGAGGTGACCAGGATCTGCGACAGGGCAAAGGCGACGCGCTGGCGCAACTGATCGGGATTGCCCAGCGCGTTGCGGAAGAACTGCAACTGGGTCTGGAACAGGGAATAGTTGTCTCTTTGGCAATAACTGCTTGCGCTTATCGGCGGTGTGGAATTGTCGACGCAGGAAGCTGGCCGACTCGGAGTCACGTAGGGGAAGGGCGGATACTGGGATTGCGCCGCAGCGAACTGCTCGTCGAGCCACGACGCCACGCCGACGCCAAGCAGGTGTTGCAGGTCGGCGTCGTTGGCACCGAAGGAAGCCTGCTGCAGCAGGCGGTTGGCGTCCGCCCGCCGCTGCGCCAGGGACAGCGGCGCGCACATGACCGGCCCCTCAGGCGCAAAGCCCAGCGCCGCCATGTGCGAAAACAGGGTGTAATCGGTCAGGTAGCGGTGATTGGAATTGTTGCTGGCGTAACCGTTGTTGTAGCTTCGGTAGACCGTTTCCGTGCCGTCAGGACAGGACCCCTGCTGCAGCGGCAAGATGTAGTAGGCAATCCCTTCGAAGGTCCACCCCGGATCCTTCTTGGTTTGGTTGCATTCGCCCGTGTCGGCGGTATAGAAGTGCGAATTCGGTCCGACGCCGGGCGTGCCGTAGAAGCGGCAGACAGCAGCCAGTCCGACGGCGTCGGCTGCATTGGCATAGGCCGAAAAGCTGACTCCGGTTCTCACCCAACCCGCGCCAGCGCTGCCATGATCGATGCCGTTGGCCTCAGCGGGATCGGCGGTCAAGAAATAGTGCTTGAGATCGACGTTGTAGAATTCGCTGACGGTCGCGCTCGGCTCGGCCGCAACCGCGGGTGGAAACACGCTGAACGTCGCAACCAATCCCAGCAGCAGCGCTCGAGGAGTATTGACGTTCGACATGTTCACCCGTTTCGTTCAAGACTGCTTTGCCAGCAGGGCGATGGCAGCCAAAAAAGCAGAATCAGTATACGAGCAAACAAGCGAACGGTGGTTACACATTGTGTCCGACCACTTTGCGTGCAGGGCTGCTGCTAGCTGCGGCCGGCCACCAGGGGCGGTGCTGGCCCATCCAACTCGAGGCAGTCGAGCAGGCTGGCGAGCGAGCAGACGAGACGGTCGGGCGCTTGCGCTGACATGCTGGCGCTGCTGCCGGCGCCGGTCAGCACCCCCACCGCGTAGACACCCGCGGCCCGGCTGGTCTGGATGTCGATCGGTGTATCGCCGACGTAGATCGCGCGAGCCGGGGCGACGCCAAGCGCGTGCAGGCACTTGGCGATGCCCTCCGGGTCGGGCTTGGGTTTTGCCACATCGGTGCCGAGTATGACCGAGTCGAACATGTCGAGAATGCCGTTCTCCTGCAGCAGATCGAGAACCGTGGGATGGGCGCCGCTGACGATGCCGAGGACGAAGCCGCGCTCGCGCAGCGCGCCGAGCGTCGCGGCGACACCCGCGAACAGCCGGCCGTGTTGGCGCAAGACCTCGGGCCAGGCGTGCTTGGCGTGGCTGGCCATGCTCTTCATGATCACCTGATGGTCGGACCGGTCCGCCGGCACCACGTCCTTCCAGAAGTTGCTGCCGCTGGCCAGGCAATGACGCACGTGCAGCTCCGTCACTTCCAGTCCGTACGGTCGGGCGGCGGCGCGCGCGACTTCCAGGTAGGCGCGTGCCGAATCGACCAGGGTGCCGTCGATGTCGAACAGGACGGCTGTGGCCGCCAGGGGGAGGCACAGTTCCACCTCGATCCGGGCACCTTCATGCAGCGCCAGATGCTGGCGCAAGGGCAGGGCGACGACCAACTCCAGCTTGTCCGGGGGATAGCCGGGCAGCTCCGGCAGGATCACCGCGGCCGGGATCTTGCCGGCGATCCTCGCCGGGTAGCAGCGCGCGTTGCAGAAGCCGGGCTCCGCCGCGCGCAGGGCCAGCCCCGGCTGCTCGCGCCAGTCCTGCCAGAGCCCGAGGTTGTGCGCGTCTTCCAGCCGGATGTTGACCGTGCCGGGATGCGGATCGATGCCCGTCAGGTCGATCAGCTGTCGGCGCACCCAATCGACTTGCGTGAAATCGGCCGCCTGGCCGAGACCACGAACCAGCCTACCTGCGATCGTCGTCATTTGCGGGAGCCGTGGTGAAATGCTCACGATTGAGCATCGGGATTATTATGACATCACCGGGCGCCGGCGTCGGCGGGACCTTTGAGGACAATCACATGAATGCTCATTCTCGATTTCGCCGGACGCTCATCGCCGTTGTCGCCGGCGCCGCTGCTCTATCCGCCGGCGTATCCGCCGCGCTCGATGCGCCGCCGGTCGCGCCGATTCGCCCGGTGACGGACCGCTATTTCGGCACCGAGGTGGTCGATGACTACCGCTATCTGGAGAACCTGAGCGATCCCGCGGTGCAGGCGTGGATGCGCGCGCAGGCCAGCTACACGCGCAGCGTGCTCGATGCACTGCCCGGACGCGCCGCGCTGCTCGAGCGCATCCACGAACTGTCCAATAGCGATGTGCAGCGAGGAAATTTCGTCCGGCGCGGCCAGCGCTACTTCTACGAGATGAGCGAACCCGGCGCGCAACAGCCGAAGCTCTACTACCGCGACGGACTGGCGGGTGAAGAACACCTGCTGATCGACCCCGCCAAGGCTGGTGCAACGCCGACATCGCATCTTTCGCTGGACTTCTTCACCCCCTCGTGGGACGGGCGTTACGTCGCCTACGGCATGTCGGAAGGCGGCTCCGAGGAAAGCGTGCTGCGCGTGCTCGAGGTGGCCAGCGGCAAGCGCCTGGCCGAGGAGATCGACCGTACCAGCAACAGCGTCATCGGCTGGCGCCCCGACAATCGTTCCTTTTTCTACCTGCGCTACGCCAAGTCGGGGCCCGACACTCCCGCCGCGGAAACGCTGTACAACGCGCGCAGCTATCTGCATACCCTGGGCGCGCGGACCCGCGGCGAGAACGATCCGGTCGTGTTCGGGCGTGGGGTAGCCCGCGGGCTGAAGGTGCCGGAAGGGCAGGGCACCTACGTGGTGACCGCAGCGGACTCGCCCTACGCCATCGCCGTCGCCAATCACAATATGGATAACAATCCGGTGACCCTGTATGTCGCACCGCTCGCCAAGGTGCACGGCGCGAGCACGCCCTGGCGCAAGCTGGCCGACGTCGAGGACGGCGTGAGCCAATTCGAGCTGCATCGTCAATCCCTCTATTTTCTTTCGCAGAAGGGTGCTTCGCGCTTTCGCCTGCTGGCCACACCGCTGACGCGTCCCGACGTGCGGCGCGGCCAGCTCGTCGTTGCCGAACGCGCGGGCGTGATCACGGGGTTCGCCCTGGCCAAGGAGGGCATCTATCTGCGCGAGCGCGACGGTGCGGTGTCGAAGCTGCTGCTCAGCTCGATGGACGGCAAGCGCTTGCGCGCCCTGCCCTTGCCCTACGCCGGAAGTCTCTTTGGCCCGGTGACCGACCCCCTCGAATCGGGCGCCCTGTTCAACATGCAAAGCTGGGTGCAGGCGCCGCGCCTGTTCAGCTATGACCCGGTCAGCGATGTCGCCAGCGATACCGGACTCATTCCGCCATCGAAAGTGGATAGCTCGCAACTCGAGTCCAGGGAGGTGCTGGCGCTCAGCTACGATGGAACGCGGATCCCCTTGTCCATCATCTACCGCAAGGGCCTCGTCCTCGATGGCAGTCATCCGACCCTGCTGCGCGGCTACGGTGCCTACGGGTCGACCGCGGAAGCGCGATTCACGGCCACCTCGATCGCCTGGATCGAGCGCGGCGGCGTCATCGCCGTCGCCCACATCCGCGGTGGCGGGGAATACGGCGAGGATTGGCATCGCGGCGGGCAAAAGCTGAGCAAGCCCAACACCATTCTCGATTTCATCGCCTGCGGCCAGTACCTGGTCGATAGCGGCTACACCGCATCGAAGCGCATGGCGGCGCAAGGCGGCAGCGCCGGTGGCATCACCGTCGGCGGCGCGCTGACCTGGCGTCCCGACCTGTTCGGAGTCATCCTGGACCACGTAGGGATGTCCGATTCCTTGCGCGCGGAGACAGAAGCCAATGGCCCTCCCAACATCGTGGAGTTCGGATCGACGCGGACCGAGGAGGGATTCCACGGGCTCTACGCCATGAGCGCCTACGCACACGTGCGCGCCGGTACGGCCTATCCGGCGGTGCTATTCACCACCGGCGCCAACGACCCGCGGGTGTCACCTTGGCACATGACCAAGATGGCGGCGCGCGTACAAGCGGCGAGCACCAGTGGCCGCCCGGTGCTGCTGCGCATCGACTACGACGCCGGCCACGGCATCGGCTCCAACCGCTCGCAGCGCGAGATCGAAACAGCCGACGTCTGGTCTTTTGCGCTCTGGCAGATGGGCGATCAGGCGTTTCAGCCAGCCCGCGACCAGGCGCCCGCGCGCTAAAGCCAGCGCCGGGGCGGTCAACCACCCCCGGAGGCCAACGCGATGGCGGCGAGATGGGACTGGGACCAGGCCGCGGAAATCTGCCCATGGTCGTCGCGTGGTCAATTTGTGCTCGCAGTCAGCTCGCTTCATGGAGTAGTATTTGCGTCGCCAAGGTGCTCGAACGACGTTGACGAGCAGGCGTGTACTACGGCCACCTTGGCCACGATGAGAAGATGGGCAGGGGGACGCTGCGTCCCACCGTTCCATCCCGCAGAGACAGACATTTGCTCAAACCAATCGAGGAGACAACGATGAAGTATGTTCGGACACTAACGCTGACGTTTTTCGCGCAATTGCTGCTGATCGGCATGGCTTGCGCCCAGGTTCACGGCACAGCGGCAGAAGCGAAGACGCTCGCCGAAAAAGGCATCGCCCACATCAAGGCGGTAGGTGTAGACAAGGCGTTTGAAGATTTCACGGCCAAGGATGGCAAGTGGCAGGACAAGGATCTCTACATCTTTGTCATCAAGTACGACGGCACGATGATGGCCCACGGCGCCAACAAGGCCCTGGTCGGCAAACCGATGTTGGAAATGAAGGACGCCAACGGTGTGCCGTTCACCGCAGAAATGGCCAAGCTGGCAAAGACCAAGGGCACGGGCTGGGTCGATTACATGTGGCCCAACCCGCTCACCAAGAAGACCGAGCAGAAGTCCAGCTACGCCATCGCAATCCCGAACTACGAGGGCTTCCTCGGCGTCGGCATCTACAAGTAGGCGCGAACCCGCCGGGCCTCGATCAGCGGCGCTAGCCAGGTCGAGGCGCTGGCGCGCGCCAGACAAACGACAGACATTGGAGGAGACAACCATGAATCGCTTGCGCAACCTGACTCTATCGCTGCTCGCCCAGGCTTTCTTCGTCGCCGCGGCGTTCGCCCAGACCCACGGCACGGCAGCCGAGGCCAAAGCGCTCGCCGAAAAAGCGATCGCCGAGATCAAGGCTGTTGGTCCCGAGAAGGCGTTCGAGGAGTTCTCGGCCAAGGACGGCAAGTGGCAGGACCGGGATCTGTACGTATTTGCGAATGGCTACGATGGCACTACCCTGGCCCACGGCGCCAACAAGGCGCTGGTGGGGAAGAATCTGCTTGACATGAAGGATGCCAACGGCAAGCAGTTTCTCAAGGAGATGACCGATCTGGCCAAGGCAAAAGGCAGCGGCTGGGTCGACTACCTGTGGACCAGCCCGCAAACGAAGAAGACCGAGCCCAAGTCCACCTATGTGCTGAGCATCCCCGGCTTCAGTGGGTTTGTCGGCGTCGGTGTGTATAAATAGATAGAAGCCGTGGCGCGCCTTGCACGACGCATGGCGCGTCGAACGGGTGGCAGGAGGAGGCAAGATGAACGTGCTCGATCGCTTGAGTGTAGGTGCCAAGCTGTTGCTGGCGCCTATGACCATACTCGTGCTGCTGCTGGTCGTTGCAGCGGGTTCCTATTACGGAATCACCCAACAGCAGAAGGCCCTGACCAACATCTTTCAGATCCGCTTCCAGCATTTCAAGCTGGCTTCCGAGAGCGTTGCCAAGTCCCAGGAGACCTACGCCGCGACCTATCAGATCTTGTCCTCGGCGGCGGCCAACTTTCCGGCGAAGCGCCTTGAAGAGATGGCCAAGGAGCTGCAGGCCAATCTCGACAGCATTGGCCGCCAGGTCGATGGCATCGGCAAGGGCGAGGGCGTCATCGACGAAGAGCAGCAGATTCTCACCTACGTCCAGGCGCGCGTAAAGAGCTACCGCAAGGCGACCTTGGACGTGGTCGAGGTCTCCATCGCCGACTACGCGATGGGGGCAACGATGATGACCGTCGCGCAAAAGGCCTTCGAGGAACTGCGCAAGCCCATGCTGGCACTATTGACGCTGGAGGAGAATGCCAGCAATGAGGCCTACAAGGAAGCCCAGGCAAGCTCGGCGCTGGTGGAGAAGGGCCTGATCGCCGTGCTCGCCCTTTCCATCGTCCTCGCGCTGGTGGTGAGCCTGTCGGTACGGGCGCGGATCGTCGATCAGGTGGGCAAGATTCGCTCTGCCGCCAACGAACTCAAGGGCGGTGATCTGACACGCCGGGTGGCCATCGACAGCCACGATGAGATTGGCCTCGCCGCGCGCGCCTTCAACGAATTGATCGAGAACTTCGCGCAAGCGGTGCGCAAGGTGCTGGCCGAATCCGGAGAGGTTGCCGGCGCTTCGCGTCAGCTCTCCGACAGTTCGCGCACGGTGGACGCCGGCTCGGCGCGTCAAGCCGACGCGGCGACGGCGGTCGCTGCGACGATGGAGGAGATGGCCGTGGCCGTGTCTTCGATTTCCGACAATGCGCAGAACGTCAAGGAAATCTCGCGGCGCAGTTTGGATAACGCCGAGGCCGGCCACAACGCGCTGGAGCGGTTGTTGCACGAGATCCAGGGCGTGAGCGAGGCGTTCACCGCCATCACCGGCTCGGTCGGAGAATTCGTGCGCAGCACCAAGGCGATCAACGCCATGACCCAGCAGGTCAAGGAACTGGCCGACCAGACCAATCTGCTCGCCCTCAACGCGGCGATCGAGGCCGCCCGCGCCGGGGAACAGGGTCGTGGATTCGCTGTTGTTGCCGACGAGGTGCGCAAACTGGCCGAGCGATCGGCGGTGGCGGCCAACGACATCGACGGCGTCACCCGAGCGCTGGAACAGCAGGCCGTTGTGGTCGAGCAATCGTTGGACGGCGGGACCACCTCGCTAAACACCAGCCGGCAGCACCTGCAGGAGTTGGAGACGGTGATCGGCTCGGCCCAGGCATCGATGCGCGAAGCCAGCGGCGGTATCGACGAGATCGCCAACGCGGTGCGCGAGCAGAGCACCGCCAGCGGCGAAGTGGCGCGCAACATCGATGAGATCGTGCGCATGGTCGAAGACAACAATCACGCCATCGCCGGTGCGTCACGCATCACCGACGAACTGGGCAGGCACGCGACCAATCTGCAGCTCGCCGTGCAGGCGTTCCACGTCTAGCGAGCGGCGGCGCGCGGTGCCGCTGGCGGTCGGCGCAGCGCCAGCGTCAGCAGCATCGCCATGGCCGAGGTCGCCAGCATGATCACGAACGCGATCTGGTAGGCGTTGGTGGCGTCGAAGATTCTGGCGCCGATGTAGGCGCCGATGCCACCGCAGACGTGATGCACCATAGTGATGAGGCCGGTGAGGGCACCGAGATTGCGGATGCCGAAGGCGTCGCGCACGAAGATGACCGTCAGCGGCGCGGTGACCAGAAAGGTCGAGCCGAACACCAGGGCGAAGATCGCGACCGACAACGGCGATTGGTCGAAGATGACCAGGGCAAAGGCGCCGACCCGTGCCGCGAAGCTGAGCGCGGTCGGCCACAGCGGGCCAGTTCGGTCGCTCCAGTAGCCAGCCACCATCACGCCGAGGAGGCCGGTCAGACCCATCAGCGCCAACAGATTTCCGGCGAGCAGCGCGCTGATGCCCTTGTCCTGGGCAAAGGCGACCACGTGCGTGGTCACGAAGAAATCGCCGAAGCCGCAGACCGCATAGACCGCGATGAGCAGCCAGAATTGCCGGGTGCGCGCCGCCTCGGCGATCGACGAGCCGTTGGGCGGTTGCTCGCTCGAGCGGAGCTTGCCCGCGCCCGTCCTCGGCATCGCTGCGAGCACTGGCCCGAGCAGCAGCAGAAAGGCGACGCCCAGCGACAGGAACACCGAGCGCCAGCCGATGGTGACGAGCAGGGCAGAGAGCACGGCGATGATCACCAATTGTCCGACGGTCATGCCGGAGGCGGCAGCGGCGTTGGCCAGTCCGGTGCGCGCCGGAAAGGCGCGCGTCACCATGACCCCGACCGGCGCGATCGATGCCGCACCGTTGCCGACGGCAAACAGCACCCCATAGACGGCGACCGCCTGCCACGGTGCTGCAACGACGCTCATCAGCCCGATCGCGGCACCGCTCAGCAGCAGGCCGCCACCGATGATCAGGCGCAGGCTGAGGCGATCGGCGAGGCTCCCCGCCAAATACATGGTGGCCGCAGATACGGCCTGGAACACCGCCACCGCCATGCCGATCTGGCTGCGCTCCCAGTTCAGTTCGTCGACCATCGGCCGCAGCGTCAGACCGATGGCAAAGCGCGCCCCGCCGCCGATGAACAGGATGAGGAACGCCGCGGCGAGCACCGCGAAGGCGCTGGTCGGTGCGTTTGGCTTCGGAGCAGGTGGAATGGCGCTGGTTCCCTGAGAAAAGTCTGTGGTCGAGTGCAAACCGGTCGATCGTAGCACGGCTTGCAGCGGCGAGCGCGCGCAGCGCAACTCGGGCGCGCCTGGCTCGAGGCGGCGGCGCCAGGTGCGCTATAATCGGCGCACTGCCGTGCCGGCCTAGCGGGCGAGCCGCACGCGGTGACAATTCCCAAACAACGCGAGCCAGACCCAGGCCACCTCCGTCATGCGCATTCTGCTCAGCAACGACGACGGATACTTTGCGCCGGGGCTCGAGTTGCTCGCCAGGACGCTCGCCGACCTGGCCGA
>JAHFRE010000128.1 GCA_023258955.1 Sterolibacterium sp.
CCGGCGCCGACCGTCTGGTGCTCGGCTGCACCCACTACAGCTTTCTGCGCCACCTGCTCGAACCGCTCGCCGCCGGCAGGGCCGAACTGGTCGACGTCGCCGAGGCGGTAGCGCGACAGGTGGCACGGCTTACCGAGGGTACGGGCGCCGGCCGCCTGCGTCTGTTCGCCAGCGCCGCACCGGAACTGCTGCAGGCGGCCCTGCCAGCCCTGGGCCTGGGCTGGCTGGCGCAGCGTCTGACCGAGCCGGCGCGCGTCCTGCACATCTAGTCTAGCGGCGTCTGCGGTGGCAAGCGCCCACCGCAGCTCGGCCACTTTCCTTCCCGTGCCCCTGCGCAGCACCTGCCAGGCTGACGCTGGGCAGCCGGTTGGGCGGCGCCCCAATGCCGTCGTGCAGACCACATTTTTATGCGATTTTTATGCAAACCCGCGGCTTTTTTGCACCATCTTGAAACGCCCCCGCCTAGTATGACAAGCGTCTAACTCGGCTAGGGAGACAGCAAGTGGATCTGGTCTATCTCACAGGACTCGTCCTGTTCTTCGGGTTGATGGCGGTGCTGGCCGTCGGCGTAACCAGGCTGGGAGGTCCAAAATGACCTGGCTCTACGTCGTCAACGCTGTCGTCGCAGTGGGTCTGCTGGTCTACCTCGTGGTCGCCCTCATCAACGCGGAGGATCTATGAGCAATCATGCCTGGGTCCTGCTGGGCCTCTATCTTGTCGTGCTACTGGCGCTGGTCAAACCGGTCGGCGGCTGCATCGCCGCGGTCATGGAGGGCAAGCCGCACTGCCTGCTGAAGCTGGGTACACCGCTCGAGCACCTCATCTACCGAATCAGCGGCGTTGCCAGGGACAAGGAGATGCACTGGCTGCACTACGCGCTGGGCATCCTGCTCTTCAACCTCCTCGGTGCCCTCGCCGTCTATGCCTTGCAGCGGCTGCAAGCTTGGCTGCCGCTCAATCCGCAGGCCTTCGCTCCGGTCAGTCCCGACTCGTCGTTCAACACCGCGGTCAGCTTTGCCACCAACACCAACTGGCAGGGTTATACCGGCGAGACGACCATGAGCTACCTGACCCAGATGCTGGGTCTGGCGGTGCAGAATTTCTTCTCCGCCGCCACCGGCATCGTCGTCGTCATCGCCATGATTCGCGGCTTCGCCCGGCACACGGTTACTACCATCGGCAACGCCTGGGTCGATCTGACGCGCATCACCCTCTACGTCCTGCTGCCGATCTCGCTGGTCTTTGCGGTATTCCTGGCGAGCCAAGGTGCCATCCAGAACTTCGATGCCTACAAGGATGTAACGACCCTCGAGGTGACCAAGTACGACAACCCGAAGAACGGCCCCGATGGCCAACCGCTCAAGGACGAGAAGGGCGACCCGGTGACCGAACCCGCCACCACGCAGACGCAAAGCCTGCCCATGGGTCCGATCGCGTCGCAGGAAGCGATCAAGATGCTGGGCACCAACGGTGGTGGCATCTTCAACGCCAACTCGGCGCACCCTTTTGAAAACCCGACGCCACTGACCAATTTCGTGCAGATGCTGTCGATCTTCCTGATCCCCGGCGCGCTGTGCATCACCTTCGGTGTGATGGTCGGCGACCGGCGCCAAGGTTGGGCGGTGCTCGCCGCCATGACCCTGATGTTCGTCGCGATGGCGGTGACGGCCATGCACTTCGAGCAGCAGGGCAACCCGCTGCTGGGGAAACTTGGCATCGACCAGGCGGTCGGCAACTGGGAAGGCAAAGAGACGCGCTTTGGCATCGCCGATTCGGGCCTGTTCGCCACCATCACCACCCTGGCCTCCTGCGGTGCGGTCAACGCCATGCACGATTCCTTCACGCCCCTGGGCGGCTTCGTCCCCCTGTGGAACATGATGCTCGGCGAAGTGGTGTTCGGCGGCGTCGGCTCCGGCCTCTACGGCATGCTGGTGTTCGCCATCATGGCGGTGTTCGTCGCCGGCCTGATGATCGGTCGCACGCCGGAATACATCGGCAAGAAGATCGAGTCCTTCGAGATGAAGATGGTCGCCATCGCCATCCTGGTGACGCCGCTCCTGGTGCTGGCCGGCACAGCCATCGCGGTGATGGCCGCCGCCGGCATCGCCGGTATCAGCAACCCCGGCGCGCACGGTTTCTCGGAAATCCTCTACGCCTTCACTTCGGCCGCCAACAACAACGGCAGCGCCTTCGCCGGAATTTCAGCCAACACGCCCTTCTACAACGTCATGCTGGCCGTCGCTATGTGGTTCGGCCGCTTCGGCGTGATCGTGCCGGTGCTGGCCATCGCCGGTTCGCTGGCGGCGAAAAAGCGCCTGACAGCGAACGCCGGCACCCTGCCGACCCATGGGCCGCTATTCGTCGCACTGCTGCTCGGTACCGTGGTGCTGGTCGGCGCCTTGAACTACGTACCAGCGCTAGCGCTCGGCCCGGTCATCGAGCACCTCGTGCTCTGGCCATAGGGAGAATCTCATGACGCGCAAGACCTTTACCCTGTCCGACCCCGTGCTGCTGTGGCCGGCGGTTGCGGACTCCTTCCGCAAGCTCGACCCACGCGCGCAGTGGCGCAATCCGGTGATGTTCGTGGTCTACGTGGGCAGCATGCTCACCACCGTCCTCTGGCTGCAGGCGCTGGGCGGCAAGGGCGAGGCTCCACAGAGCTTCATTCTGGCCATCGCCCTCTGGCTGTGGTTCACCGTGCTCTTCGCCAACTTCGCCGAGGCCATGGCCGAGGGCCGCAGCAAGGCCCAGGCAGCGGCCCTGCGCGGCATCAAGCGCGAGACCTGGGCCAAGAAATTGCAGCAGCCGAGACACGGCGAGAAGTGGTTCACGATGCCGGCCAGCGATCTGCGCAGGGGCGACGTGGTACTGATCGAGGCCGGTGATTTTGTGCCGGCCGACGGCGAAGTCATCGAGGGTGTGGCCTCGGTGGACGAGTCGGCCATCACCGGCGAATCGGCACCGGTGATCCGCGAGGCGGGCGGCGACTTCTCCGCCGTGACCGGCGGCACCCGCGTGCTCTCCGACTGGGTCGTGGTCAAGGTGACGGTGAACCCTGGCGAGGCCTTCATCGATCGCATGATCGCCATGGTCGAGTCTGCCAAGCGCCAGAAGACGCCCAACGAGATCGCCCTGACCATCCTGCTGGTGGCGCTGACCATCGTCTTCCTCGGGGTCACCGTGACCCTGCTGCCCTACTCCCTGTTCAGCGTCGATGTGGCCAAGGCAGGCACGCCGGTGACCATCACGGTGCTGATCGCCCTGCTCGTCTGTCTGATCCCGACCACCATCGCCGGATTATTGTCCGCGATTGGCGTGGCCGGCATGAGCCGCATGATGGCAGCCAACGTCATCGCCACTTCAGGCCGTGCGGTCGAAGCCGCGGGCGACGTCGATGTGCTGCTGCTCGACAAGACCGGCACCATCACTCTGGGCAACCGCCAGGCGTCGAGCTTCATCCCGGCCGAGGGCGTGCGCGAGGAAGAGTTGGCCGACGCGGCGCAATTGGCCTCGCTCGCCGACGAAACGCCGGAAGGCCGTTCGATCGTCATTCTCGCCAAACAACGCTTCCAGCTGCGCAGCCGCGACATCGCCGCCCTTGACGCGCACTTCGTGCACTTCTCGGCGCACACCCGCATGAGCGGCGTAAACCTCGGCGAGAGACAGATCCGAAAGGGCGCCACCGACGCCATCCGTGCCCACGTCGAAGCCATGGGTGGGCGCTTTCCGGCCTCGGTGCGCTCCGCGGTCGAGGACATCTCCCGCCGCGGCAGCACCCCCCTGGTGGTGGTCGACGGTACCCGCGTCTTGGGTAGCATCGAGCTCAAGGACGTCGTCAAGGGCGGCATCAAGGAGCGCTTCGCCGAGCTGCGCCGGATGGGCATCAAGACGGTGATGATCACCGGCGACAACCGCCTGACCGCGGCGGCCATCGCCGCCGAAGCCGGGGTCGATGACTTCCTGGCGGAAGCGACGCCCGAGGCCAAGCTGGCGCTGATCCGTCAGCACCAGGCCGAGGGCCGCCTGGTCGCCATGACCGGCGACGGCACCAACGATGCCCCGGCGCTGGCCCAGGCCGACGTCGCCGTGGCCATGAATACCGGCACCCAGGCGGCCAAGGAAGCCGGCAACATGGTCGACCTCGACTCCAATCCGACCAAGCTGATCGAGATCGTCGAGACCGGCAAGCAGATGCTGATGACGCGCGGCTCGCTGACGACATTCTCCATCGCCAACGACGTCGCCAAGTACTTCGCCATCATCCCGGCCGCCTTCGTCACCACCTATCCGCAGTTGGCGGCCCTCAACCTGATGGGCCTGGCCAGTCCGGCCTCGGCGGTGCTCTCGGCCGTGATCTTCAACGCCCTGATCATCGTCTTCCTGATCCCGCTGGCCTTGAAAGGCGTGCGCTACAGGCCGCTCGGCGCCGCGGTGGTGCTACGGCGCAATCTGCTGATCTACGGCCTGGGCGGCCTCGTCGTACCCTTCATCGGCATCAAGGCGATCGACCTGCTGATCGCCGCTGCTGGCCTTGCCTAGAGGAAATCATCATGAATGCACTGCTGCGTCCCGCCGTTACCCTGTTCCTTGTGTTGTCCCTCATCACCGGCATCATCTACCCACTGCTGGTCACGGGGATCGCCAAAGTAGCATTTCCTGAGGCTGCCAACGGCAGCCTGATCGTCAAGGACGGCAAACTCGTCGGCTCTGCACTGATCGGGCAGAAATTCAGCGACCCAGGCCACTTCTGGGGCCGTCCCTCGGCCACCTCGCCACAACCCAACAACGCCATGGCCTCCGGCGGCTCCAATCAGGGCCCGCTGAACCCTGCGCTGGTCGATGCCGTCAAGAACCGCATCGATGCCCTCAAGGCCGCCGATCCCGCGAACAAACTACCGATTCCCGCCGACCTGGTCACGGCTTCGGGTAGCGGGCTCGACCCGCACATCAGCCCGGCCGCCGCTGCCTACCAGGTCGACCGCGTCGCCAAGGCGCGCAAGCTGAACCCGACGCAAATCGGGGAACTTGTGACCAAGCAGACCGAGGGCCGTCAGTGGGGCCTCTTCGGTGAACCCCGTGTTAATGTGTTGTTGCTGAACTTGGCACTCGACGACCAACAAGGCCGATGACCGACGCGCGCCCAGATCCCGACCAGCTGCTGACCCGCATCAAGGAAGAGGAAGCGCGGGCAAAGCGCGGCAAGCTGAAGATCTTCTTCGGCGCTTCGGCCGGCGTCGGCAAGACCTACGCCATGCTGCTGGCCGCCCATCAACAGCTGCTGCTGGGTCGCGATGTGGTCGCTGGGGTGATCGAGACCCATGGTCGCAAGGAAACCGAGGCGCTGCTCGACGGACTCGAACTCCTGCCCCTGAAAGAGATCCCTTACCGCGACCGCACGCTCAAGGATTTCGATCTCGACGCCGCCCTGGCGCGACGGCCACAACTGCTCTTGATGGATGAACTGGCGCACTCCAACGTCGCCGGATCGCGCCATCCCAAACGCTGGCAGGACGTCGACGAGTTGCTTGCGGCAGGTATCGACGTCTATTCGACGGTGAACGTGCAGCACCTGGACACGCTCAACGATGTCGTCAGCGGCATCACGGGCATCCGTGTCTGGGAGACGGTGCCCGACAAGGTCTTCGACCTGGCCGACGAGGTGGTGCTGGTCGATTTGCCGCCGGATGAACTGCTGCAGAGGCTCAAGGAAGGCAAGGTCTACCTGGCCGGGCAAGCCGAAAGGGCGATCCGCAACTTTTTCCGCAAAGGCAACCTGATCGCCTTGCGCGAGTTGGCGCTGCGCCGAACCGCCGATCGGGTGGATGAGCAGGTGCTCGAATACCGCCGCGACAAATCGGTATCGTCGGTCTGGCAAACGCGCGAATCGCTACTCGCCTGCGTCGACGCCGGCGACGCGCCGGAGCAGGTGGTGCGCGGCGCAGCGCGCTTTGCCGCACGCCTCGATGTCCCCTGGCACGCCATCTACATCGAGACGCCGGAGCTGCAACTGCGTTCCGAAGCCGTTCGCCACCGAGCCCTGCAAGCGCTCAAGTTGGCCCAGGACTTGGGGGCGGAGACGGCGGCCGTTGCCGCCGCCGATGCCCCGGCGGCGGCGGTGAAGTACGCGCGCGACCATAATCTCTCCCGCGTCGTCGTCGGCCGCCAGTCGCATCAGCTGTCCATGGGCCAGATGCGTTTCTGGCATCGTTCGTTCGCCGAACGGGTGAGCCGTCTGGCGCCCGACATCGACGTCACCCGCATCGGCCACAACGAATTGGCGCAGCGGAGGCCGGCTGCCGACCAGGACAGCGGCAGACGATTTCGCGCGCCGACGTCGGCCTATCTCAAGAGCGCCGCCATCTGCGCTGCGGCTGCGATCGTCGCCGCGCCGCTCTACTCCCTGGTCGATCTTGCCAACATCGTCATGATCTTCCTGCTGGCGGTGGTGATCGCCGCCGTGCGCTACGGCCGCGGTCCCGCGGTGCTGGCCTCCTTTCTGAACGTCGCCGCTTTCGATTTTCTCTACGTTTCACCGCGCTACTCTTTCGCCGTCAGCGACGTGCAGTACTTGATCACCTTTGCCATCATGCTCGCCGTCGGCCTGATCACGGGCCAGCTGACCGCCAGCTTGAAGCAGCAGGCGCGCGTCGCGACGCGCCGCGAAGGTCGCGTGCGAGCCCTCTACGAGATGTCCCGCGATCTATCGGCAGCGCTGCTGCCCGAACAGATCGTCGAGATCTGCGATCGATTCATCGCCGCCGAATTCGACGCCCGCTCGGCCATCTACCTCGCCGACGAGACGGATCATCTCTTGCCACCGCTGGGCGGCCCGGGCGGCATGCCCATCACCGATTCCAGCGTCGCCCAATGGGCCTTCGACCATGGCGAGAGCGCCGGGCTCGGCACCGATACCTTGCCCGGCAGCCAGGTGTTGTACGTACCCCTTCAGGCGCCGATGCGCATCCGCGGCATTCTGGCGCTGGAGCCACGGACCGAGGCGATGGCCATGGCGCCCGAGCAGCGACGCTTGCTCGACACCTTTGCCCGCCTGATCGCCATCGCCCTCGAACGGGTGCATTACGTCAACGTGGCGCAGGTGACCACCGTGCAGATGGAGTCCGAGCGCTTGCGCAACTCCTTGCTCGCCGCCATTTCCCACGACCTGCGCACGCCCCTGTCGGCTTTGCTCGCGCTTGCCGAGTCGATGAGCATGACCCAGCCACCGCCGACGCTGCAGCAGGACGAGATCACCGTGGCGATGCGCGCCGAGGCCCGGCGCATGAATTCGCTGATCGACAACCTGCTCGATATGGCCCGCCTGCAGGCCGGCAAGGTCAAGCTCAACAAGCAATGGACACCGCTAGAGGAAGTGGTCGGAACGGCGTTGAAGGCCAGCGACAGCGCGCTCGCGCGACACCAGGTTCAGGTGCAATTGCCGTCGGAGTTACCCCTTATGGAGATGGATGCCGTGCTGATCGAGCGGGTACTGTGCAACCTGCTCGAAAACGCGGCGAAATACACGCCGCCAGGCAGCGTCATCGACATCGGCAGCGAGGTCGAGGGAGACCATGTCGCCGTCTGGATCGAAGACAATGGCCCGGGTCTGCCACCGGGCCGCGAAGAGGAGTTGTTCAAGATGTTCGAGCGCGGCCACAAGGAGAGCGCCACGCCGGGCGTCGGCCTCGGCCTGGCCATTTGCCGAGCCATCATCGAGGCGCACGGTGGCAGCATTCGCGCCGACAGCGCAGGATCGCGGCAGGGAGCGCGCTTCGTATTCACACTGCCGCGCGGCAATCCTCCCGCGTTGGATGGCGCGGAGGACGGGCCCGCGGCCGCCGAGTGAATGCGATGACCGAGCCGATTCCCGTGGTGATCGTGGTCGAGGACGAGCCCCAGATCCGGCGCTTCATCAAAGTCTCTCTGGAAGCCGAGGGTTACCTGGTGTTTGAGGCCGACTCGATTCACAGGGGTTTGATCGAGGTGGGAACACGGCATCCGGACTTGCTGGTGCTCGATCTCGGATTGCCCGACGGCGATGGGGTCGACTTGATCCGCGATCTGCGGACCTGGTCCGATATTCCGGTCATCGTCCTTTCCGCACGGACGATGGAAGGCGACAAGGTGGGTGCGCTGGATGCCGGCGCTGACGACTACCTGACCAAGCCCTTCGGCGCGGCGGAACTCCTGGCGCGCGTTCGCTCCCAACTGCGGCGCCGATCCCATGTCGTTGGTGCTCCTGGTGCAATCTTCAGGTTCGGCAATATTCAGATCGACGTGGACAAGCGCACGATCGAACGCAACGAACAGCCGCTTCATCTCTCGCCGATCGAGTATCGCTTGCTGACCTTCCTGATTGCCCATCCGAACAAGGTCCTGACCCACAACCAGATACTCAAGGCGGTCTGGGGACCGTTGCACGCCAACGACAGCCACTACGTGCGCGTCTACATGGGCTTCTTGCGCAAGAAGATCGAAGCCGACCCATCGCGGCCCAAGCACCTCGTCACAGAAGCCGGGGCGGGCTACCGTTTCATCGCGTAGCTAGCTTGGCCCGACCGGATCGACAAGAGCGCACCGTTGGTCTACCTGGCGCTGACACTGGCGTTGGCAGCTGTTGTGTATCGACGCGTCAACCGACATAATCGCCGCCATGACCGCACAAGAAGCCCGCTGGAGCGCCCGTTACCGCGAAGTCGGCGACGATTACCTGTTCGGCGTCGAGCCCAACCGCTTTCTCGCGCGGCGCGCCAGCCTCTTCGCGCAGGGGCATAGCGCCCTGTCGGTGGCCGACGGCGAGGGCCGCAACTCGGTCTGGCTGGCCGAGCAGGGTCTGGAGGTCACCGCGGTCGAAATCTCCGCCGTCGCAGTCACCAAGGCGCGCAAGCTCTCGGCCGCGCGCGGGGTGCCGGTCGCCTACCAAATCGCCGACATCCTCGCGCCAGACTGGCCGCCGGCGGCGCTGCGCGATTGCTTCGACTGGGTGGTCGGCATATTCATCCAGTTCGTCGGTCCGGAAGAGCGGACGCGCCAGTTCGCCGCGCTGAAGGCGGCCACCCGCCCCGGCGGACGCTTCCTGCTGCACGGGTATACGCCGCTGCAGCTGCAGTACAAGACCGGTGGCCCGCCAGAACTGGCCAACCTCTATACGCCGGAACTGTTGCGCGGCGCGTTCTCGGACTGGACGATCGAAGAACTCGTCGAATACGAAGACGACATCGCCGAGGGTTCGGGCCATCGCGGCCGCTCCGCCCTGATCGGCATGGTGGCGAGAAAGCCGGTCTCCGTCGCGGCGTAGGCGGCGAACCCAAACAGCGCCCAAGTCAAGTCTTGCCGAGGGGCGCGCATCTCGGTACAGTGCGCGGCCTTGCCCATCCCACGTCGCCCATGCTCCCCTCCATCGAACAACGCATCGCCACCGAACTCGGCGTCAGGCCCCCCCAGGTTGTCGCTACGGTACAACTGATCGACGAAGGCGCGACCGTGCCCTTCATCGCGCGCTACCGCAAGGAAGTCACCGGGGAACTCGACGATATTCAGCTGCGCCTGCTCGACGAGCGGCTCTCCTATCTGCGCGAACTCGAAGCGCGTCGCGCCACGGTGCTTGCCTCGATCGAGGAGCAGGGCAAACTGAGCGCCGAACTCAAGGCCGAGATCGACGCTGCGGAAACCAAACAGCTGCTCGAAGATCTCTATCTTCCCTACAAACCGAAGCGCCGCACCAAGGCGCAGATCGCGCGCGAGGCCGGCCTCGAACCGCTCGCCGATGGGCTCTACGCCGACCCGACCCTGACGCCGGAAACCGAGGCAGCGAAGTACATTTGCATCGCCACCGACCCGCCCGAAAAGCACGTACCCGACGTCAAGGCCGCCCTCGACGGCGCCCGCCAGATCCTGATGGAGCGCTTTGCAGAAGACGCACACCTGCTCGACCAGTTGCGCCGCTACCTGCTCGATCAGGCGCTGATCGTCTCCCGCGTCGCCGAAGGCAAGGAAGACGCGGGGGCCAAGTTTCGCGACTGGTTCGACTTCCGCGAACCGATCAAGAGCGCCCCCTCGCACCGCGTCCTGGCCATGCTCAGGGGACGCAACGAGGAGGTCTTGCGCCTGGCCCTGAAGACGGCGCAGGAGCTCGAAGATCCGCCGCGGTCCTCACCCTGCGAGGCCATGGTGGCCAGCCATTTCGGCATCGCCGAGCAAGGCCGGGCGGCGGACCGCTGGCTGCTCGAAACGGCGCGCTGGGCTTGGATGGTGAAGCTGTCGCTGCACCTCGAACTGGAACTGATGACCCAATTGCGGGAGCGCGCCGAGGAAGAAGCGATACGCGTCTTTGCCCGCAATCTGCACGACCTGCTGCTCGCCGCGCCGGCCGGTCCGCGCATCACCATCGGCCTCGATCCGGGAATTCGCACCGGCGTCAAAGTCGCCGTGGTGGACCAGACCGGCAAGTTGCTCGACACCACCACCATCTACCCCCACGAACCGCGCCGCGACTGGGAGGGTGCGTTGGCCGTCGTGCGCCGCCTGGCGCAGCAGCACGGCGCCGAACTGATCGCCATCGGCAACGGCACCGCCAGCCGCGAAACCGACAAGCTCGCCGCCGATCTGATCAAGCGCCAGCCCGAATTGAAGCTGGCCAAGGTCGTGGTATCGGAGGCCGGCGCCTCCGTGTATTCCGCCTCGGAACTGGCGTCCAAAGAATTCCCCGATGTCGATGTCGCCCTGCGCGGCGCCGTTTCCATCGCCCGGCGGCTGCAGGATCCGCTGGCCGAACTGGTCAAGATCGACCCGAAGAGCATCGGCGTCGGCCAGTATCAACACGATGTCAATCAGGGCAAGCTGGCAAAATCGCTCGACGCGGTGATCGAAGACTGCGTCAACT
>JAHFRE010000012.1 GCA_023258955.1 Sterolibacterium sp.
GGGTCTTCTGGATCAGCCAGTAGAGGCCGCCGGCGATCAGCAGGCAGGCACCCGACATGGCCAGGCGATAGACCGGGTAGGAGAGGTTGTCGGTGAGCGGCAGCGAGGCCGACAGCAGTTCGGGGACGGCGACGCCGTGCACGTCGTCGCCCCAGATCAGGGAGCGCAATTCCTCGAACACCAGGATCAGGCCGTAGGTCATCAGCACCTGGTAGAGGTGGTCGCGCGCGTAGAGATGGCGATAGAGCAGCCATTCGAGCGCCATGCCGAAACCGACGGCGAGGACGATGCCGATCGGCAGCGCCAGGAACAGGCTGCCGGTGTCGGCCACCAGCGCGAAGGCCAGATAGGCGCCGACCATGTAGAAGCTGCCGTGGGCCAGGTTGATGATGCCCATGATGCCGAACACCAGGGTCAGGCCGCTGGCGACCAGAAACAGCAACAGGCCATACTGCAGGCCGTTCAATACTTGGATCAGGAAGGAATAGAAATCCATGGCAGCGAGGCGAAAATGACGAGCGGCAGGGAGGGCCCCTGCCGCTCATTGGGCCGGCGCCGGATCAGACCATCTTGCAGCCGCGCGCCGGATCGGCGAGCGCCTTGTGGGCGACGCTGATCACCTTGTTCTCCTTGCCGACGACCTTGCGCAGATAGATGTCCTGGATCGGATTGTGCGCCTTGGACATGGTCCACACGCCGCGCGGGCTGTCGATCTTGGCCCCCTCCATGGCCTTGATGACCCCGGCCTTGTTGGCGACATCGCCCTTCACCGCGGTCAAACCGACGTTGAGCAGGAGACCGGCGTCGTAGCCCTGCACCGCATACACGTCGGGTTGCAGCTTGAAGGTCTTGGCGTAGGCCAGACGGAAATCCTTGTTGCGCTTGGTGTCGATGCCATCACCGTAGTGCAGCGTGGTCTCGATGCCCTCGGCGGCATCGCCGACCGCGTCGAGAATGCCGTCGGTGAGGAAGCCGGCGCCGAACAGCGGGATCTTGCCCTTGAGTCCGGCCGCGGCGTAGTCCTTGATGAACTTGGCGGCGCCGCCGCCGGCGAAGAAGCAGACCACGGCGTCGGGCTTGAGGGAGGCGATCTCGGTCAGCAGCGCCTGGAATTCGACGTTGGGGAAGGGCAGGAACATCTCCTTGAGGATCTTGCCGCCCGCCTTGGTGTAGCCCTCCTTGAAACCGCCCAGCGACTCTTCGCCGGCACCGTATTTCCAGGTGATGAAGACGGCGGTCTTGAGCCCACGGTACATCAGGATGTTGCCCAGGGGATAGGGCGGCTGCCAGTTGGTGAAAGAGGTGCGGAAGATGTTGGGCGCGCACATCGGGCCCGTGGCGGCGTCGGCACCGGCGTTGGGAATGATGTGCAGCACGCCTGTCTCGCGGGCGATCTTGACCATGCCCATTTGCACGCCCGAATGCACGGTGCCGACCAACACATCGACCTTGTCGCGCTGGATCAGCTTGTTGGCGTTCTCCGGCGCTTTGGCCGGGTCGGACTCGTCATCGACCTTGAAGAATTCGATCTCGCGGCCACCGAACTTGCCACCCGCTTCGGCCAGCGCCAGGCGGAAGCCGTTCTCGATCGCCACCCCCAACTGGGCGTAGGTGCCGGTGTAGGGCAGCATCAGGCCGACCTTGACCTTGGCGCCCTGCGCCTCGGCCAGGCTGGGCAAGAGGGTCCCGGTGGCGGCGATGGCGGCGCCACCTTTGATGAATTCGCGGCGGTTGTAGCGGCTCATGCTTCACTCCTCACGTTGTTGGTCTATCGTCCCATGATAACCCCTGAGGGGCTTCCTGGGCTCAGCTCGCGCGCAGTTTGAAGCGCTGAATCTTGCCGGTGGCGGTCTTCGGCAGTTCCTCCTGGAACTCGATCCAGCGCGGATACTTGTAGGGCGCCAGGGTCTTCTTGACGTGCTGCTTCAATTCTTCGGCCAGCTTCTCCGTGGCGTCAATGCCCTGCTTCAACACGACGTAGGCCTTGGGCTTGACCAGTTCATCGACGTCGGTGTGCGGTACCACGGCAGCTTCGAGGACGGCCGGATGGGTCATCAACGCCCCCTCCACCTCGAAGGGTGAGACGTAGATGCCCGACACCTTGAGCATATCGTCGGAACGACCGCAATAGGCGTAGTAGCCGTCGGCGTCGACCACGTACTTGTCGCCGCTGCGAGTCCACGGACCCATGAAGGTGTTCTTGGTCTTCTCGCGATTGTTCCAGTACATCAGCGCCGAGGTCGGGCCGCCGATCTGCAGTTCACCGATCTCGCCGGCAGCCACCGCGTCGCCCGTCTCGCCCACCAGGCGCAGCTCGTAGCCGGGGACGGCTTTGCCTGTCGTGCCGTAGCGCACGTCGCCGGGACGGTTGGAGAGAAAGATGTGTAGCATTTCGGTCGAGCCGATGCCGTCGAGAATCTCGATCCCGAAATGTTCGCTGAAGCGCCGGCCGATGTCCGCCGGCAGCGCCTCGCCGGCTGAGGTGCAAACGCGCAGCGCCAGTTCCTCGCGCTTGGGCAGATCGGGGCTGGCCAGCATCGCCGCGTAGAGCGTCGGCACCCCGTAGAAGATCGACGGCCGATGCTTCTTCAAGCGTTCGAACGCCGAGGCCGGCGTCGGCCGCTCGGCCATCAGGATGGCGGTGGCGCCGACCGACATGGGAAAGGTAAGGCCGTTGCCCAGGCCGTAGGCGAAGAACAGCTTGGCCGCGGAATAGACAACGTCGGTATCACGGATGCCGAGGATGGCGCGCCCGTAAAGTTCGGCGGTGGCGATCAGGTGCGAGTGCAGATGCACGGTGCCCTTGGGCGTTCCGGTCGAGCCCGAGGAATAGAGCCAGAAGCAGGGATCGTCGCAGGTGGTGGGCGCGCTTTCGAATTGGTCGGCGGCTCCGGCCAGCAGGTCTTTGAGCAGCAATTCGCCCTGGTCGCCGCTGATGATCACCCGGCGCAGGAATTTCTGCTTGGCGACGATCGGCGCGAACACGGGCCACAGTGCCTCCGACACCACCAGGGCCTTGGCGCGCGAGTCGCCGAGCATAAAGTCGTAGTCTTTCGAAGTGAGCAGGGTGTTGGTGGCGATTGGCAGGATGCCGGCCTTGATCGCGCCGAGGAAGACCGTCGGAAAATCGACGCTGTCGTGCAGGCAGACCATGATCCGGTCTTCCTGCGCCAGACCGATGGTGGTCAAGGCGTTGGCCGCGCGATCGACGCGGCGGGCCAGCTCCGCGTAGCTATAGCTGCCCTTGTCGTCGATGATCGCCGTCTTGTCGCCCCTGCCGGCGCGCAGGTTGCGTTCGATCAGATCGTAGGCGGCGTTGTAGTCGCGCGGAATCAGCAACTCGGGCGGGCTCTGGTGGTGGTCGGCGCTGCTCAGTTCAGGCATGACTGTCTCCGCTGTGGTTGATCGTCAAGACTTGCCGAAGTTTAGCGCAGCCGTCTTGCCTCGAATGCTCATTCCGACGTACGCTGCTTCTGCTGGCGTATCGCACATTATATTGCTGGCAATGCGAATATCAAGCGCTATAATGCAGGCACCCATACCTTTCGAGTGCATCATGGCGGACGACAGCTACCTGCAGCAACTCGGCGCGCGGATCCGCGACACCCGAGCCCGCCTCAATATGAGCCGCAAGGCGCTGGCGGCGGCCTCGGGCGTGTCCGAACGCTATCTGGCGCAGCTCGAGGGCGGTCGCGGCAACATCTCCATCCTGCTGCTGCGCCAGGTGGCGCAGGCGCTGTCGCTGGCCCTGCCCGACCTGCTGCGCGAGGAACGGGAGCACCGGGTCGAACTGACCCTGCTCACCCACTACCTCGAGCGCCTTTCGCCCAAGCGCCTGCTGCAGGCACGCAGCATCCTGGTCTCCGCCTTCGGCGAACTCGATCCGCAACAGCGCCACAACCGCATCGCGCTGATCGGCCTGCGCGGCGCCGGCAAGTCCACCCTCGGCCGGGAACTCGCCGAACGCTTGAAGATTCCCTTCGTCGAACTGGACAAGGAGATCGAACGCGAAGCCGGCGTGCCGCTGGCAGAGATATTTTCCCTCTACGGGCAAGCGGCCTTCCGTCGCATGGAAAAGCGCTGCCTGGAGAACGTCATCGAACTACACGCGCGCGCCGTGATCGCCACCGGCGGCAGCCTGGTTAGCGAGCCCGACACCTACGAGACCCTGCGCGCCGCCTGTTTCACCGTCTGGCTGAAGGCCTCCTCCGAAGACCACATGGAGCGGGTGATCGCCCAGGGCGATCTGCGGCCGATGAACGGGCGCGAGGAGGCCATGGCCGACCTGCGCCACATCCTGATCGAGCGCGATGCCCTCTACAGATTGGCCGACGCCGCCGTCGAGACCTCCGGCCGAAGCATCGAGGAGAGCGTGCGCCAGTTGCAAAATGTGTACAATATTTCTTAATTAAAATATTTTTTGTAATATAGTTCATACCTCTGCTATCATGCTTTGAGTCGCCCGCAAAGCGCGGCGCGCATCACAGTTCGCCCAAGGAGAGTTCATGAACACGACCCTCGTCACCTACGACACCGACCCCACACGCTACGCCCACTGGAAGATCACCTTCGAGGGTGCCATCGCCACCTTGATCCTCGACATCCAGGAGGACAAAGGCATCCGCCCCGGCTACAAGCTCAAGCTCAACTCCTACGATCTGGGGGTCGACATCGAGTTGCACGATGCCTTGCAGCGCATCCGCTTCGAACACCCCGAGGTGAAGACCGTGCTGCTCACCAGCGCCAAGCCGCGCATGTTCTGTTCCGGCGCCAACATCTACATGCTGGGTCTGTCCAGCCACGGCTGGAAGGTCAACTTCTGCAAATTCACCAACGAGACCAGAAACGGCATTGAGGAATCGAGCCGTTCCTCCGGCCTCAAGTTCCTCGCCGCGGTCAATGGCGCCTGCGCCGGCGGCGGCTACGAGGTGGCGCTGGCCTGCGACGAGATCGTCATGGTCGATGACCGCTCGACCACGGTATCCCTGCCCGAAGTGCCCCTGCTCGGCGTGCTGCCGGGCACCGGTGGCCTGACCCGGTTGGTGGATAAACGCCACGTGCGCCGCGACCTGGCCGACGTCTTTTCCACCACCTCCGAAGGCGTGCGCGCCGAGCGGGCCAAAGAGTGGCGCCTGATCGACGACTACGCCAAGCCGCAGCAGTTCGCCGAGATGGTTGCCGCCCACGCCGAAAAACTGGCGGCGCTGTCGGACCGGCCGGGCGGCCCCGGGGTCGCCCTGACACCGCTGAAGCGGCAGGTCGAAGACAACGCTTATCGCTACGAAATGGTGGAGGTGGAGCTCGATCGCGTCGCGCGGATCGCCACCATCGTCCTCAAGGCACCCGCGGCGGCACAGCCGACCGACGTCGCCGGCATCATGGCCCTGGGCGACCAGTGGGCGCCGCTCAAGTTCGCGCGCGAGTTGGACGATGCGATCCTGATGCTGCGCACCAACGATCTCGAGGTCGGCACCTGGGTGTTCAAGTCGCAAGGTTCGATCGCCGCCGTGCGCGCCATGGACGAAACCCTGGTGGCGCAGAAAGACCATTGGCTGGTGCGCGAGACCACCAACTTCCTGCGCCGCGTGCTGCGCCGCATCGACGTCTCCTCGCGCTCCATCTTCACCCTGGTCGAGCCCGAGTCCTGCTTTGCCGGCACCCTGCTCGAGGTGGTGCTCGCCGCCGACCGCAGCTTCATGCTCGACAGCGCGGAGGACGCAGCGCCGCGCCTGGCGCTCACCGCGATGAACTTCGGACCGCTGACCATGAACAACGACCTGACCCGCTTGCAGACCCGCTTCTGCGAGGAAGCGGCGCCGCTGGAAGCGGCGCGCGCCGCGATCGGCGGCGAGCTTGACGCCGCTCGCGCGGCCGAACTCGGCCTGGTCACCTTCACCCCCGACGAACTCGACTGGGACGACGAGATCCGCATCGCCCTCGAGGAACGCGCCAGCCTCTCGCCCGACGCCCTGACCGGCATGGAGGCCAATCTGCGCTTCGCCGGCCGCGAGACCATGGACACCCGCGTCTTCGGCCGCCTCACGGCATGGCAGAACTGGATCTTCCAGCGCCCCAACGCCGTCGGCGAACGCGGCGCACTGAAGGTCTACGGCAGCGGCAACAAATCACAATTCAACTGGGAAAGGGTTTAATTGGAACTGCCCCCACGCTCACTTCGTTCGCTGCCCCCCGTGGGGGCGCAGGCCTCCTTCGGGGCGGCCCTTCAGGAGTCCTAACATGGCCATAGATTATTCTGAGAAGATCCCCAACAACGTCGACCTCGCGAGCAACAAGACCCTGCAGCGGGCGCTCGAGCAATGGCAACCCGGCTTCCAGCAATGGTGGGCGGAAATGGGTCCGGAGCAGTCGCAGACTTCGGACGTCTATCTGCGCACCGCGATCAGCGTCGAGGCCAAGGGCTGGGCGCAATTCGATTACGTGAAGATGCCCGACTACCGCTGGGGCATCTTCCTGGCGCCGGCCGAGGAAGGGCGCAAGGTCAACTTCGGCGCCCACAAGGGTGAGGCAGCCTGGCAGGAGGTGCCCGGCGAATACCGCTCCACCCTGCGCCGCATCATCGTCACCCAGGGCGACACCGAGCCGGCCTCGGTCGAACAGCAGCGCCACCTCGGTCATACCTGTCCCTCGCTCTACGACCTGCGCAACCTGTTCCAGGTCAACGTCGAGGAAGGACGCCACCTCTGGGCCATGGTCTACCTGCTGCACGCCCACTTCGGCCGCGACGGCCGCGAGGAAGGCGAGGCGCTGCTCGAGCGCCGCTCCGGCGACGCCGACAATCCGCGCATCCTCACCGCCTTCAACGAGAAGACCCCGGACTGGCTGTCGTTCTTTATGTTCACCTTCATCACCGACCGCGATGGCAAGTTCCAACTGGCGGCGCTGGCCGAGTCGGGCTTCGATCCGCTGTCGCGCACCTGCCGCTTCATGCTGACCGAGGAGGCCCATCACCTGTTCGTCGGCGAGTCCGGCGTGGCGCGCATCATCCAGCGCACCTGCGAGGTCATGGTGCAACACAAGACCGACGACCCGGTCAAGCTGCGCAGCCTCGGCGTGATCGACCTGCCGACGATACAGAAGTACCTCAATTTCCACTTCAGCGTCACCTCGGACCTCTACGGCGCCGAGATCTCGTCCAACGCCGCCTCCTTCTATACCAACGGCCTGAAGGGGCGCTACGAGGAGACCAAGATCACCGACGACCACAGTCTGGAAGGCTCGGAATACGCCTACATGGACGTCGTCAATGACCAAGTGGTCTCCCGCCACGCCCAGGCCGTCACCCTGTTGAACGAGAGGCTGCGCGACGATTGGGTGAGCGATGTGCAGGCGGCGATCGATCGCTGGAACAAGGTGCCGGCCAAGCTCGGCGTACCCTTCCAGTTCACCCTGCCGCACAAGGGCTTCAACCGCAAGATCGGACTGTTCGCCGGCCACCACATCAGCCCGGAGGGCAAGCTCATGTCCGAGGTCGAGTGGACCCACCAGCACAAGAACTGGATGCCAACCGAGGCCGACCGCCTGTTCGTGCATTCGTTGATGGGTCGCGTCGTCGCACCGGGCAAGTTCGCCAGCTACATCGCGCCGCCGGCGCGCGGCATCAACAATCAGCCGGTAGAATTCGAGTATGTGCGCTTCAACTAAGCTCGCGGATCGAGGACCGGGCCTCGTCGCCGGGCCGCCCCAAGGCGAGGAAGCGTTCAACATGGAGTCCCAAAGGGACGAACAGCCGTCACCCCCTTGCTCGGCAAGGGGGCCGGGGGGAATGCCAATATGACCGAACTCGTCCGCCAGCACCTGATCGACCCGGAAATCTGCATTCGCTGCAACACCTGCGAAGAGACCTGCCCGATCGACGCCATCAGCCACGATACGCGCAACTACGTCGTCGACTTCGAGATCTGCAACTGGTGCAACGACTGCATCTCGCCCTGCCCGACCGGTGCCATCGACAACTATCGCAACGTCGCCAAGAGCAGCCCCTACAGCCTCGCCGCGCAACTCACCTGGGACGATCTGCCGCGTGAGGTGGAAGCCGGAGCGCCGAGCGAAGGCGAACTGCCCGAGGAGGTCGAGCGCCTCACCGCCATCGCCCAGTCCGGTCAGGGCGGGCCAACCACGCCGCCCTGGTCTGCGGCCCACCCCTACGTCAACCTGTTCACACCGGCACGGCCCGTCACCGCCACCGTCATGGGCAACCACCGACTCACCGCGGACGGTGCCAGCGCCGACATCCGGCACATCGTGCTCGATTTCGGCGCCGTCGCCTTTCCCGTGCTGGAGGGCCAGTCGATCGGCATCATCCCGCCGGGGACCGACGCCGCCGGTCGCGCCTTGGGCATGCGCCTCTACTCGGTGGCCAGCCCGCGCAACGGCGAGCGACCCGATTACAACAATTTGGCGCTGACGGTCAAGAGAGTGCTCGAAGATCACGAGGGCAAGCCGCAAAAGGGCCTGTGCTCGAACTACGTCTGCGATCTGGCCAAGGGCGACAAGGTCCAGGTCTGCGGTCCCTACGGCACCACCTTCCTGATGCCCAACCACCCGGGCTCGTCGATCCTGATGATCTGCACCGGCACCGGCAGCGCACCGATGCGCGCCATGACCGAGCGCAGGCGGCGGCGCATGGCGCTCGAGGAAGGCGGCGAACTGATGCTGTTTTTCGGCGCCCGCTCGGCCGACGAACTACCCTACTTCGGACCCCTGACCAAGCTGCCCAAGCAGCTGATCGACGTCAATTTCGCCTTTTCCCGCGTTCCCGGCCAGCCCAAGCGCTACGTGCAGCAACTGCTGCGCCAGCGCCACGAGGACGTCATGCGCCTGCTCGCGGACGACAACTGCTACATCTACATCTGCGGCCTGAAGGGCATGGAGGCCGGTGTCGAAGAGGCGCTGCGCGACATCTGCCGCGATCACGGCGCCGATTGGCAGGAAATGCTGCCGCGGCTGCGGGCGCAGAGCCGCTACCACGTCGAGACCTACTGAACGCGGGCAGCAGCGATGGCACCGGCGCGTCGAGTCACCACTGGGCGTTGGCGATATCTGTTAAGATTTTTCCTCCTCGACCACGCTCGAATCCTCTTGGTCGCGCCCACGATTGTTTGCCGGAGCAATTCGCATGACCCTAGTTTCCAGTAGCTGCACGCCGAGCCCAGGGCACGACAAACGCACCTACCAAGAATGGTCAGAGCAATTGACGATCGGCGTGCCGTGGATCGACGGTCAGCACAAGCACTTCTTCGAGCTTGCCGCCAGCATTGGCCGGGAGCAGGATGAAGACAGCGTGATGAGCACCTTGCGTCGCTTGAGCGACTACGTCAACGAGCATTTTCGCGACGAAGAAGGACTGATGGCGCTCTACGAGTACCCGGGGATCGACGCGCACCGCAAGCTGCACCAGCAGTTTCGCCACAAGGTGGCCGACCTGCTGGAGACGGCGCAGGAATTGACGCTGGAGGAGATTGCCGAGGAGGTCAGGCGTCTGATCAACGGCTGGTTGAGCCGTCACATCATGACGGTCGATCAAGAGCTTGGGACGCATATCAAGACGGCTGAGACAGGCGAAACCATCGATGAATTGGCCAGGTAGCCTGCCTTTGTTCTTTTCCCGCTAGGCGGGCGATCTGCCCGCAAGATCTCGGTGATCGAAGGTCGGCACCATCGAGTCTGATCAAGACGCCGGGCGGAAGACGTGTCCGAAAACGGCTACGCTGCACCCACGGCATGGGTAAGATGCCGCCATGAGCAACCCGACCACCGCGCTCGATTCGACCGCCTGCTACCAGGCTTTGCTGTCGCGCGACGCGCGCTTTGACGGCCAATTCTTCACTGCGGTCAAGACCACCGGCATCTACTGCCGCCCCGTGTGCAAGGTGCGCGCGCCGCTGGCGAAGAACTGCCTGTTCTTTGCCAGCGCCGCCCGAGCCGAAGCGGCGGGCTTCCGCCCCTGCCTGCGCTGCCGGCCGGAATTGGCTCCTGCCCCTGTGCCGCGCTGGTCCACCCAAGACGCCAGCCAGATCCTCGCCTCGCAGGCCACGCAATTGCTCGACAGCGCGGAAAGCCTGACCGACGCACCGCTGCGCCTGACCGACCTGGCCGCGCGCCTGGGGGTGAGCGCGCGTCACCTGCGGCGCATTCTCGCGCAGCACCTCGGCGTGTCACCCTCGCAATACCGTCAGACTCGCCGCTTGTTGCTGGCCAAGCAATTGCTATGCGACACCGCCCTGCCGATCGTCCATGTCGCTCAGCTCAGCGGTTTTGCCAGCCAACGCCGTTTCAATGCCGTCTTTGCCGAGCACTACCGTCTGACGCCTTCGGCCTGCCGACGCGACGGTCGGGGCGCCAACGAGCTGCGCCTGATGCTGGCCTACCGTCCACCCTACGCCGAGGCGGCAACGCTGCGATTTTTCGGCCAGCGCGCCGTGCCCGGCCTGGAGCGTGTCGACGTCGACGAAGAGGGCAACGGCGCCTTTGCGCGCGTCCTGCGCATAGCGAACGGGGAGCGCAACCACCTCGGTTGGCTGCGCCTGCAGTTCGAGGCGGCAGCGCATCGGGTGCAGCTGCAGTTGAGCGACGGCCTGCTGCCGGTGTTGCCCGCCGTGTTGCAGCAGGTTCGTTGGGCGCTGGATCTGGACGCCGATCCGCTGGCGATCGAAGCCGCATTGGCCGGCGATTTTGCCCATTGCGCCGGATGGCGAGTACCCGGCGCCTGGGACGGATTCGAGATGGCGGTGCGCGCCGTCCTCGGCCAGCAGATCACGGTTGCAGCGGCACGCACGTTGACCCAGCGCCTGGTGCAGACATTCGGCGACCCGCTCGCGACACCCTGGCCGCAGCTCACCCACGCGTTCCCGACGCCCGAGCGATTGTTGCGCGCCTCAGCCAACGAGCTTGGAAAACTGGGTATCGTTCGACAGCGCCAAATAGCCATTCGGGCGCTGGCGAATGCGGTGCTGCACGGCGGTCTCGACTTGAAGCCGGGCCCGCCCCTGCAGACCACGTTGCAGGCCTTGCTGGCCCTGCCCGGCATCGGCGAGTGGACCGCCCAATATATCGCCATGCGCGCCCTGCGCTGGCCCGACGCGTTCCCGGCCGGGGACATCGTGGTCCAGCAACGCCTCGGTGTGCGCAATCGCCCGCAACCGGAGCGAGCCGCCACCGCATTGGCGGCAGCCTGGCAACCCTGGCGCAGCTACGCCGTCATTCGACTTTGGCACGGAGGTTCCCCATGAAACTCGTTTGCAAGACCATGACCACTCCCCTGGGCCAGATGCTGCTTGCTGCCGACGAGGCCGGCCTGGTGGGCCTATGGTTCGAAGGGCAACGTCATCACCCGGACGTGGCGACATGGCGTCGGGTGAACTCGGACCCGTGGCTGGACCAGTGCGCTGAGGAAGTGAACGCGTATTTCCATGGACAGGGTCGTGACTTCAAGACACCCCGTTCGACGCTTTGGGGTACGCCGTTTCAGCGCAGCGTGTGGCAGGCGTTGGCGGCGATTCCCTGGGGAGCGACGTTGAGCTACGGTGCCCTGGCCGAACGCCTGCAGCAGCCGCGCGCGCTGCGCGCCGTCGGCGCCGCGGTGGGGCGCAATCCGTGGAGCATCGTTGTGCCCTGCCACCGGGTGCTGGGCGTCAACGGCGCCTTGACCGGATACGCCGGCGGTCTCGCGCGCAAGCGCGAGCTGCTGGGTCTGGAGGGTGTTCTGCTGTAGCCAGGACGTTGCGCCATTCGCTCAAGACGATCGCTTGCGGCCTGCGTGGCCGCAAGGCGCTGCCCGATCCGGCTCAGGCGACCGGCGCCCGCCAGGCCTCGCGCAGTTCGCGCTTCAACACCTTGCCGATGGCGTTGCGCGGCAGCTCGGCGCTGATCTGCAGCGCCGCCAGGCGCTGGGTCTTGCCCAGACGGGCGTTGGCCCAGGCGAGCAAGCCGGCGGCGTCCGCCGCGGCGCCATCGGCGAGCACCACCAGCGCCACCGGCGTCTCCCCCCAACGCTGCGAAGCGACACCGACCACGGCGCAGTCGGCGACCTCGGGATGGCTCATCAGCAGGCGCTCGAGGTCACTCGGGTAGATGTTGAAGCCGCCCGAGATGATCATGTCCTTCTTGCGATCGAGCAGGGTGAGAAAACCTTCGCCGTCGAAGCGGCCGAGGTCGCCGGTACGGATGTAGCGACGGCCCTCGCCGTCGTGCCATTCCGCCGCCACCGTCTGCTGCGCCAGGTGGTGGTAGCCGAGCATCATCGCGCCGGAGCGGCCGACCACCTCGCCGCTGCCGCCCGGCGCCACCTCGCGGCCCGCCTCGTCGATCAGGCGGATGTCGTGGCCCGGCCCCGGCCTGCCGACCGTGTGCAGCTTGTCGGGATGGGCGTGGGCCTCGAGGATGCAGGTACCGCCGCCTTCGGTCATGCCGTAGTACTCGACCAGACCGCCGGGCCAGCGCATCAGGATATCGGCCTTGAGCGCGGCCGAGAAGGGCGCGCTGGTGCAGAATTTGCAGCGGAAGGAGGACAGGTCGAAGCCGTCGAAACGCGGATCGTCCATGAGGCGCTGGTACTGGACCGGCACCAGCATGGTGTGGGTGACGCGATGGCGCTCGGCCAGTTGCAGGTAGCGTTGCACGTCGAACTTGGCCATCAGCACGACGCAACCGCCCATGGCGATGGCGGGGAAGAAGCTGACCAGGGTCGTGTTCGAATAGAGGGGGGTGGACAGCAGGGTGACGCTGTCGGGACCGTAGCCGTAGACGGCGGAGCGCTGCACGTGCACCCAGCGCATCGCGTAGGGCTGGACGATGCCCTTGGGCGCGCCGGTGGTGCCGGAGGAATAGATGATGTTGAACGCCCGCTGCGGCTCCACCTGAACCGGCAGCGGCACGCTCGCGGCCGGCGCCACCCACTCGGCGAGCGGCTGCGCGGCGCGGCCGCCGTTGATCGCGACCCGCCGCGGTCCGCCACTTGTCAGCGGCAACAGGCGCACCGCATCGTCGTCGACAAACAGGCAGCGCGCGCCGCAATCGTCGAGCATCAGCGCCAGGCTGGCCGCCGTCGCCGTCGACGGCAGCGGCGCCACGGTGAGGCCGGCGCGCAGCGCCCCGAGGTAGATCACCGCGTAATCGATGGAGGCGCGGGCGCAGACGGCGACGACGTCGCCGCCGACCAAACCGTCGCGCTGCAAGCTGGCGGCCAGCCGGTCCATGGCGGCGTCGAGGGCGGCGAAGCTCAGGCTGCAGTCGCCGTCGATCAGCGCGATCCGGGTCGGTTCGCGCTGCGCGTGGGCCCGCAGTAGATCGGGAATGTGGCCGAAGCCCAGGGCGAGGATTTCGTCGGCGGTCATGCGTCCGGTTCTCGGTGCGGGGTCCTGCATTCTAAGAAATTTCGGCCGGCGCTGGTGCTGACACCAGCGGCGCCGGCAAAGGGCATAATAGCCGCAGAGGCAACGACGGAGGCGCAGATGAAAGATCAGGACCCACGCTTGCAGCCAAGGCTGAGCGACATGAACGAGGCCGCGGCATGAGCCAGACGCCAACCGCGGCCTACGATGCGCGCTGGACCCGCATCATGGATTGCGTCGCCTTGAAACAGCCGGACCGCATGCCGGTCGTGCTCTACGCCACCTTCTGGCTGGCCAAGTACGGTGGCGTCTCCTGCCGCGAGCTGATGTACGACTACGCCCAGACCCGAGCCATCGCCGAGCGGGCGGTGCTCGAGTTCGAACCCGACGCCTACAGCCCGATGGTCCTGGGCACCGCCGCCGGCCCCTCGCTCGAGGCGATCGGCTTCAAGCAGCTGCAGTGGCCCGGGCACGGGGTCGGCGACAACCAGCCCTTCCAGTATCTCGACCGTGAGTACATGAAGGCCGACGAGTACGACGACTTCATCTTCGATCCGACCGGCTACTACCTGCACACCTACCTGCCGCGCGTAGCCTCGGCCTTCGAGGGTTTCGAGCAGCTGCCGATCTTCCCCGGTCTGCACTATTTCCGTCTGGTCGGCGGTATGCGCCCCTTCGCCAAGCCGGAAGTTCGCCGGGCGCTTGAGCACGTGGTCCGCGCCGCCGAAGAGATCGACCGCTTCTCCCAGCACCACATCGACTTCACCGCGCGCATGACCACGCTCGGCTTTCCCTGTAGCCACGGCAGCACCGCGATCGCCCCCTACGACTTCATCGCCGACTATTTCCGCGGCGCCACCGGGATGATGAAGGACCTCTACCGCAACCGCGACAAGCTGCTGGCGCTGCTCGACAAGGCCGCGGTGTTTCTGCTCAAGCAGGCGGTCGCCACCGCCAGGGCGTCGGGCAATCCGGTGGTGTTCATCCCGATCCACTGGGCGCCCGACGCCTTCATGTCGGCCAAGCATTTCGAGACCTTCTGGTGGCCCTCCTTCCGCAAGCTGCTGATCGGTCTGATCGACGCCGAGTTGATCCCGATGCCGCTGTGGGAAGCCGATTGCACCAAGCGGCTGGAGATCATCCGCGACGTGCCGCCGGGCAAGTGCATCTATTGGTTCGAGCGCACCGACATGGTCAGGGCCTTCGAAGTCCTGGGCGACGTGGTCGCCCTGCGCGGCAATCTGTCGCCCTCGATGCTGACCACCGGCAAGCCGGAAGAGGTGGACGCCGCGGTGCGCCACCTGGCGGAGAACGTCTTCCACAAGGGCGGCAAGCTGATCCTCGACGCCGCCTTCGGCCTGCCCGACGAGACCCCGGTGGAAAACGTGCGCGCCATGTTCGACGCCGCGCGCAAATACGGCGCTTGAGCTAAGACTGCAGTTCGACCAGGCACCCCGCCTCGATGAAGTACACCGCCAGTCGGGTGGGTAGGCCCTCGTCGGCGTAGATCGCGGCGTAGCGCTCGAGCTGGGGGCGGTGACGCTCGGCTTCGGCGGCGCCGCCGCTCTCGTCGCCGAACCGCGCCAGCTTGTAGTCGATGATCCAGCGGCAGCCATCGTCGACGAAGCTGCGATCGACGACCCGCCGCACCACCGCGCCGCCCTCGGCCAGGCTCCAGGCGCTCTCGACCTCCTGTTCGCGCCGCGCGGCCAAGAGCCAGCGTCCCAAGGTGCTCGCCAGCGTCGCCGCCAGCGCCTCTGCCAGCCGGCGCGCCCCGGCCTCGGCCTGGGCGGCAGGGTGGCCGCGGCGGGCGAGCCAGTCGGCCATCTGCGGGATCAGCGCGGTCAGCCGATCGCCGCTCCAGCCCTCACCACCGACCCGCCCCATCATCTCCAGATAGCGATGCGCCAGGGTGCCGAGGCTGGCCTCCAGAGCGTCGCTGACGTCGGTCGCTGTCGCCGCGCGCGCAGCGCTGGCGGGGGCCGGCGCAAAGGGCGCGACCGGCGCGATGACTCGCCGCAGCGACGGCACGAAGTCCTGCTCGCGCGCCGACGTCACACCTATCGCTGAGAGGCTCGCCGACGCGGCCGCCGTCGCCAGGGGCGTCCACAGCATCTCGGCGAAGGTGGACGCGGGCGGCCGCGCTTCGCCCGCCGCGTCCTGCTCCAGCACCGCCACCAGGTGCAGGCGGCGCCTCGCCCGCGTCGCGGCGACGTAGAGCACCCGTCGCTCCTCGTTGGCGGCGCGCTCCGCTTCGAGCAGGCGCAGGTAGTCGTAGGCGCTGGGCGCCAGGCCGCGCCGGCTGGCCGGAACCAGCGGCGCGACCACCAGGTGCAGCGCCAGGTCGGGAAAGATCACCTCCTCCCACAGCAGCAGCGGCGCCTCGTCGCTGCGTCCGCGCTTGTGCAGGCCGGGCAGGATGACGCAGTCGAACTCCAGGCCCTTGGCCTTGTGTATGGTCATGAACTGCAGCTTGCCGTCGGCGAGCGGATCGGGGGCGGCGTAGAGCTTGCCCACCTCCTCTTCCAGCCGCGCCAGCTCGAAGCGCCCGCCGGCCTCGAGACCATCGAGCAGCTCGAAATAGGCGCGCACGTCGCTCACCGCGTCGGCGCCCTCGAGACAAGCGGCGCCGCCCAGGGCCAGCCAGGTGCCCTCGATCCAGGGGCGCAGGCGCAACCTGCCCTGCTGCCGGTAGGCGCAATCGAGCACGGCGCGGACCCGCAGCAGGCGTTCCCGCCCATCGGCGGAGAGCCGCTGCAGGCGCTCCTCGTCGTGCATCAGCCGCTGCAGGGTCTGCTCCTGGTCGTCGGCAGCCAGCGCGTGCAGATCGGCCAGGGTCAGGCCGCACCAGGGCGCGCGCAGTACCCCCAGGGCGGCGACCCGGTCGGCGCGATGGGCGAGCGCCCGGGTCAGGGCGAGCAGGTCCTGCACCACCTGGCGCGCGGCCAGCGAGTCGATATCGAGCGCGGCGAAGCGCAGCTCGCCACGCTGGCGGCGGATCAGGTCGACCAGGGCGGCAAGGTGACGGCGCGAGCGCACCAGCACGGCGATGCTTTGTCCGGGCCGGGCTGAGCGCTCCGCATCGATCAGCGCCAGCAGCGTCCTCGCTTCGAGCGCGTCGGCTGCCGCTGCCGGCGTACCCTGGGCGACGAGCAGCGGATGCAGTTCGACGCCGCTGCCCGGCGTCTCGCCGCCGCTGGCGACGAAGGGCCGATAGGCGATGGCGCCCTTGGCGGCGGCGTCGGACCGAGGAAATATCTGCGCAAAGTTGTCGTTCACCCAAGCCACCAGATTGGCCGTCGAGCGATTGTTGCGATACAGGCGCAGGGGCTCGAGCGCAACGCCGCCCAGGCCGCCGGCGGCGTTGAGGAAGAGTCCGACCTCGGCCTTGCGGAAGCGGTAGATCGACTGCATTGGATCGCCGACGAGGAACAGGGTGCGGCCGTCGCCGGGCGTCCAGCCGGCGCTCAGGCGCGACAAGAGCTGCACCTGGGTCGGGCTGGTGTCCTGGAATTCATCGACCAGCAGGTGGCCGATGCGGTAGTCGAGCTGCAGCGCCAGATCGCTCGGCTCGTCGTCGTCGCCCAGAGCGAGCAGCGAGCGCTGCGCCACTTCGACGAAGTCGACCTCGCCGGCGGCGCGAAACACCTGCCACAGCTCGGCCGCCGCCAAGGTCAACAAGCGCCGCAGCGTGTCGACGATGGTCCAGTCGCCGGCTCCGTAGCTCGCCTCGGGCAGCTCCCTGAGGCGCGCCAGCGCGTCTTGCGCTTCGGGCTGCACCGCCAGCGCCGCGATGCAGGCGGCCAGCGCCTTCTTGTGCGGTTCGGCTTCTTTGGCCGGGGGCAGGCCGAGGTTCTTGTTGAAGACCTTGCGCAGGCCGCCCTCCTTGGTCAGCAGCAGCACCAGCAGCGCGCGCCAACGGTCGAGGTCGGCGAGCTCTGCCGACAGCGGTTCCTGCCACTCGGCGAGGGCGGCGAGCTGTGCGTCAGCAGCGCTTTCCGGCTGATTGGCGGCAGCGAAGCGCGCCGCTGCCATGATGCTGCCCTGCAGCCGCGGGTCTAGGCACAGCGCTGCCGCCGTCAGATCGCGCGTGATCAGCTCGGCGAGCCCGGACTCCGCCAGCTCGCGCGGCGAGGCCGCCAGGCCCAGGCGCAGCCACTGGTCGCGCCGCGCCAGCATGCTGACTACCAGGCGCTGAAAGCTGTCGGCGTCGTTGTCGAGATAGCGCAGGGCGGAAACGAGCAGCGCCGCGATCTCTTCGTCGTCGCCATCGAGTCGGGCCAGCAGGCGCCGCGCCGCCTCCTCGTAGTGCAGCCGCGCGTCGTCGCGCACCGCGGGTTGGGCACCGAAGCGCGAAAGCAGAGGCATCTGTCGCGCCAGGCTGGCGGAGAGCGCGTCCATGGTCATGATGCGCAGGCGCAGCGGTTGCTCTTGCAAGCGCCAGCCGCGGTGGGCGCTGCGCGTGAGCGCCGCGCCCGCCAGCTCATAGGTGATGCGCTTGTGCGCGGCCTCGGGCATTCGCGCGGCGGCCGCGGCCGCGAGGGCGTCGCTGATGCGGTTCTTCATCTCCGCCGCCGCCTTGTTGGTGAAGGTCAGAGCGACGATCTCCTCGGGCTCCTCGACCACCGCGAGCAAGCGCAGGTAGCGCTGGGTCAGCAGTTCGGTCTTGCCCGCCCCGGCCGGTGCCTCGACGATGAAGGAGGCGAGCTCGAGGGCGCGGCGCCGGCTCGCTTCATCCTCGGCCAGCAGCCCGTCGTCGACCACGCTCACGGCGAGGGCTCCCGCTCTTCGAGCTGGCGCCGCCGCTCGGCCAGGCGCAACAGGGGCAGCACTTCGCAATAGGCGAGCTCGGCCTCGGCGCGAAACGCCACCCGCGCCTCGCCCGCCACGAATTCGCGCGCCACGACGGCCAGGCGACGGCGCCAGTTGTCGAGCAAGCCCTGCCAATCGCCATCGCTGGGAAACAGCCGGCGCGCCGCGGCGTCGGCGATGCCGGCGACCTTGGGCAACAGGCCCGCTTGCGCCGCGATGCCGGAGAAGGCGCATTGGTCGAGCCTGACCCGAGCCAGCGCCACCGCCGCCGGCGGCGGCTGCTGCAGCACCGCGTAGATCGGCAGCTGCGGCTCCGCCATACGTTCGGCGCCCCAGCTGGCGGTGCGGCCGGCGCGGCCGGTCTTGTAGTCGATGATCAGTGAGCGACCATCGGCGAGTTGGTCGATGCGATCGACCACCACGCGCAGCTTCAGGCCTTCGAGCTCGACCTCGCTCGAACTCTCGCAGGCGATCACGCGAAAGGGCTGGGGTCGGGCGAGCTCGAACTCCACCCAGGCGGCGACCAGGGTACGCAGCCGCTCCTCCTCCAGTTCGAGAAAGCGCGGCGACAGCCCCTCTTCCCGCTCCGCGTTGAAGCGCTGCAAGCTCTCGCTCGCGGCGCGCGCGACCGCCTCGAGCCGGGCGCTGTGCCCCAGGGCCAGCAGCTCCTCGCTCGCGCGGCCGTTCCAGAAACGCTCCAGGGCGCGGTGCACCAGGGCGCCGCGTTCGCCGCCGGAGAGGCCCAGCACCGGCTGCGCCAGCTGCTTGGCGCCGAGCCGGTAGCGATAGTAGGCCCAGGCCGGGCACACCGCCTGGGCACCGAGCAACGCCGTGCCGCCACGCATCTCCGGCGCCGACAGCGGCGGCCCCTGCGCATCGAGGATCGACTCCATGACAGCGCTCCCCGCCAGGGTTTCGATCAGCGTCGCGGCTGCGGCCAACTCAACCTCGGGCAGCGCCGCGATCAGGGGGCTGGGGCGCAGCTGTCGATCGCCCTCACCGCGCGCCCAGGAGAAGTGCAGCTCGCGCGCGCTGCAAAGGAGACGAGCGTGCACCGCCAGCGCGAATCGGCTCTGCACCTCGCCCGAGGCGCCGGGGCTCGCCGCCTGACGCTGCAACTCGGCCGGCAGCAGCGGATTGGGCGAGGCCGACGGCGGCCACAGCTGGGCGTTCATGCCCATCACCCAGAGCCCGTCGAGCGGCGCCGCCAGCGCCTCGAGCAGGCCCATCACCTCCAGCGCCGGCTCGGCCTCGGTCTCCGGCTGGAAGACGCGATCGCGACAGAGCTGCGCCAGGCGGCTTTGCGCTTCGACCATGCTGACGCGGCCGGCGACCCGATCGAGCTCGGCGAGTCCGCTCAGGATTTCGAAGAAGGCCTGCTGCGCCTGGTACTCGTGGCTCGACAGGGCGCGCCCGCCCGGCCAGGCGGCGGCTTCCAGGAGTTGCGCCAAGCTCGTCGCCCAGGCCGAGGGAAGCTGGCGCGCCGGTTGCGCGCGCGCCAGCTCCTGCAAGCGGGTCAGATCGGCGACCAGCCGCTCGAGCGGCAGACCGCGCGCCGCTTCGCGCGCCGTCAGGCGCAGCGCTTGCGGCAGATTGGTGACGAGCGGCAACCGCTGGCGCAGCCGCGCGTCCAAGCGGGCGCGGGCGTCGGCTTCGTCGATCGAGGCCGACCAGTAGGGATCGCGCAGCAGCAGCGAAAACTCTTCCTGCATCAGGCGCCGCGGCGCAGCGGCCAGGGCGAGCAGGCGCAGCGCCGTGGCGACGATGCCGCGGCTGGCCAGCGGCGGCCCCAGGGAAAAGTTGTAGCGCCGCGCCGCTTCGCACAGCGACGGATCGAGGCAGGCGGGATCGAGCGCTTCGTCGAGCACGGCCTCGAGCGGCTCGCGCAGGCTGGACAGCTCGGGCACCACCAGGCCCAGCCGCGCCCGCGGATTCGCCGCCAGACGCTCGCGCGCCCAGGCCGCCGCGGCGCGGCACTCGGCCAGGCGATCGGGCATGGGATGAGCCACCGCCGCGGCAGGAGTCGCCGCGACCAGGCGCAGCTCGCAGACCTCGACGCCGCGCGCCTCCAGCACCGCGATCAGGCGCAGCTCCTGCGGGTTGTAGCGGTCGAAGCCGGCGACGGCGACGACCGGCGGCAGGCGCCCTGCGCCCGCGGCGAGCGCGTCGAGCTGCCGCTCGGCGAGACTGGCGGCGTCGCAGCCGTCGACCGCGGCGGCCAGACGGCGGAACTCCTTGCGCCAGCGCAGAAACGCCCGCGTCTCCTCGCCGCCCGCCGCCGGGGCCAGGCGCAAGCGCCAGCGCTCGACCAGGGCGTTGGCCTGGATCGCCGCACGCGCCAGGCCGTCGCGATCGAACAGCGCCTCGGCCGCCCCGCCCTGGACGATCGCCCGCTCCCACAGCAATCGCTCCTCGACCTCCGACAGGGGATGGGCGAGCGGCTCGATCTCACCGGCGAGTTGGGCCTCACCGAGGCACTGGGCGAGCCACAGCTCCGGCGTTTGGCTGTCGAGGGTGGGCCAGCGTTGGCGCCCGCGCGCCAGCTGCAGGGCGTCGTGGCGGCGGCGCAGAGCGAGCGCCAGGCGCAGGGTCGAGCACAGCACCAGCGCCGCCGGCGCCAGCTCCTCGATGCCTCTGCCGACGCGCTCCACGGGCGAATCTACTCGCGCGGCAGCTGCTGCAGCTCGGGGGCCTGCACCAGGCGGGTGGTCGCTTCGACCGGAGCGAGCTCGCGGATCTCGCGGTCCTCGGGGGCGGCTTTGAGGTCACGGAACTTGCGCGCCGACACCAGCACCCGCGACTCCAGCGTCGCCACCGACTTGTTGTAGGCGCCGACGGCGTTACCCAGGTGTTTGCCGACGTCGCCCCAGTGGTCGGCCAGCACCGCCAGGCGTTCGTAGAGCTCGCGACCGAGGGCGCTGATCTCCAGCGCGTTCTCCGCCAGGGCCTCCTGCTTCCAGCCGAAGGCCACCGCGCGCAATAGCGCGATCAAGGTGGTCGGGGTGGCGAGGATCACCTTCTGCTCGACTCCCTGCTCGATCAGGCTGGGATCGGCTTCGAGCGCCGCCGCGTAGAAGGTCTCGCCGGGCAGAAACAGCACCACGAAATCCGGCGAGGGCTGGAATTGGTCCTGATAGGACTTGCGGCCGAGCTTGACCAGGTGGTCCCTGACGTGGCGCGCGTGGTCGGCCAGCTTGCGCCGGCGCGCCGCCTCGTCCTCGATCTCCAGCGCGTCCAGATAGGCGGCCAGCGGCGCCTTGGCATCGACCACGATGTTCTTGCCGCCGGGCAGCTTGATGATCATGTCCGGGCGCAGGCGGCCCTCCTCGGTATCGGTGCTCTCCTGCTCGTAGAAGTCGCAGTGGTCGAGCATGCCGGCCATCTCCACGACCCGCTTCAACTGCAGCTCGCCCCAGCGACCGCGGGTCTGCGGCGCGCGCAGCGCCTTGACCAGGTTGGCCGTCTCCTGCTTCAACTGCCCCTGGCTCTCGGCCAGCGACTTGACCTGTTCGGTCAGCGTCGCGTAGGCGCTCTGGCGGCTCTTCTCGACCTCGCGCACCTGCTGTTCGAATTTTTCGAGGGTCGTCTTCACCGGTGCCACCAGCTCGACGATGGCCTGCTCGCGCTTGGCCAATTCGCCCTTCGCCCCCTCCTGGAACTTGCCCAGGGTGGCGTGCGCCAGTTCGAGGAAGGACTGGTTGTTGCGCGCCAGCGCCTCGACCGAGAGCAGCTTGAAGGCGTTGGCAAAGGACTCGCGGGTGGTCTCCAGCGTCGCCAGCTTTTCCTGGACCGCGAGCCGCTCCTGCTCCAGCGTCGCGGCGAGCTCCGCCTCGCGCGCCCGCAGCCGCCCACCCTCTTCGCGCAAGCCCTCGAGCAGGTTCGCCTGTTGCGCCATCTCGACACGCAGCCGCGCCAACTCCTCCTCGCGCCCCTTCAGGCGCTCAGCCACCGCCGCAAGTTCGGCAGCCACCTCGAGCGCCCCCTCGTTCCTAAGCCTGCGCATCGGACCGGCGAGCCCCCAGCGCATCAAAAAAGCGCCGACCAGCGCGCCGGCAAGCACAGCGATCAGGATTTCCATCAGCGGATTCTAACCCGCCACTGGCTCAGGGCTTGATCCACATCACGGCGTCGCACCCCAAGACTCTCCAGAGTTTCCTCTGCGTCAAGGCTTGTTATTCCATTTGGATCAGGGCAGGATGCACGAATGCAAATCCATCTGCAGGTTGGTTAGAGCTATGCACCGAATCCGCCACCCCGAAGAACGGGAAACACTGGTTGACCATTTGATCGGTGCACTACTCGCAGCGATGGCGATGCTTCTCACGGTCGCCCTCCGGCCCGTCTTTGCATTTCTAAAGACGGGTGGCGTTGCCGATTTCTGGGCGATCTACCTGAGCTACGGGCCGGTGCCTATTTGGGGTGCATTGCTAGTTGGCGCAGCATTCACAATCGCCCTGGTCGTTGGTCCAGGGCGAATGGAAGAACTCTACGGCCACCTTTGGGGAACCGAGGAACCACAGCGCCCCGCTGTAACCTTCGGGTTGTGGCTTGGCGTTGCTATGGTAATAGCACTAGGCTTCGCCCTCAGCCAAATATGACCGGCCCTCAAAATCCGCCTCGGTCAATTGCAGAACCGGCCAGACATGCCGAGGCACCAAATGTTGGTGCCAACTGCAAACTACGCCCTGGTTCCACACTCATCCGTCAGTCCCGCCTTGGTCGGCCACGTCTGTGTTCTGCGTTCGTTGCGAGCGCCATTGCGACAGTTGTGTCCGCATTGTTGGGCGTCGGTTCGGGCATCCTCTTGGCTAATATCGCCGCAGGCGATAATTTCTCAATGGCAGGTCTTGCCGTCGCACCATTGTGGCTGCTCCTCGAAATCGTCTTCGAATTGATCGTCGGCGTGTTCGGTTCCCATGCAAGGTTTGCACGTATCGCAGTCACTACTGCCTTGCTGATTGGTTTCTACAGTGGATGGTTCTTTGTGTGCCGCGCATGACTAGACAACACAAAGCGAGTAACACATACGGCGAAATCGCGAATCAGAAGAGGCTAATGCCAGTTCGTTACCACTTGCCAAGGCTAAGAATTCCAATTGCTAATCCGTATGATACACCCATGAAGCTAAGATTGTCTTTCAGAGTTAGCATCCTTGACCATAGATATTTGTTCTCCAAATATTGGAGGCCGACACAAGGGAGTGTGACCGCAAAGAAGATAACGTAATACGTAAACGCGGAATATAGGGTTACAACATCGCCTGCTAGTGGGGCGCCAAGATAACGAGTTAGAGAATAGCCGATAAGCATCATCACTCCCGCCAATGGCAGATGCTTTCCGTTGATTATGTCGATGCCCATTTTCTCATTTGGTGTGACCTACGTATTCAACTGCCAAAGACATACTATGATCACTATGGGAATGCTTATGATAAGTAAGAAAAAGCCAATTCCGGAGAATTTGCAAGCGCATTCTTCACAAAGCTGCTTCCCTCCAGGGTAAGCAAAAAGGAGGAGCAATATGGGAATTAGCCATTTCGGAATATATCCTCTCCGGCTTCTTGTTTTGCCACAATGTGAGCAGACAAAGCTAATTTCATCGGTCATGTCTGCGTGCCCAATCTGTCGCCGAGGTGGGAATCCATGTCGCTTAACTCAATATTAGAGCGCAAGGCGTCGAACGACGTGTCTCTGCTCGCGGCTCAGCGCTGGAAGCTGTGGCTCGCATTTGTGGCAGTCCTGACCGCGGGCGCGCTCATGTGGTTCGACGCCTGGTTTTCCAGCGCGCTGCGCGTGCAGCGATACGCACCAACGCTCATTGGTACTGGACTTGGGTTGTTGGCGTTGGTTGCGGCCTGCTGTGCAGTGCGATGCCCAAGGTGCGGCAAACGTCTCGTCTGGTATGCGCTGTCGAAGCCAGCGCACTCGTGGGTCGAGTGGTTGCTGGCCGAAACCACTTGCCCGAAGTGCGGCTACTCGAGCAGCAAGGCGGAGTCTCGCTCTAGCGCTCGCGAGTGAAGGTGCCAGCCACTGCTTTGCTCTACACCTGCTAATCGAGGCCAACACGAATATTACCCGCCATATAGCAGCATAAGCGGCCAGTAACCGCACCTTGGTATTGAACCGCAATTTCACCCCTTGAATTCGATATAGACATGAAGTGCCAGCGCAACTAAGCTGTAAAGGGCTAGGCAGATCACGAGCATAATCCAAACAGACGGCGGACAATCAAAAAATAGACAAAGCGTTTGCTCATAGGCGCGCGCTGGAACAATGAGATCTGCAATCAATACGATCCCAAAAGCAAGCTCACCGGCGAGAAGCCAAACGAATGCAGGACGCCTATTCTGCAGCGCGATCATTCTGGCGCGTAATGGTGCGCCAAGTGTTTGCCTTAGGCCCAATGGTAATTTCATTTATGTTTGTCTCCACCCATAGCTTAGCTCACACAGTGTGGCGTTGCAGTTTGATGTGCTTGGCTTTTCTGGACCAGGTATTGTGAGAAATTTCGGCGCCTAGGGCCTTGTGTGCTCCCGTGAATCCCGCGCAAGCTGAGCGAAGCGGCTGGGCGAGGCCTTTCCGAGAGCCAGCTTAGAACCGCACCGTAAAGGAGATCCCCCGTGAGGCAATCCTTATCCCCACCGGAATTGTAAAGATTGATCAAATACTGTATTTGCCCCATCTGTGGGCCCCGTTTTTCCGTTATCACCGTGCCATCCAAACGCAGTTGCGCCTTTTGCCGAAGCTTGAAGTGATAGTCTTGAGGAATCGTCAAATCTCATCTAGGTGTGTATCAGCCTAATGCAACGCCTTGGCGGCGAAAGGCATGATCAACACCAACAGGACATATCCATCCAATCGCAACAAATCATGTCGATCCTTCGGGGGATATTGTGGAAACATATTCTGAATATCCGCGTCTCTCAACGGGATCAACTCGGGAATCACTCTTAGTAGCTCTCTGCCCCGAAAAATAAAAAATATGATCAATGCCAACACGAGGCTTCTTAGCGGTAAATCAGGCATGGCAAACAAATGATAAATAGTTGGCAGCGCCATGGACAAGACTCCAAATAGGCAAATGCGAAACAAAGAAACGGGTTTTCTATTGACCATCTCCACAAATTTGACATGGTAGGCAAATGAAAACAGTGCGCCGAAGGCTACTGCGGTTAGGATTAACGCCATGGCTAGCGTGCTTATGAGTAAGGAATCTTGATCAGTAATTACAAGATATCTTGTGAATACCGCCATGTATCCAACAATTAGCGCGAGGAGTGATTTCATTATGCAAGCAGGCCAGTGACGACAAAGCAAAATAGTATTCCAAACCACCGAACCAATTCGGGCAGCATACCTCCGCCTAGTTGGGTCAACCCTAATAGATCGCCAGCTGCTTGGGCAGCGTTGGCTCGATTAAACTCATCGTCGTCGTTGGCAGCCTTCATTCCTTTATCCCCACGGTATATGTTTATGCGTTCCCACATTAGTAGCGCAGGCGGCCTTCGCGCAGCAGTTGCTGTTTGACGTCGAGTTTGACCGGGGGCCCGGGGACGGTGAAGCTATCGGAACCGATGACTTCCTTATGATGCCCATGGAGCATAATGAACAAGGTAACCGACTGATACTCCCATAGTGACAGGAAATATTGTTGAAAAGCCGTCTTGCTCCATAAGACGCCATATCACCCGCTTTTCAATAACGAAGAATATGAACATCAGCGGTAGCGTCAGTATCGCCTGAACTGGCAACATGCTGAGTAGGTCTGATTGATGCTTTACCCAGGACGAGAACGCATCCGTGGCAACAAATGCCACCAGTGCCGAAACAAGAAACACGACAACATAGACAATCTTTACAAAAAAAGACTCCTGCTGTTTATGCCGCATAGAGACCGCCGTATCTGAGTCGCCTAAATAACGCTATCGTGCCCACCATCCAATTAACTAACAGATCAATCAATATGGATGCCAGCACAACCAGAATCATTGCTGCGATAACAGCAACCGCAGGAGAGGCAAAGAATGGCCCTACAGACGCCCCGATTATGAGGCCAGCAACTGCTGATGCTGCTGCGCCAACGATTTTGGCGATCTTTTGTGGGGCATTCATGCTACTGTCGGAAACTGTCTTTTCAATATCAATAATGAGCAACGCCACTGCCAATGTCGCGGCAGCCATTCGTCCAAACTCCGCAAATGTCTTCTCAAAATACGATCCAAACATCGAACCAGGATCTCGGTAATGTGCTAGTAAGGCATCTAACATTGCGCCGAACGCTGCACCAATCGTATTCCACGGCAGGCCAGCTCCATTGAAGCCCCCCGCAATCTTATACGCCCCTGATCCTGTTGCCGGGTCGCTAATGATGTAGCAACTGCCCGTCCAGCCACTTTGGGTGATGGGGGCTTGATGTACGGTCACCTCATTGCCTACAGCCAAGGCGTTCTGGATTTCTTCCATGGCCTGTGGATCAATAGTGATCTGCGCCAGCAACGCCTGATGCTGTGCCTGGTTCGCCTGGTTAAGTGTGTAAATCTTCTGCCCCTGCCCTGCCGCCAGTGCCAGCGCTTTCACTGCCGAGATGCCCTGCGTGCGATTAGAGTCTGCAGGGCTGGTAAAGAGTTGCTCAGGAATTATGTGTTCATTCGCCGAGTAAGTCATTCCGACTTGTTTGTTATAGGCGATGACAGTGGTCGGGCTGTTGTCCTTGGCTACGTTTATAGAGGCGTAGCGTTGGATGTCCATCACCAAGCCGCGGAAGGCAACGCTATGGGGAATGCCGAACCAATACAAGGGTTGCGCATCCGCAAAGAAGTTACCAAAGGATGGCTTGCGGTATTCGACAACACCTGCAGCTCTTGAAGAAATATTAGAGGTTATGAAATTGGCAGCGAAATAACTTAGAACAGCACTGTAAAGGAGATCCCCCGTGAGGTCATCCTTATCCCCACGGAATTGTAAAGATTGAAGGCTGGTTTGGGTTTGCGTCATCTTTGTCTGTATTGACACCAACTGACTCGGGCTTACTCCCTGCAAGTCGACATGGGTAGCAATGTATTCACCTGCGGTCGGGTGGGTGTCTTCTGCATAGTCCCAACCAGCAGCGGGGTCAAACAGGCCCTCGCTGCTGGTGAGTTCTTCTCCCATGGTGAAGGTGCCACCCGTGGCAACAAGCTTACCATCCAGCCTGAGTTCAGCAGTTAGGTGGATGAGGTAGCCCGGCAAGCTAGTTGGAAATTCATTCGGCGAAATAGGTGTTCCATCCGCGTGCGGCAAAGGCAAGTAACTATTAAGAACCGACATGTCCGCGGGTGAAGCCGGAGCGAATGAGAGGGTGATTTTTTTGCCGGCCAAGCTTGGAAGGCTTTGTCTGAGGCTGACCACCGGTGTGCCCATGGCGCGATCTAGGGCGCTGGCATACAGATTGTAATCAAACTGGTGTCGTACCTGATCCGGCAGTGCGGTGAACTTGCTACCTGTTGCAATGGTGGTGTACGGCAAGGTGCCCAAGAGGAGGCTGTAGTTCTGCGGTATGATGGTTTTGCTCCCAATCACGTCACCGACGGTGACATTGGTTCTTTGGGAGTTTATGTAGGTCTGGACTTGGGTTTGGTAGCTGGCGAGTGCGGATTGGATGGCTGCGCCGTTCATGTTCTGTACCCAGCCGGAGGCGTCAAGGGTAGCACCACTTTGGGCTTGGGTGACGAGTGCTTGGGCGTCAAGCGGCACAGCGGATCTGACGTCCACTCCTTGTGTATAGATGTACTGCTTGAAGCTCGCATCCATCGGCACCCAGGTATTTGGGGTCTTGTTGACCGCACCTCGGCTAGGCGTGTAATCGACGTAGGCCTGCACCCAGACGTGCTCCATGCGGATGGTCTTGATGATGCCGCCTGATGTGATCCCGCTGTTCGGTATGCCGCCTTGGCCGAGCAGGCTTTGCGCCGCTTCCGCTTTGGTGACACCGCCCACCCAGTTCATCACTTTGTCGGCCGGGACGTCGATCGTGCCGTACACGTACCTGGCCGGAATGCCTGCCGCTCGATAGAGGGCAATCAGCAGGGACGCCGTGTCAAACGCGTTGCCGCGTTTGTTTTGCAGCGTCATGTCGCTGCCCTGGATGCTGCCATAGCTGGGGATGAAGGCGATGTTGTTCCTCACCCAGTTATAGATTTGGACCGGGTTGTTGTTCAGTTTTGCGGCCTGATCCTTGATGGCCTGGGTGATCTGCACGTCTTCGGTCGCGGCCAGGTCGTCCGCAGTCGGCAATGCGGGCAAGGTGGCGGTGGCGGGCATGGTGAATCCGTTGGGGATCGCACCAGCGAGTCGCACAGGCTCTTGCCTGAACAGGCTGGTTTTGAATCCTTGCGCGGTCTCGATCGGCGCTCTCACCTTGCTGGTCGGTGTGCCGAAGGGGAGCTTGTTGGGATTGGTCTTGTTGTGGGGCTTGCCTTTCTGGTTTTGCTCGAGCCATGCGGCGAGATTGTTGATGCCGGCGGCACGACCGACTTCGTCGTCCTTGTTGTCGGCGTCTTCCAGGACTTTGAGTTGTTGCTTGAACTCTGCTTGCTTGGCCTTGTAGGCTTGTACCGCGGCGCGGTGGCGGGCGAGGATCTCGGCGGGGAGGTTTTTGGCGATCAGGTCGGCTTCGGTGGCGGCAAAGGCGTCGTCCACCTTGGCTTCCAAGGCGATAAGCTGGGCCTTCTGGGAGCGCAGGGTCTTGCTGTCGTCGCGGGTGCTTTGCTGCTTGGCGGCCTTGTCGGCGCCGCGTTTGGCGGTCTCCTTCATGGCGTCGAGCAGTTTGGCGTAGAGCTCGTCGTTGCCCCCGGCGGTCGGTTGTGTCGCCTGGACTTCGGCGAGTTTTGCCTGGGCCACCGCCTGCAACGGTTGCAAGGTGAGGCTGGTGAAGGTGATGAGCACGAGGATGCTGACCCGGCGCATGAAGGACGTGGTTTGCATGGTGTGGTCCCCGGTCTTGTCCATGTCGTTCCCGGCGCCGTCCGCCGGGCAATGTCTAAGCAAGTGTTTGGCTGCCATAGCTCAATGCTTGCCGCTCGGTGGCGCGTATAGCCATTCCAGTTCCAGCTCCTGCATCCAACGGTCGATCGCGAGGCGATAGACGCCCACGTCCTTGCCGGTTATGTCCCTCAGTTTGTCGATGGCGTCGAGGAGGCTTGCGAGCGCGTCTTCATATTGCCCCTGGGCAGTCTTGCTGATGGCGTCCTGCAAGTTCTTGACGGCTTGGTCGCGCCCATTGCGGTCGGGGCTGCTGGACAATGGCAGCGCGTTGAGGTCGGCGATGAGCAAGTTGGTGACGACAAGGTCCGCGGCGGCGGCGACCTTGATCGTCAGTGGGTAGCTGCCGTAGAGTTTGCTCTGGCCGTTGCTGATGCTGTTCACCACGGTGGTGAGCGTGTAGTTGGCGCTCGTCTCGGGTACGCGCAGCGCCGCTGTAAGGTCGATGCTTTGGCCGACGGCGAGGTTGGGCGTCCACTCGGCCTGACTGCTCGTGGGATTCACGCTGGCCTGGGGCGTGGTGGAGACCACGAAGGCGCCGAGCGGCGGGAGGTCGGTGACATCCAGCGCGACCGCCTGGCCCTGGTTGGTGAGTGTTGTTCGCGCGACAGCATAGGCGCCGGCGGTGAAGGCGTCGGGCGTCTGGGGCGTGAGGTAGCTGAACGTCGTGTGCAGGATGTCCTGCCAAACGGCGGGAATGGGCTGGGTTTGCATCAGAATGTCGAGGAGGTCGAAGGCCATGACCATGCCGCGTCCATTGCCGTAGGTGTTGCTGACGATGGCGGCGCTGGTTCCGTTCCTGCAGCCGTGGCATTTGACGTAGGTGGCTTGTTGCGTGCCGCCGTCCAAAGCGAGTACGAGCGGTCGGGCACCGGTGGGGGCGATCAAGCCGGGAACAAAGAGCGCTCCGGTGAAGGTGATGGGCAGGTTGCTGGTTGCGAGGTTGCCGCGATAGAGGACGCCTGGCACCTCATCGAGGAGCCCGTTGCGTTCGTCGTGGATGCCGTCGAGCAGCAGGCTGTCGCCGCGATTGACGGCTTCGCGCAGTTCCCGTGTCAGGTCGTTGTCGAGCTTCAAGGCGCCGCCGGAGAGCCAGTAGCTGTTGTACTTGCCGCTGCGGAAGGCGAGTTTGAAGTCGGCGAGTGTAGCGCTGATCCAGTGGTCGATGCCGAACGCGCTCAGGGTGCGGTCGAGGAATTGGGCGCGGCTGTTGATGCAGTTCTTGTCGTCATCGCTATCGCTTTGCCAGTTGCCATTCGCGCTGGTGGTTTGGGCGCTGGCGCCACCGGACTGCGTATTGTTCTGGCCGTTGCCTTCACCGTTCTTGCAGCTCAACAGCACCAGCAGACGGCCTTCGCGCAGCAGCTGCTGTTTGACGTCGAGTTTGACCGGGGGCCCGGTGACGGTGAAGCTATCGGAACCTAAGGTCAGCGTCTTGCCGCCGATCTGAGCGGTCAGCACCGCCATGTATGTGGTATTCACCTTGCCGCTACCGGACATCCAGGTCTGCACACTCTGGTAGGTGGCACCCTTGGCCAGGCTAACGGTGGCGGGCCAGCTCGTCACGACCGCCTGGGTGGCCGGGTCGATCACGCTTAGTGTTATTGGCAGACCCGTGGTCGCTGCATTGCCGAGGTTGTTCACGGTACTGGCGATGAGCAGCGGGTCGCCCTGGGAAACCTGCTTGGTAGCGGCGCTGACGCTACCGGTGAGCCCACTGCCGCTGTCGGCGCTAGACTGGACAGTGAAAGCGGTCTCGCTCTGAGCAAGTACGGTTCCGCCAGCGTCTTTGACAGAGAGCACGGCCCGGTAACTGCCGGCAGCCGCCATGGCGAGGGCCACGCCGTTGCTCAGATCCTTGAAACCAGCGGGCGGCAGTTGCGTCAGGGTGGTCGTTTGCGTCCACAGCACGCTGCCATTCGGACTGTAGACCTGGGTGACGACGCTGAGACCATTGAACGTCTGGTTGAGGCTGAGGTTGCTGATCCGGTCGAGAAGCTTGACAGTGTCGCTGGGCGGATAGCTTTGTTTGTCGGTGGTGATCTTGGCGCCGACCAAGGCCGAAGCGATTGGGCCGACGATATTGAACGAAGCCCGCGCTTCCCCGACCTTTCGGCTTTGCACGTCGAACATCGTGCCCACCACCGTGTAGGTGCCCACAGCGTAGCTGCCGGTGTTCCAGGTAGCGCTCAGGGATCGCTGGGTAGCGGGGGCAAGCGCCGTGAAGCTTTGCGGCCCCAGGTCCTGGACGAGGATTCCGTCAGCCGCGTAGATCGCCAGATCGACCGCACCGGAGCTTGCCGCGGCGCCCGTATTGGTCACGAGAGCGTTGAGATTGACAGACGCGTTGGCACCGTATTGCGGCTTGTCTGAAGACAGCTTGAGGTCCAGGTAGGGTGATGCCGTCACCGTGGGGATTTCGATGGACAGGTTGACGTCTTGCTTCCCCGGATCCACCACGTGGCAGCTCTTCGTATCGTTATAGAACAGCTGCCCGACAGGACACTTGAATATCTGGCCAACGTACATGATCTGCGTGCAGTTGGAAACAACGGTGTAGGTGCTTTCCGTTACGCTGACCAGCGTTTCCGGATTGTGGCAGACGCCAGTGCAGGTGGGACCGGTCACCAGGTTGTTTGCCGCGACGCTTGCGATGGCGACGCTAAGCGGTGTATCCCCAGAAACTGCCGGAATCAAACATTGTGGTAGCGGGCCGCCCGCAGCGCTTGTTGGTACGTAATAGTTGTGGCCGCTCGTGAAGGCGTTATTGAATGTCAGGTGCGCGTCGGTCGCCAGGCTACGGACTTCGTTCGGTAGCAGGTTCAGCACGGTCAAATCAAAGCTGATTTCCTGTCCAGCGCCAAGAACTGCGGCGAGGTGCCAGACGGCCGTGGTCGTGCCATCGGCATTCCGGGTCGAATTGCTTGGTACCAAATTCGGGTTGGCCATGGTGACGTTGGCCGGGAAGGTCACGCTCAAGTCGGTAGCGATGCCGCCCAAGCGATCCTGACCCGTGACCTTGACGGTGCCGCGCACTGTTTGCGTCCCCGTCGGCACCACCGGGCGGTCCACGCTGTAGGTCGCACTGGCGGCATCTCCGACGTACAACGTGCCCTCGATCTTGCCCAGCGTCGTGTCCGTGCCAGCCAATTGCAGGTTGAAGTTCCCTGCCTGGACGGGCGTCCAGTCCGGGATTGTCAAGGTTTTGACGTCATTGACCAGCAACTTGGCAACGGCGACATTCTGAGTTAGCACGATGCTGCCATCTTTGCTGTTCAAGATCTTCAATGTGAGCGTCTGCGCCGCCAGATCCAAATTGCCATCGTTGTGAATCAAGGCGTGCAATTTGACGGGCGTATTGGTCCCGGCCGGCAAGGCGGACGGATTGGCGGTGATCGTGCCGGTGAAGTGGGACTGCGAACTGACCGTGACCGAACTTGCGCGCTCGGCCAAGACGTTTCCTTGCGACAACGTTTGGGTCATGCTGTTCGGCTCGACCAGGCGAACGGTCAACGAATACACACCCGGGAGGAACTGCGCAGAGTTCCACACCAGCTTGACACCCAAGTGCTGGCCCGGTGCGATCACCGGTATGCCAAGCAGAATGCCATTGGCGTCGTAGGCAATTCCGCTGCTGATCACGTTGCGATTGCTATCGGAGACCAGCAACTCAACGATCGCGGTACTGGCACCCAATCCCGTGTTGCTGATCGTGGTCGCCACCGTGACGTTGGCGCTGCTGCCGACGCTGCCCGGCGTGACGACCAAGTCCGCGAGCGACAGGGAACCGCCATTTTGCGGGGTCAAGGCAAAGTTCTGCACCAGCCGAGATGGCGCGGGGATTTGCAGGTTGATGGTTTGAGAGTTGAAGCCGGTCGCACTGGCACGCAACGATATCGAGCTATCGGCGATGTTATCGATGGTGTAGCTGCCATCGAAGGAGGTCGCGACGTAGGGGAGCCCGATCACCTGCACCCACGCCCCGGCGATGCCACGACCGGAGGCATCGACGACGCGGCCACTGATGCTGGTACTGGTCAAAATCGGCGACAGGAATACGTTGCCGACGTTGAGCGTCGTGCCCGCTGCCACCACAAACGTTTGGCTCACGCTGCCATAACCCGTCAACGAGAAGCTTGCGCTATAGCTGCCCGGGCTCAGGGTCACGTCGAACTGGCCGTTGGCGGTGGTCACCGCGGCAGCGTTGCTTGTCCCTGCGATGTGGACTGCGACGCCCGCCAGGGGAAGGGCTTGCCCTGCGGAAACCACCGTCCCCACGTAGTGGGCCGTGGTCGGCGCCGTCTGTCCATTGGCGTATAGGGTTGGGGAAAAGACCTGGGTTTGCCCAGCGGTGACGGTGCCGCTGCCCGATAAGGTTTGATATCCGGTCACACTGGCGGCGATCACCATCGCACCCGGGTTGACGCCACTGAATTCATAACGACCGTTCGCATCCGTGGTCGTGCTTGCCGTCATTGCTCCCGTCACCGATATCGTCACCCCTGGCAAGGGCGTGTTGCCGGTCGCCGACGTCACTTGGCCGCGGATGATCCCCGCGGTGGCCGTCTGCGTCAGGCTGATGGTGCCGGCGTCCGTTGTTTGCCCGGCAGTGATCGTATAGTTTGCGCTTGCCGTGCTGTACCCATTGCGTGTGTAACCGGCTGAGTAGCTTCCGGCGGTCAGGCCGGCGATGGTGAAGCTTCCTGCAGGGTCCGTCACCGCTGCCTGATTACCTTGCCCAGACAAGGCGACGCTGACGTTGGATAACGGCGCATTGGTCACAGCGTCTTTCACTTGGCCTTTCAGGATGCCGGTCGTCGCTGGTGGAGCGGACTGGGTGGACAAGGCGCGCAGTGCCAACGCAGTCAAAAAGGGGTCCTCATTCCAACTGCCGTCAGCGAGCTGGCGCGAAAGCAGGAAGGCTCGTGCGTTGCTGAGCACGGTTGCGTCACCCGTCATCGGGGCAATGGCGGAGAGTACGAACGCCGTCGTGTACGCCCCGCTCTCCCAGCTGCCGTTCGCCCCTTGCAGTTGCAACAACCACGCGCTCAGGTTTTTGACGATGTTTGCGTTCGCCAGATCGGGCTGGCTCGTCTGCAAGGCGAGCAAGGCCAGGGCGCTGACCTCGATCCGTTCGGACTCGCTCGACCCGTCCACGCCACCATCGGCGAGGATGGCGCTGGCAAGGTAGGACCGCATACCCAGCGCAGGACCGGTGTCGCCTTGGCCGCTCAGCACCAGAGCAAACAATACCCAAGCCGTATCGAGCGGATTGCTGGCGCTTCCCGCATCGCCGCCGAAACCGCCGTCGGCATTCTGGCGAGCCAGGAGCGCGACCACGCCGCCGTCGATCGTTTGTCCGGCTAGGCTTGAAGAGATCAGTTGGCGCGCCAGATATTCGCTGTTGTCGTCGGTGTTCGCCGCAATGGAACCGGCGAGAGTGGTCGGGATGGTGCCCAGCAGTTTGAATGTTGTCAGCGCTTCGGCTCGGGCTTGCAGCGGCGTGGCGATGGACGCTGACTCGCCGGCCAGGCCGCCATCCGCCCGCACCTGGGCTTGCAGCCAGTCCATGCCCTTCTGCAGTTCCGGGGAAAGCGCGGCCCTGGCTGGCGCGCTGGTACACAGAAGAAGCATGAGGCATAATCCCAATACTTCCCGCCATGCGCCACGCAAGCACTTCACAGCTTTCGGATTCGAGCGCATCGCCTTTGCCCCTCCTGAGTCATTCGTTTTTCACTATACGCGCCTGGCATTACATGCATATGGCATACAATTGTCAAGCACTATTTTGTTCGCGCCCGCGAATCGCTCGCGGCTTGACCCAGGTCATGGCACAGGGGCGGCGCTCCGACTATGTTCACCGACACCATGGACAGCCCCAGCACCCGCTCAACCAGCGTCACCGGAACCGCCCGGCGCAGCCGCGAGTTGGCGACCATTGTGGCGATGCTGCAGTTGTACTGCCGCGCCCACCACGGCCGTGGCGACGCCGCTCTGTGCGGCGAGTGCAAGACGCTGGCCGCTTACGCGCAGCGCCGTCTCGAACGCTGCGTCTTTGGCGAAGCCAAGCCCACCTGCGTCAAATGCAGCGTGCATTGCTACAGCGCCGCCATGCGCGAGCGGGTCAGGCAGGTGATGCGTTGGGCGGGACCGCGGATGCTGCTCCACCATCCGCTGCTGGCGCTGCGTCATCTGATCGACGAACGGCGACCGGCGCCGGCGCTCGGTGGCGAACGCTGAGCTTTTGCGATAGCATATTGGTGTTAAAACACCAATGCGAGACCGAGCCACCATGAGCCGCCTGACCATCACCTTGTCGGAAGCGCGCTACCGGGCGCTCAAGGAAGCGTCCGCCCAGCGCGACAAGACCATCGGCCAACTGATCGACGAGAGCCTGGACTTCTACGGCATCAAGTCGCGGCAAGACGCGCGCGATCTGGTGCGCCGCGCCCGAGCGCACAGCAAGCTCGGTGAGGAACAAGCGCTCGCCGTCGCTCAAACGGAGACCAAGGCGGTGCGCCGCAAGACGTGAGTCGCACCGTCGTCATCGTCGACACCAACGTCGTCGTGGCTGGACTGCTGACCGCGAACGAGCAATCGCCTGTCGCGCGCATCCTGGATGGCATGCTCGGCGCAGCCTTCCCTTTTGTTCTATCCGAGGCCCTGCTGGCGGAGTACCGTCGTGTGCTGGTCCGGCCGGGCGTGCGCAAGCTGCATCGGCTGACGGTCGCCGAGGTTGAGACCATTCTGACGGACCTCGCCCAGCACGCGATCGTGCTGGCACCAGCGACCGCGCCACCCGCGCCCGATCCAGGTGACCAGCTGTTATGGGAATTGCTCGCTGCGCGGGCGAACCTGGTCCTGGTTACGGGCGACAAACGTCTGCTCAGGGATACTGTCATGCAAGGACGCGTGAATTCGGCCCAGGCCTTTGTCAGCGGCGCTCGCTAGCGAACGCTGAGCCTCAGGGCGTCGCGGCGGGGAGCAGCGGATAGCGGATGCTGTCTACGAAATTCTGTTCGGCTTCGCTCGGCGGCTTGGTCAGCAGGCTGACCAGGACGATGCAGGCAAAGCCCACCGGCAGGCCGAAGATGCCGGCGGCGATCGGCTGGATTTCGAACCAGGCGGCCGCCATCGAACCGCCGAAGAAGGGATGGGTGATCACGGAATAGTAGACCGTCACCGCCACCCCGCTGACCATGCCGGTCACCGCGCCCCAGCGGTTGGCGCGCTTCCAGAAGATGCCGCAGGCGAGCGCCGGGAAAAAGCCGGCGGCGGCGATCGAGAAAGCCTGGCCGACCAAAAACAGGATGTTGTCCGGACGCAAGGACGCCACCCAGGTGGCGACCATCGCCGCCACCAGCAGCATCGCCTTGGACACGACCAGGCGGCGTTGGGTCGAGGCGTGCGGCGCCAGCAGCTTGTAGTAGAGATCGTGTCCGAGGGCGTTGGCCAGGGTGAGCAGCAGGCCGTCGGCGGTCGACAGCGCCGCCGCCAGGCCGCCCGCCGCCACCAGTCCCGAGACCACGTAGGGCAAGCCGGCGATCTCCGGTGTCGCCAGCACCACGACGTCGGAGTACAGCGTCAGCTCGGAGAGTTGCAGGATGCCGTCGCCGTTGATGTCCTCGACCTTGACCAGACCCACCCTGCCCCAGGAGGCGATCCAACTGGGCAGGTGGTCGATCGCCACACCGACCACGTCGTTGTACACCGACCACTTGGCGAACACCGCGTAGGCCGGCGCGGTGATGTAGAGCAGGGCGATGAAGAACAGCGACCAGAACACCGAATCGCGGGCACCGCGCACCGAAGTGGTGGTGTAGTAGCGCATCAGGATGTGCGGCAGCGCCGCCGTGCCGATGGTCAGGCAGATCACCAGGGCGATGAAGTTGCGCCGCGACACCTCGGCGCTCACCCCCGCCCGATCGGCGAAGGCCTCGGCGTGGGCCAGCGGCCGCTGCGACTTCTCGGTCGCCTCGCGCCGCGCCAGCTCCCACTTGATACGCGCCTCGGCTTCGCTGTGCGGCAGATCCTTGAGCGCGTGCTCGGCGCTGAACAGTTCGCGCGCCGGCGTCGTCGCCTGCTCCCTGAGCGCCTCCACCTGGGCGCCGAGGCGCTTGCGCTCGGCGGCGAGCGAGGCCGGCAGCTGTTGCAGCTTGTCGCCGAGTTCGTCGGCGCGGGTCTGGTAGAGGGCCCGCACCGCCACCTCCTGCGGCGCGTCGAACAACTGCTGCTCCTTGGTCCCCAGCTTTTCCAGGACGATGCCGTAGGTCAGCTGCGGCAACGGCACGCCGGTCACCTTCTGCGCCAGCATCGCCACCGGCAGCATGTAGGCGATGATCAGGACCACGTATTGGGCGACCTGGGTCCAGGTGACGGCGCGCATGCCGCCGAGGAAGGAACAGACGATGATGCCGGCCAGACCGACGAAGACGCCGACCTCGAATTCGACCCCGACCAGGCGACTGGTGATCAGGCCGACGCCGTAGATCTGCGCCACCACGTAGACGAAGGAGGCGAGCACGGCGACCAGGGCGCCGACCAGGCGGGCGAAGTTGCCGCCGTAGCGAGCGCCGAGAAAATCGGGGATGGTGAACTGGCCGAATTGGCGCAGATAGGGAGCGAGCAACAGGGCCACCAGGCAGAAGCCGCCGGTCCAGCCGATGATGAAGGCCAGGCCCTGGTAGCCGTCGAGGTACAGCGTTCCGGCCAGGCCGATGAAGGAGGCCGCGCTCATCCAGTCGGCGGCCGTGGCCATGCCGTTGAACAGGGCCGGTACGCGGCGGCCGGCGACGTAGTACTCGACCATGTCGGCGGTGCGGCTCTTGACGCCGATGCTGGCGTAGAGGGCGATGGTCGCGAACATGAAGACGTAGCCGATGACGCGCGGCTTCATGCCGAGTTGTTCGGCCCCGGCCAGCAGCAGGATGAACAGGATGAAGAGGCCGGTGTAGCCGGCGTAAAGAATCTTCAGCCGGCGGGTGAAGTTGGGCTCGTCCATGGCGTATTAGCGGCTATCATACTCGATCGATTCAGCAGCGCGGCCAACACCGCCCCAAGGAGAACAGATGAAGAAGCTGAGCGTCCGCATCTACGCGGAATTGGAGGTTCCCGACGATTGGGAAATCATCGAGGTCGATGACGGGGTCCAGGTGTTGAAGATCGACGGGACCTACGTCGACTTCGACATCGCACCGCTGGCAAGCCAATCGACCGGTCCCGAGGCCACCTGGAGCGACGAGGACGAGGAACTGACCGCCGCCGTGCTCGACGCCGTGATCGGCCTGGAAACCGAGCTGACGATCGAGGCCTAGAACAGGCTCGCGACCACGTAGCGGTCGCGATTTTGCAGGCGAAGCAGACCCTTGATCACCGCACCGGAAGCGCCCAGGCGCGCCACGTGGCCCTGGAAGGTGGCCAGCGCCTTGGCCAGCGGATAGTCGGTCTCGTACCAGCGCTGGCGAAATTGGGCGAAGGAGATGCAGCGCGCCGACAGCTTGCCGTCTTTGAGCGGCACCAGCGTCACCTTGAAACCATCGTTGCGTATCACCATCGCCGTCGTTCTGTTCTCGTCGATGACCAGCATGCGTCCACCCCAGCGTTAGCATCCTTCTGCGATAACGGCAGGGGCTGAGAATTCTATAGCCGGTAGTCCAGTTGCAGCTTCTGCTGCAGCTTCCGCGCCTGGCGGAACGCGTGCTTGAGCGTCTGCCGCTCCAGACCGTTCAAGCTGGCCGGGTCGAGGCGGTTGGCGCTCTTCGGCTCGAGCTTGGCCGCTTGCTGGCGGCGCAGGCGCAGCAGCTGGATGAAGTAGAAGGCATCGATCAGCGCCGCCACGTCTTCCTCCTGGAATTGCAGCATCGCCGCGGCAGCGCGCAGCCGCTGCGCCGTGCCGGTGTCGGCGATGCCCTTGCCCAGGGCGAAGATGCGCGCCGCGTCGACGAAGGGACGGGTGCCGTACAGCTTCAGATCGATGGTGTGGGGAAACTCGGCCGAATCGAAGACGAAGGTGCGTATGAGGCCCAGCGGCGGCGAGCACTGCAGCGCGTTGACCGCCATCTGGCGCAGGAAGGCCGGATTGGCGCCGGTGATGGCGAGCAGGCTGTCGCGCAGCTGCTGGCTCAACTTTTCCTCGCCGTAGAGCGGGCGAAAATCGAAGAAGATGGTGGCGTTGAGCAGGGCTGTCGGCTGGGCTTCGTAGACCCAGCCGGAAAAGCGCCCGCGCCACTCTTGCAAGGACAGGCACCACTGCGGATTGCCGGCCATGATGTTGCCCCGGCACAGGGGAAAGCCGCAGGCGTCGAGCTTGCGATTCACCTCCTGCGCGAAGGGCAGCAGGGCGGCGCGCAGCGTCTCGGCGGGGCCGCCCTCGGGGCAGTCGAAGATGATGCCGTTGTCCTGGTCGGTGCTGAAGGTCTGCTCGAAGCGTCCCTCCGAACCGAGGGCGATCCAGCACCAATCGACCGGCGGCAGCGCAAAGTCGGGCAGGGTCAGCTCGATCACGCGCAGGGTTAGGATGTCGTTCAAGCTGGAGATGAACTGGGTCAGCAGCTCCGCGCCCGTGCCCTGGGCCAGCATCCGCCGCGCCAGGTGCGCAATGCCGGCGGCGGCGGTCTGCAGACTAGCCAGATCGGAGGCGTCGCGAATCTGACCGCTGACCTCCTTGACGCCGGCGTGGCGCACTGCGTAGAGGTCATTTTGCGATACGACGCCGAGCAGCATTCCGTCGCCATCGGTGACCAGGATGTGGCGCAGACGGTGCCTGGCCATGGCCAGGGCCGCCTGGTAGGCGCTGGCGTGCGCACCGAGGCTGACCAGGTTTTCGCGACTCATCACCGCCGCGATCGGCTGCTCCCGGTCCCAGGCGCCCAGCGCCACCCGGCTCAGCAGGTCGCGCAGGGTGAACACACCCAGCGGCTTGCCGCCCTCGCTGATGACCAGCGAGCCGACGCGCGCGTTCTCCATGACGCGCAGCGCCTCCAGCACCGAGATCTGCGGCGGCACGGTCACCGGCTCGCGCCTGATGATGTCGACCAGGGGGCTGTACATGGTCTGGTAGCGGGCGTCGGTTTCAGCCATGGTCAATAGCGCAGACGCGCGTAGTAGGTCTCTTGCGCCGCGGCCAGCGCCTGCTTCAGCGTATTGATGCCCATGGCCTGGAGCAGGGGCAACATCTTCAGGAACACCTCACCGGTGACGATGGCATCGCCCAGCGCCGTATGGCGGCCGAGCAGGTCCACCCCGAGCCGCTCGGCGATGGCTTCCAGCCGGTGGCTCTGGTGATGGGGATGGATGATGGCCGACAGCAGCAGGGTGTCGAGCACCGGCTGGACAAAGCGAACGCCGGTCGCCTCCTCCTTCA